>NZ_LJJX01000039.1:28663-71268 GCF_001421075.1 Frankia sp. CpI1-P | reverse complement strand
GGACTGGGGTTTTGCGGGGGATTATGTGGAGGCGATGTGGCGGATGTTGCAGCAGGACACTCCGGATGACTATGTGGTGGCGACGGGGGTGACGCATAGTATTCGGGAGTTGTTGGATGCGGCGTTCGGGCGGGTGGGGATTTCGGACTGGTCGGGGTTGGTGCAGCAGGATCCGCGGTTTTTCCGGCCGGCGGAGGTGGATGTGCTGGTGGGTGATCCGTCGAAGGNGCGCGAGGTGTTGGGGTGGACGCCGCGNGTCGGGTTCGAGGAGTTGATCGCGATGATGGTCGACGCCGACCTGGCTCTTGAGGTGGAATCAACAGGTAAGGCGTTGACGATCAGGTGAACGCCCTTCCCCTGACGAAACGCGCGGCCGGCCACCCCGCCGCGGGTGAACCGGCCACGCGCGGGTATTCCCCGGCGCGCGCCGGGGAGGACGCCTGCGTGTGTCGTCGGGGAGGACGCTGATGAACCGCAACGCCGTCCCGCCGGGGGACCTCTCGCCCACCGTCCGGCGCGCGGCGGCGCACCGGACGAGATCCGGTCCGACCGCCCCGGATCCCGCCTCGACCGGCCCGATGGTGGTACGGCCGGAGATGAACCGCCCGCCGACCACCGGGCCGCTCCCCCGCGGCTCCGGGTCCGCCACCATCAACTCGAGCACCACCGGACCCACCGCGGTGAGCCCGCTGTCGACGGGCCCGCTGTCGACGGGCCCGCTGGCCCCGGGGGCGATGGTGGCCGGACCGGTTCCCGCCGGCGCCGGGCCGGCGGAGCGGGCCGTCCCCGCCGAGGCCGGGGACGGCTGGACGCTGCGCAAGCGGCTACGGCAGACCCGCGGCACTCGGCTGCGCGGTGCGCTGCGCGGCGCCGTCCCCCTGGCCCTCGCCGGCCTGCTTGCCAACGCCGCGAACATGGGCGTCACCCTGATCATCGCCCGGGCGATGAGCACCAGGTCCTACGGCGCGGTGGCCCAGCTCATCGCGATCTTCTTCGTCGTGTCGATGCCGGGCAGCGCGCTGCTCGTCGGGGTGGTCCGGCGGGTCACCACCTGGCAGCACAGCGGCCGGCTGCACCTCATGGCCGCCTGGGTGAACCGGGTCCGCCGGGTGGGCGTCGCGACCGTGCTCGTGGTCGCGGTGCTCGCGATCATCGGGCGGGGATACGTGGCGCGCGAGCTGTCGCTGCCCGGCCCCGGCGGCGTCGCCGAGATCATCACGGCGGGGGCCGCGTGGTGCCTGCTGTGCGTCGACCGGGGGTTGCTCCAGTGCGCCCGCCAGTACCCGGCGCTGGCCACGAACCTGCTCGTCGACGCCGTGGTGAAGACCGTGTTCACGATCGGCCTGGTGCTCGTCGGCCTCGACGAGTCCGGCGCGGCGATCGGCGTCCTGCTCGGTGTGCTCGCGGCCCTCGCCCACGTGCGGTGGACTCTGTACCGCAGCCCGGAAACGATGGGCCGCAGCCCGGAAACGATGGGCCGCAGCCTGGAGGCGCCGGGCCGCGACCGGGCCGCCCCGCCGCCCGGGCAGCCGCCCCCCGCGGCACCCACCTTGACGCCCACCCAGGCGCCGACCCGGCTGGCGGTGGAGGTCGGCGCCGCGTTGGTCGCGCTCGCGCTGCTCGGGCTGCTGCAGAACGTCGACGTGCTGCTGCAGGGCCGGCTCGCCCCGGACCGCTCGGGCTCCTACGCGGCCGTCTCCGTCGCCAGCAAGGTGATCGTGCTGGCTGCGGTGGTGNTGGCCGGGTTCCTGCTCCCGGAGGCGGCGGACCGCCGGCATCTCGGGCAGCACGCTCTGCATCAACTCGGTGCGACGATCGCGATACTCCTCGTACCGGCGATGGGGTTGCTCTTCGCCGCTCTCATCGCACCGGAGAAACTGCTTTCCCTGGCCTTCGGCCCCCGTTTCACCGACGCCTCCGGCGCGCTCCTTCCCCTGGCCGCAGCGATGACCTGTCTCGGAGCTACCGTGCTGTTCACCCATTACCTGCTCGCTCTCGGAGAGCGAGGCGTCCTGCTGGCCCTGGGCCTCGCCGCCGCGGCGACCATCCCCCTGCTGGTGTGGGCGGATGGTTCGCCGACGGCGACCNCTCGGGCCGATCTCGCCTGCCAGGCCGCGTTGGCCGTCGTCACCGGCCTGTCGGTGCTCGCCGCGGCCCGCCGGACGGCTCGGGCATGACCGCGCCGAGCAACGGCCGCAGCCCCGGTCCCGGTCCCGGCGCGACGATCCCGCCGACCCCGAAGGGTCTGATCCTGCCCCAGGTCGGCGCCGGCGCCGCGGTGCCGCCGGGAATCCTGGCCCCGCAGCTCGGTGCGCCGGGCATCGAGGACGTCCCCCGGCGCCCCTCGCTCGCCGAGCTCGTCGAGACCTCCGGGCTGCGCCGCGTGCACGTGCTCGCCTGGCGCGACCTCGACGACCCCGAGTCCGGCGGCTCGGAGCTGCACGCCGACAAGGTCGCCGAGCGCTGGGCGCAGGCGGGCATCGACGTGAGCCTGCGCACCGCGTTCGCCCCCGGCCATCCCGAGTCGGTCCGCCGCCACGGTTACTCGGTGGTGCGTAAGGCGGGGCGCTACTCGGTCTTCCCGCGCACCGCCCTGTCCGGCGCGCTGGGCCGCACCGGTCCGTGGGACGGCCTGGTGGAGATCTGGAACGGCATGCCGTTCTTCTCCCCCGTCTGGGCCCGCTGCCCGCGGGTGGTGTTCCTGCACCATGTGCACGCCGAGATGTGGCGGATGGTGCTCTCCCCGAAGCTGGCGAAGGTCGGCGAGACGGTGGAGTTCAAGGTCGCCCCGCCGCTGTACCGGCGCACGCGGATCCTGACGCTGTCCCAGTCGTCCCGACACGAGATCATCGAGCTGCTCGGCCTGCCACCGCGCAACATCTCGGTCGTGCCGCCGGGGATCGACCCGGCGTTCACCCCCGCCGGCGAGCGGTCCCCGCATCCTCTCGTCCTCGCCGTCGGCCGGCTGGTGCCGGTCAAGCGCTTCGACATCCTCATCGACGGCCTGCTGCGGGCGCACGACGAGCACCCGACGATGGAGGCGGTGATCGTCGGCGACGGCTACGAGCGGCCGGAGCTGGAGAAGAAGATCCGGGCCGCCGGGGCGGGCGCGTGGCTGCGCCTCGTCGGGCGCGTCGACGACGACGAGCTGCTCTCGCTCTACCGGCGCGCCTGGGTGCTCACCTCGGCGTCCGCCCGGGAGGGCTGGGGAATGACGATCACGGAGGCGGCGGCGTGCGGCACGCCGTCGGTGGCCACCCGCATCGCCGGGCACACCGACGCGGTCGTCGACGGTGAGACCGGCGTGTTGGTGGAGGACCCGACCGATCTGGGCAAGACACTGGCCGGCGTGCTCTCCGACGACGACCTGCGAGCCCGGCTGTCCGCCGGTGCCCTCGCCCACGCCGCGACGTTCACCTGGGCGGAGACGGCCCGCGCCACGTTCGCCGCGCTCGTGCGGGAGGCGGCCCGCCAGCGCGGGTCCGCCTCCCCCGCGGCCCGCGCCGCGGACGTGATCGGCCAGCGCCGGTGACCCTGGCGACCACCCCGGTGATCCGGTGACCCTGACCACGTCACCGTCCGGTGCCGACGGGGGTCGCCCGCCGGCGCCGGACGGCGCCGCCCAGGCCCCGTCCCCGCGCGCCGCGGACCCGGCGACCCCGGCCGGGCGACGCCCGGACCCGCGGACCGGCGGCCGGCCGGACCCGGCTGGTCGGGCCGGTGCGGCGGTGTCACGGGGCCGCCGGCTGCTGCCGACCTGGCCCACGCTGGTGCTGGCCGCCGTGGCCTACCTGCCGCTGCTGGCCACCGCGCCCGGCAAGATCGGCGCGGACACGAAGGCGTACCTCTACCTCGATCCGGGCCGGATGCTGCGCCGGGCGGTCTCCATGTGGGACCCCGCGATCGGCATGGGCACCGTCACCCACCAGAACATCGGCTATCTGTACCCGCAGGGGCTGTTCTACTGGCTGCTGGACATCGCGGGCCTGCCCGACTGGGTGGCGCAGCGGCTGTGGACCGGCTCGATCCTGTTCGGCGCGGGCGCCGGTGTGCTGTTCCTGCTGCGCTCGTTCCGCTGGCCGGACCGGTTCGCGTTCGTGGCCGCCGCCGGCTACATGCTCTCGCCCTACATCCTGGAGTACGAGGCGCGGATCTCGGCGATCCTGCTGCCCTACGCCGGGCTGGGCTGGCTGATCGGCATCACCGTGCGTGGCNTGCGGGAGGCCGAGCCGGGGCGCGCCGGCTGGCGCCCCGCGGGCTGGCGCTTCCCCGCCGCGTTCGCCCTGGTCGTCACCACGATCGGCAGCATCAACGCCTCCAGCCTCATCTTCATCCTGTTCGCGCCGCTGCTGTGGGTGCCGTTCGCCGTGTGGGGCACCCGGGAGGTCCGCCTCGGCGCCGCCGCGGGCATGTGCACCCGGGCCGTGCTGGCCGTCCTCGTCACCTCGGCGTGGTGGATCGCCGGGCTGTACACGCAGGCCGGCTACGGGCTGAACGTGCTCGCCTTCACCGAGACGATCGAGACGGTCGCCAGCAGCTCGCAGGCGTCCGAGGTGCTGCGAGGCCTGGGCAACTGGTTCTTCTACGGCCAGGACGCGCTCGGCCCCTGGATCGGGCCGGCGACCCACTACACGCACGACCTGTGGCTGATCGTCGTCAGCTTCGCGCTGCCGATCCTCGCGCTCGCGGCGGCCTCGGCGATCCGCTGGGGGCACCGCGGCTACTTCGTCGCGCTCATCCTGCTGGGCACCACGATCGCCGTCGGCGTCTACCCCTACGACGACCCCTCCCCCTGGGGTCGGCTGTTCAAGGACTTCGCGGAGGGGTCGACGGCCGGGCTCGCGCTGCGCTCGCTGCCGCGCGCGGTCCCGATGGTCGCCCTCGGCCTGTCGGTGCTGCTCGCGGGCGGCCTGGCCGCCCTGGAGGAGCGGTACGCGCTGCGCGCGGCGGCCGGGTCCGGCCCGGGCGGCGGCGGGCGTCGCGCGGGCTCCGTCGGCGGCGGCGGTGCCGCGCGAGGCTGGCGGCCTGGGGTTCCCCAGCTCGCGATGGGACTGGTGCTGGTACTCATCGCCGCGAACATGTCGCCGCTGTTCCGCGGCGAGTTCGTCGAGCCCCTGCTGAAGCGTCCCGAGCAGGTCCCCGCCTACGAGACGCAGGTCGCCAAGGCGCTCGACGCCGGCGACGACGGCTCTCGGGTGCTGGAGCTGCCTGGCGCCGACTTCTCGCACTACCGCTGGGGCAGCACCCTCGACCCGGTCACCGAGGGGCTGATGGACCGGCCGCTGGTCCTGCGCGAGCTGATCCCGTACGGCGAGGCCGGCACCGTCGACCTGGTCCGCTCGCTGGACCGGCGGATGCAGGAGGGCGTGCTGGAGACGTCCGCCGTGCCGGACCTGGCCCGGCTGATGGGCGTCGGCGACGTGATGCTGCGCAGCAACCTCGCCTACGAGCGTTACCGCACCCCGCGGCCCCGCTCGACGTGGGACCTGTTCACCTCCACCCGGCCGGCCGGCCTCGGCGCGCCGCAGACCTACGGACCGCCGGTGGCCGAGGATCCGGGGATCCCCTTCACCGACGAGATCACGCTCGGCACGAAGACCTCGGTGCCCGATCCCCCGGCGCTGGCCGTCTTCCCCGTGTCGAACACCCAGCCGATCGTGCGCACCGCCACCACCGCCCGGCCGTTGCTGGTCAGNGGCAACGGGGAGGCGCTGGTCGACGCGGCCGCCTCCGGGCTGCTCGCCGAGCCCGTCGCGTCCGGGCGGGCGATCCTCTACGCCCCCGAGCTGGCCAGCAAGCCGGGCGAGCTCGCCCAGGCCCTCGACGACGGCGCCGACCTGCTCGTCAGCGACACCAACCGGCTGCGGGCCGAGCGCTGGACGGGGGTCCGGGAGAACTTCGGCTACGTCGAGCAGCCCGGCGTCGCCCCCCTGGTGAAGGACCCGAACGACAACCGGTTGCCGCTGTTCGGTGACGAGACGACCGCCAACGAGACGACGGCGGCCCTGCACGCCCCCGGCACTCCGGCGAAGATCGCCGCGGTGACGGCGTCGGCCTACGGCAACTCCTTCGCCTACGGCCCCTGGGACCGGCCGGTGCGCGGCATCGACGGCGACATCAACACCGCCTGGCGGGTCGGCGCCTTCACCGACCCGACCGGTGAGGCGTGGCAGACGACGCTGGCCGCGCCGACCACGACCGACCACGTCCGGCTCACCCAGCCGCTGTCCGGGCCCCGCAACCGGTACATCACCCGGGCGACGCTGACGTTCGACGGCGGCTCCCCCGTCACCGTCGACCTCACCCCGTCGTCGCGCACCCAGGTCGGCCAGGTCGTCAGCTTCCCGACCCGCACGTTCCGCACGCTGCACATCCGGGTCGACGCGACGAACTACGGCCGCCAGCGCACCTACGACAACGTCTCCGCCGTCGGCTTCGCCGAGGTCGAGATCCCCGGCGCGGACGGTAAGGCGCTGACCGCCGACGAGGTGCTGCGGATGCCGAGCGACAGCCTCGACGCCGCCGGCGCCTCCTCCCTCGGCCACCGCCTGGCCCTGCAGATGTCGCGGGACCGGGCCAACCCGGCCGAGCCGTTCAAGCAGGACACCGAGGAGATCATCAGCCGGTCGTTCGCGCTGCCGACGGCGCGGACGTTCGCGCTGACCGGCACGGCGCGAATCTCCGCGTACGCCGCCGACGACCACATCGACCGCCTGCTCGGGCGGCCGTCGAACCTGCCGGTCGTGTCCTCGTCCGGCCGCCTGCCCGGTTCGCTCGCGGCCCGGTCGTCGAGCGCCTTCGACGGCGACGTCACCACCGCGTGGAGCCCCGGCATCGGCGACCCCGAGGGCGGCTGGCTCCAGGTCGCCTCGCCGGCCCCGATCACCACCTCCTCGGTGACGATGTCCATCGTCGCCGACGGCCGGCACTCGGTGCCGACCCGGATCGGGCTGGTGGTCGACGGCCGGGTCGTCGGCTCGGTGCCGGTGCCACCGGTCACCGACACCGCCCAGCGTGGTGGTACCCGCCAGGTGACCCTGACCTTCCCGGCCGTCACCGGCAGCACCTGGCGGTTCGTCGTCGACGACGTGCGGACGGTCAAGAGCATCGACCCGATCAGCCGGTCGCCGTTGTCGATGCCGGTGGGCATCGCCGAGATCGGGCTGCCGGGCCTGGCCAGCGGAGTCACCGAGGCCCCGGGCGCGGGCCAGAGCACCACCNCCACCCAGAGCGCGGGGGCCGCCTCGGCCCTGCTCCCGGCGCAGCTCCCGGGGACCTGCCGGGACGACCTGCTGAGCATCGACGGCCACCCGGTCGGCGTGCGTATCGACGGATCCACCTCCGACGCGGTGAACCGCCTCGGCCTGCGGGTGTCCACCTGCGGCGGAGCGCTCACCCTCGGCCCCGGCGAGCATGTGATCAAGACCGGGGACGGCGCCGAGCTGGGCGTGGACATCGACCGCCTCCTGCTCGCCTCGGACGCCGGCGGCGGCCCCTGGCTGGGCGCCGGCGACGCCGGCACACCCGCCACCGGCACACCCGCCACCGGCGCGGCGACGCCGACCGGCACCCCTACCGCCAGGACGGCCGGCGCGGCCGGGTTGTCGCCGCGGATCATCGTCCAGTCCTCGGACGCGACGTCGTTCACCGCGCAGGTCACGGGAGCCCAGCCGGGGACGCCCTTCTGGCTGGTGCTCGGCGAGAGCCTGTCGCGGGGGTGGAAGGCGACGGTGAACGGCGCCGACGCGGGCCAGCCGCGGCTGGTCGACGGCTACGCCAACGGCTGGCGGATCAACCCGACGGCCGCGGCGTTCACCGTGACCCTGACCTGGGCGCCGCAGCAGATCGTCCGCTACTCGCTGGTGCTGTCCGCGGTGACGGTCGTGTTCTTCCTGGCCCTGCTGCTGTTCACCACCCGCCGCGCACGCCGGCGGGCGGCGGGTGCGGTCGAGCCGGGACCGGACCTGCCGACGGTCGACCCCTGGTCGATCCGTCCGGTACGGATCGACTGGCGGACGGCGGCATACGCCGCGGTGGGGGCCGGGCTGCTCGCCACGGTCCTCGTCTCGGTGGCCGCCGGGATCGTCGTCGCCCTCGCCACCGTGATCGCGCTGCTCGCCCCGCGGGGCAGGTGGTTGACCCGGGTCGGCCCCGCGGTCTGCCTGGCGGTCAGTGCCCTGTACGTGCTGGAGGTGCAGGCCCGCCATTCGCTGCCGACGAACGGTGACTGGGTGGAGGCGTTCGGACGGGTCGCGACGATTTCGTGGCTCACGGTGCTGCTGCTGGCCACGGATCAGCTCGTCGCGGTGCTCCAGGGCGGTCGACGGGCCGCGTCCGGGCTGCCTGGGCCGTCCGGGCGGCCCCTCGCCGGGCCGAGCGGGACGGAGCCGGCCGCGGACAGCCACTGAGACGGTTGACGACGGCACGTCCCGACATGGTGGTCCCGCCACCTGTCGTCGCGGTGCTCCTGCAACAGTGTTGCAGGAGCACATTGGGCATGGTTATGGTCATGCCTGCCCGGCCGGCAGGGGACACCACCCGCGACCGGTGACGGGGCGCCACGAGGGAGATGCCATGACCACGCCCGTCGCCACCGGACCAGGACGGAACCTGCGGGCGCGGGTGAGCGGCGCGCTCGACCGACGGGAGTGGACGACCCTCGGCGCCATGGCCGCCGTCATCGTCGGCCTGCATGTGGTCGGCTGGCTCCTGCTGACCGCGGTCATCGCGCCGCACCACTACCGGTTCGGCGCCGACGGCCAGGTGTTCGGCGTCGGCCTCGGGGTCACCGCCTACACCCTCGGCCTTCGGCACGCGTTCGACGCCGACCACATCGCCGCGATCGACAACACCACCCGCAAGCTCATGACGGACGGCCGGCGGCCGCTGTCCGTCGGGTTCTTCTTCTCCCTCGGCCACTCGACGATCGTGTTCGCGCTGGCCGTCCTGTTCGGCGTCGGGGTGCGCTCGCTGGCCGGCCAGGTCTCCGACGACGGGTCGACCCTGCACGACGTCACCGGCTGGATAGGCACCACCGTCTCCGGCGGATTCCTCTACCTCATCGCCGGCATCAACCTCGCCGTGCTCGTCGNCATCGTGGCGGTGTTCCGCGACATGCGCCGCGGCCTCGTGGACGAGGCGGCGCTGGAGGAGCGGCTGAACTCCCGCGGTTTCGCGAACCGCCTCCTCGGCCGCGTCACGCGAGCGATCACCCGGCCGTGGCAGATGTATCCGCTCGGGCTGCTGTTCGGTCTGGGTTTCGACACCGCGACAGAGGTCGCGCTGCTGTTCCTCGCCGCGGGTGCCGCCGGCAGTGGGCTGCCCTGGTACGCCATCCTCGTGCTGCCGGTCCTCTTCGCCGCCGGCATGAGCCTGCTGGACACGATCGACGGGTCGTTCATGAACTTCGCCTACGGCTGGGCTTTTTCCAAGCCGGTCCGCAAGGCGTACTACAACATCACCATCACGGGTCTGTCGGTCGCGGTCGCCTTCCTCATCGGCACCGTCGAACTGCTCGGCATCCTCGCCGAGAAGGCGCACCTGTCGGGTGGTTTCTGGGACTGGGTCTCGGGACTCGACCTGAACGTCGTCGGCTATTTCATCGTCGGCCTGTTCGTCGTCACCTGGGCGGTGAGCCTGCTGGTGTGGAAGGTCGGCCGCATCGAGGAGCGGTGGGCGGCGGCGGGACCCGAGCGCGGCCAGCCCGAGCCGACGGCCTGAGCGGGTCACCGCGGCGAACCCGCCCAGGCCGGCCCCGATCCCACATACACACGGTTACCAGCGTGTCCCGCCTGCACGGGTGAGGCCGCCCGTTCGAACATCTTTTGTGGGGAAATCGCGGACCCGCTCGACACGCGGAGCCCAGCCGCATCGACACGGAGAGTAATTACGATCTTACTTGCTGCCTAGTATCCCCCTGCTAGCGACTGGCCAGGACCGACACTCGTCGATTCCGAGGACCGATTGCATCAGGCGGGGGAATGACTCGAACAGAGCAGGCAAGGCCGCCCATGGGACGCCACCGGCGGGAAACCCGGACATCGGGTCCGAGCAGGGCCCCGGCGACAGAGACAACGGCAAGAGAATTTCGGAGGACTCGTCGGCGAGGAATCCGTCGATGGCTTCTTCTCGCCGTTCTCTGCATCGCCCCGATCTTTCTTCTGGGAGGACGCATAAGCCCGGCGCTCGCGGTCTTCGAGCAGACGGGGTCCATTGAGGACGACAGCCGTCAGATCAACTACGTGAACGTATGGACCACCTGCGGCGGATGCGCGCCGCCCACGGACAACAGCAGCTACCGCTACTCGGTCGCCGCGGGAGCGACGGTCGGGATCCGGTTCACCGGCGCCCAGATCGACATCTACGGCATCCGGTCGCCGCAGGGCGGGATCATCACGGTGAGCATCGACGGGCAGGCGCCTCACACCGTCAACACCTTCGCTCCGCTGCCCACCAGGGCACTGTTCTACCGCTCGTCGGTACTCAGCGACGGGCCGCACACCGCCTTCGTCGTCAACCTCGGCCGATCCGCGGGCGGATCGACGGGCACCTGGGTCGGTTTCGACAAGGCTGATACGTTCCGCGAGGTCACTCCGCCGACCACGCCGCCGACCACGCCGCCGACGGAGCCGAACCGCTCCGGACTGCCGTGGCTGTCGGGCGTCAACGGGGATCCGATCATGGTGCCGGCCGATGTCGACGGTTTCTGCGCCAACCGGGGCAGCCCCTGCGACCTCTCCCACGTCTTCGTGAGCCGCAACAGCTGGCAGAACATGGTCGCCCCGTCCTGGGCGGAACAGAACTTCACCGGTTGGCCGGGCCGACTGGTCCTCTCCGTGCCGCCGTTCCCGGAGAACATCGGGGCCTCCCTGGAGACGTGCGCGACGGGGGCGTACGACACCTACTGGCGGCAGTTCGGCAACACCCTGAACTCGACCGGCCGGCAGAACTCCATCATCCGGATCGCCTGGGAGGGCAACGGCGACTGGTACCAGTGGTCCGGGCAGAATCCGACCGCGTACGTCAACTGCTGGCGTAAGGTCGCCGACGCCATCCGGTCGACGGCGAATCCTGATCCGCTGCTCGACTGGTCCATCAACGCCCACTACTCCCAGAACCCGCCGAGCCACAACCCGCTGGACCTCTACCCGGGTGACCAGTGGGTCGATGTGATCGGCATCGATGCCTACGACCACTACCCGCCGTCGCGCACGCTCGCGGAGTTCACCAAGCAGGCGAACGAGACCGGCGGCATCACCTGGCTGTACAACTTCGCCCGCCAGCACGGGAAGCTCTTCGGTGTCGGGGAATGGGGCGTGGTGAGCGGTCGCGACGACGACGGCGCCGGCGACAACCCGAACTACATCCAGTTCATGTGGGACTGGCTGCGGGAACGGGCCGGCAAGGGGCTGTACTACGAGAACTACTTCAACACCTGCGAGCCCCCCAACGTCGGCTCGAACCTCTATCGCCCGTTGGACACCGAGCACTGCCTGTTCCAGAACAACCAGTCCGCGGCCCGCTACAGGGACCTGTGGTAACGCGTGCGGCTGCCCGGGCCGTCCCGTCGCCCCCCGGCGACGGTCCCTCTGGTGACGGTCGCTGACGACGACTGGGTGCCGGAACCGGGGCGGGGCGGCGGGATTCCCGCCCGCCGCCCCGCCCTTCCTCGTGGCCGAGCTCGTGTTCCTTGCCCTTCCACAGCCCTTCGCGTCCGATTTGCCCTCGCGGAAGGGCCCGTGAAGTGCGGCGCGGTTCCCGGTGGCGTGGGTGGCCGCGCCGGGTCAGGGAGTCGCGGGATCGGGGTCGGGATCGAGGTCGAGGTCGAGCGAGGGGACCGGGGGTCCCGGCGGGTCGACCAACAGGGCGACGAGGCGATCCAGCTCGGCCGCCGGGTCGCCGGTCAGGCCGGTGTGGACGGGCGAGGTCTGCACGACGGTGCTGCGCGGCGCGGTCAGCCAGCGGAACCGCTCTCCGGCGGTGAGCCGCCCGGCCGGCCCCGCCTGCTCGCCGCCGCAGCAGACGGCGCGAAACGCCGCGAGATGGGCGACGACGACGGCCGGGTCGAGGTAGGGATCGAGGACGCCCAGGCGCCCCTCGTCGAGCCGGCAGCGCAGGTCCAGGTAGCGGGAGCGCTGGCAGTACAGCATCACGCCGACGTTGACGAACTCGCCCCGTTCCACTCGCGGGACGATCCGGATCATCGCGTACTCGAACAGCTCACGCATCGCGGTTCTCCACGGCCGCCNCCCCGCCGGTCCGCAGCCAGTCCCCCGCGCGCAGCCAGTCCGGCCGGCCCGCCTTGGCCGAGTCGGCCGGGCTGGCACCGCGCCGGCGGCTCGCGAGCGCGGCGGCCGCCACCCGGGCGCCCGGCGCCATCTCGGCGGCCGGATGCGCCTGCGCGAGCGCCGCGGTGACCGCGTCCCGCGTGGGCGCCCGGGCCGCGACCCGCGCCAGCAGCCAGTGGACGTAGTCGGCGCGCGGGACGTCCAGCCAGGCGTCGGGCACGCGGGCGAGAACCGCGGTCAGCAGCTCCGCGTCGATCCGCGGGGCCAGTGCGGTGTCGGCGGCGGCGAACGTCGTGGGTTGCGCGGCCACGACCGGCAGGAGCACATGGTCGGCGATGCCGGGCAGGACCCGGCCGACCGCCGCGGCCGCGCTCGCCCAGTCGTGGTGGGGGTACAGGGCGGCGCCGTGGTCGATCAACCACAGCCGACCGCCCCAGACCAGCAGGTTCGGGTTGCGCCAGGATCTGTCGACGTTGAGCGTCAGGGCGTCGAGCCAGAGCACCCGGGCGGCGATCTCGGGCGTGACGTCGAAGGCCAGTGGATCGTAGGTGATGGACCCGGGCAGGTAGTCCATGCCGAGGTTGAGCCCGGCACTGGCCCGCAGCAGATCCTGGACCTCCTGGTCCGGCTCGGTGCGGCCGAGCTCGGGGTCGACGTCGATTCCGACGAGCTCGGGCACCGCGAGCCCGAGCTCGCGGGCGAGCTCGCCGACGATCACCTCGGCGACCAGCGCCTTCGGCCCCTGCCCGGCGCCACTGAACTTGACGACCCAGGTGCCGAGATCGTCGCCCTCCATCAGGCCGGGCAGGCTCCCGCCCTCCCGCAGCGGCGTCGCATACCGCACCGCCGTGACGTGTCGCAACATCCCGCCAGTCTGCCCGAGCCGTCACTGCCCCGAGCCAACACTGCCCTGGGCCGCCCGCCTGGCTGGCGGCAGCGGGGTCGGCGGCGGGCAGCGGGGTCAGCGGACGTGGACCGGCCAGGAGCCGGCCGGCGTCGAGACGATGGCGAACAGTGGGGATCTCGCCGCCCGCCGGGCGGGTTCCGGGCGCCGGTCGGCTGCCGCGTCCCGGGTGGCTGCCGCAGCGGCGAGCCGGGCCGTCGCCCTGGTGAGGCCGGGCATGAGCAACCAGGCGTCGACGCCGGGCCCCGACTCCAGCTCCACCTGCTCCGGACGGAAGTCCCGGCCGCGTAACCCCGGATAGTCGTGCTCGACCACATCGTCAAAGAGCTCGCCGGACACCGCCAGGGCGAGATCGACACTGGGATGGCGCCGCAGCTCGGCTCGTAAGGCGGCACAGTCGCGCAGCGCGGCGACCTTCACCACCGCCCGCCCGGAAAAGCCCGATTCGTCAAGGAAGGTGATTCCCTGGTGCAGCGCCACCCGCAGGCGAACCCGTTCCGTCCGCGGCACGCCGTCGTTCAGCCGGGCGATGGCGGAACGCAATGTGTCGACGAATGCTGCGACGAACCGCCCCTCGTCGATTCCGGGCGGCAGGAAGGCGATTTCCCCGCCGCCCACGGCGGGCGGGTTCCAGTGCGCCCGGTCCAGAGCGGCGACGCGACCGAGTTCCTCGATGACGGCGCCGAGATCCCGCCGCCATCGCGGCGGCCGCAGCACGCCGGGTATCTCGCCGGCGTCCCCGTCGATCTCCATCGCGATGCACAACCGCCGGATACCCGGTGGCCTTTCACTCACGCTGAACCTCCACGGGTCGGAGCCGGGGGAGTTTCAGTGTCACCAGGAACGAGGACGGCCGCCCCGTATTCTCACGGGTTTGCGGCGAGCCGCAGCGCGTCGAGATCCTGGATCACCACGGCCCGGTAGCCGGTGGCGAGGACGCCTCGCTGGCGCAGGTCCCGGAGCACCTTGTGGACCGTCGGCTCAGCGGCACCCACGAGGGCGGCGAGCTCCGGCTGGGTGAGCGAGACCCCGACGGAACGGCGCCCATCCGGCGACGAGCCGCCGTAGGCCCGCTCCAGCTCCAGGATCACCCGCGCCACCCGCACCGCGACCGAGCAGCCGCCGAACTCGACCCGCCGCCGGGTTGCCGAGCGCAGTTTCGCCGCGATCGTGCTGCTCAGTACCTGGTGCACGTCGGGCTGGCGGCGCAGGAACGCGACGAAGGCGTCCGCCCGAACGACCTTCGCCAGCACGGCGCCGGCCGCGGTCACAGTCGCGACCCGCGGTTCGGAATCGAGCCCGGCGAGCTCACCGACGAGGTCACCCCCGTGCCGGATCGCGAGCAGGGCGAACCCGCCGTTCTCGGTGGCGGCGGTGACCTTCACCCAGCCGTTGAGCAGCAGAACGACGAAGTTCGTGCGGTCGCCCTCGTGCATGACGACCTCTTCGCTCGCGTATTCACGATACGAACCGAGCCGCAGAATCTCCGCGCGACTTTCCGCCGCCATCCGACCGAGGACGCTTGCCGCCGGCCATTCCATCCGGCGCGGCCGCGGATCCCGGTCGGACCCGCCTCCCGTCGGTTCAGGCTCCTGCCACACGACGCCCCCTCGCCCATGCCAGCACGGCCGGTCAGCGACGGCACGGACCCCACGCACACCGCGTATGCGCGCGCACCGCCGGCATCACGCCCCGGCGACCGTTCGCGGGAGAGTCGTCACCGGACCCCCGGTCCCGTCATCCGGATGCTGATCCAGCATACCGAGACAATTATCCGAACGAGCCATTCCGGGAACGCAAGGGTGCAGATCGTCCGAATTGCGCAAATACGGTCCGGGCAGGATCACGCCACCGGCCGGACCGCGAGCGATCTCAGCCGCGGTGCGGCATGAGCGCGCCGGCCGGGATGACGCCGAGCTTGCCGGCCTGGAAGTCCTCGACGGCCTGGATCAGTTCCGCCCGGGTGTTCATGACGAACGGCCCGTACGCCTCGACGTGCTCGCGAATCGGACGCCCGCCCAGGAGCAGGACCTCCAGTGCCGGCGTCGTCGNGTCCTGCCGGGCGTCGGCCGCCACCGTCACCAGATCCCCGGCACCGAGGACGGCGAGCTGCCCGGCCTCGATCGGCCGACCAGCCGGGCCGACCGTGCCGCGGCCGCCGAGGACGTAGGCGAGCGCGTTGAACTCCGGGTTCCAGGGGACATGCACCCGCGCCCCGGGGCTCACCGTCGCATGGACGACGGAGATCGGCGTGTGCNTCGAGCCCGGACCCCGGTGCTCGCCCACCGCGCCCGCGATGACGCGCAGCAGCGCGCCGCCGTCCGGCGAGGCGACCAGTTCTACCTGCCCGGCCTCGAGGTTCTGGTAGCGCGGCGGGGTGAACTTGTCCCGGGCCGGCAGGTTCACCCAGAGCTGGATGCCGTGGAACAGGCCCCCGCGCACGACCAGTTCCTCCGGCGGGGTCTCGATGTGNAGGATGCCTGCGCCGGCGGTCATCCACTGCGTCGCGCCGTCCGTGATGAGCCCGCCGCCGCCGTGGGAGTCCTGGTGCTGGAAGGTGCCGTCGATCATGTAGGTGACGGTCTCGAAGCCGCGGTGCGGGTGCCACGGGGTGCCCTTGGGCTCGCCGGGGCCGTAGTCGACCGCGCCCATCTCGTCCATGTGGATGAACGGGTCAAGGTCGGTGAGCCGGACGCCCGCGAAGGCGCGACGGACCGGGAACCCCTCGCCCTCGAAGCCGCTGGGCGCGGTCGTGATCGTGCGCACCGGGCGGTCGACGGCACCGAGCGCGGGCTCGGCCAGCCGGGGCAGCCGGACGGTGTCGGCGGTGACGGCGGGCATGTCGTCCTCCTGGCTGTGCTTGCGGCCGCCGGCGGGCCGGCCCGAGCGGGCCCGTCCCGGCGTCCTAGACAGTTGTATATGCAACTACCTGGCCGACACAACCACACCCCCGCCGCAATCCTTCCCGCCACGGATGTTCGCTCTGGGCGAGCAACCTCGGGAACAACGGTAGGCTAATGGGACTTCAGTCCAGGTGACTCAACTTCCTCACGTGAGGGTGGACCACATGCCACAGATCCGGGTGTTGCCCGTCCTGCCACTCGACGACGCCGTTGTTCTCCCCGGCATGGTCGTGTCCCTCGACATGTCCGACGAGCAGACCCGAGCCGCCGTGGACGCCGCCCGTGCCGACGGCTCCGGTGGCTCCGGTGGCTCCCCCGACGCCCGCGCGCCGGGGATCTCCAGCCGCGCCGCCGGCCGGCCCGCCGAGGTGCTGCTCGTGCCCCGTGTCGACGGCGAACTCGCCGAGGTCGGCGCGGTCGGGGTGATCGAGCAGGTCGGCCGGCTGCCGCGCGGCGGCTCCGCGGCGGTCGTGCGCGGCACGGCGCGAGCCCACGTCGGCGGCGAGCGGCCGGCCCCGGCCGGCCGCGGCACCGGCGTTGCCACATCCGCTGCCACGGCCGGCGATGATGCCGGCGCCGGGAGCGGCGCGGGCGTGCGGTGGGTGGACGCGGTCGTCGTCGACGACGACGCGGCCGCTCCCTTCGGCGCGCTCGACGACCCGGCCGGCACCCGCGCCGGTTCCCCGGCCGACGAGGCCGCCCGCGTGGAGAAGCTTGCCAAGGAGTACCGCGCGCTGGTCACGGACCTGTTGCGCCAGCGCGGCGCCTGGCAGGTCATCGATTCCGTGTCGGCGATCACCGATCCCGCCACGCTCGCCGACACGGCCGGCTACGCCGCCTACCTGACCACCGCGCAGAAGATCGAGCTGCTCGGCACGCCGGCGGTCGGCACCCGCCTGGAGCGGCTGCTGACCTGGACGAAGGAGCACCTGGCCGAGCTCGACGTCGCCGAGACGATCCGCCGCGACGTCCAGGAGGGCATGGATCGCCAGCAGCGCGAGTTCCTGCTGCGCCGCCAGCTCGAGGCCGTCCGCAAGGAGCTGGCCGAGCTGGACGGCCCGGACGGTGGCACCGACGGAGCGAACGGCTCGGAGCCGGCCGCCTACCGGGCCCGGGTCGAGGCCGNGGACCTGCCCGAGAAGGTGNGGGCGGCGGCGGTCAAGGAGGTCGACAAGCTGGAGCGCACGGCCGAGTCCTCGCCCGAGGGCGGCTGGATCCGCACCTGGCTCGACACCGTCCTCGACCTGCCCTGGAACGTCCGCGCCGAGGACTCCTACGACATCACCGCGGCCCGTGCCGTGCTCGACGCCGACCACTCCGGTCTCGACGACGTCAAGGATCGCATCATCGAGCATCTCGCGGTGCGCCGGCGGCGCGCGGACGCCGGTCTCGGGATCGTCGGCGGCCGGCGCGGCGGCGCGGTGCTGGCGCTGGCCGGCCCGCCCGGGGTCGGCAAGACGTCGCTCGGCGAGTCGATCGCGCGGGCCATGGGCCGCTCGTTCGTCCGGGTGGCGCTGGGCGGCGTGCGCGACGAGGCCGAGATCCGCGGCCACCGGCGCACCTACGTCGGGGCGCTGCCCGGCCGCATCGTGCGGGCGATCCGGGAGGCCGGCTCGATGAACCCGGTGGTGCTGCTGGACGAGGTCGACAAGCTCGGCGCGGACTACCGGGGCGACCCGACCGCGGCGCTGCTGGAGGTGCTCGACCCCGAGCAGAACCACACCTTCCGCGACCACTACCTCGAGGTGGAGCTGGACCTGTCCGACGTGCTGTTCCTGGCCACGGCGAACGTGCTGGAGGCCATCCCGGCGCCGCTGCTGGACCGGATGGAGATCATCCGCCTCGACGGCTACACCGAGGACGAGAAGGTCGTCATCGCCCGCGACCACCTGCTGCGCCGCCAGCTCGACCGGGCGGGGCTCGCCGAGGGTGACGTGACCGTCGGCGACGGCGCCCTGCACGCGCTGGCCGGGGAGTACACCCGCGAGGCCGGGGTGCGCGACCTGGAGCGCTCGATCGCCCGGCTGCTGCGCAAGGTCGTCGCCCGGGTGGCGCTCGGCGAGGCCGCCCTGCCGGTCGCGATCGACGCCGGGGATCTGACCGGCTACCTCGGCCGGCCTCGGCACACCCCGGAGTCGGCTGAGCGCACGGCCCTGCCCGGGGTGGCGACGGGCCTGGCGGTCACCGGCGCCGGCGGCGACGTGCTGTTCGTCGAGGCCTCCCTGGCCGACGCGGAGACCGGCGGCGCCGGCATCACGCTGACCGGTCAGCTCGGCGACGTGATGAAGGAGTCGGCGCAGATCGCGCTGTCCTACCTGCGCTCGCACGGGGTGGAGCTGGAGCTGCCCGTCGGCGACCTCGCCGACCGCGGCGTCCACGTGCACGTCCCCGCGGGCGCCGTGCCGAAGGACGGGCCCAGCGCCGGGGTGACGATGACGACGGCGCTCGCGTCGCTGCTGTCCGGCCGGCCGGTCCGGGCGGACGTGGCCATGACCGGCGAGGTGTCGCTGACCGGGCGGGTGCTGCCGATCGGCGGGGTGAAGCAGAAGCTGCTCGCCGCGCACCGGGCCGGCCTGACCACCGTGCTGCTGCCCCAGCGCAACGGGCCGGACCTCGACGACGTGCCCGCCCCGGTGCGTGATGCGCTCACCGTTCACCTGGTGACCGACGTCCGGGAGGTGCTGGACCTGGCGCTGGAGCCCGCGTTCGACGCCGACCACGGCGGCCGGTCGCCGGGGCGCGCCGGGCACTCTCCCACGGCCCTGGCCGCCTGATCACGCTCCTGCGCTCTCCCGCGGTCCGGTCGGTGTCCCCGAACACCGGCCGGACGGCGGGCGGCCGCCGTGAGCTGGGCGGATCGCACAGGCGAGACCGGCATGGCCGGACAAGACCGCATACGGCTTGCAAGCGACACGCCGTGGGCGAGGTAAACACCATGTGACGCCGGGCGCGCAGGACCCCGAACACGGCTACGGTCGGGGCGTGGATAGTGGCCGCTGTCTTCGGCAGGAGCGCATCGCACAGCAGCGCATCCTGGGGCTCAGTCGACAAGGGGTACGCCAACGACCGCGCGACAACCGCGGCCCGGCCCGCCCGCCAAGCAGGCCACCCGGCCGCCGGCGGCGCACCCGCTGACCGCGCCCGCCCCCGCCCGTCCGAGACGAGGGCGCCGGTCCGAGACGAGGGCGCCGGTCAGCACCGCGAACCGGCCCATTAGAGTGACCGGATCCCCCATGGGCGGCGTGGCGGAGGGACCCGGACGACGTGGACGCCCTCAGACGAGGCTGGATCGGCTTGGCGCTGTTCTTCGCGGCGCTGATACTCATGCCGATCCTGGTCTTCGGGTACGACAAGAACCAGCCACCGCGGCACTCGGCGGTCGCCGTCACCGCCACCGATCGTCTCGTCACCGTGGCCCCCTCGCAGCCGGCGACCACGCCGCTCGCCTTCGCCGGCATCCGCCCGGGTGAGCGGATCTTCGGCTTCCGGGCCATCCGGGTGGTGTCGACCCGTTACAGCGGCCCGCTGGAATTCGTGCTCAACGGGCCCATCGCCCCGTTCCGGCTGGATCTGAGCCAGCCGCCCTACATTTTCAACCCCCACGTCGGGGGCTGGAAGACCACCGAGGTACCGGACGGGGAGTACACCCTGACCGCCATCCCGACCCAGGTGGCCAACGATCACATCTCCATAACGTTTACCGTGGGTAACGGGACGGGTGCGACCGGCTGACATCCGCCGCCGTTCGCCCGACCACACCGTCCGCCTCCCGGGGGTGCGCGTGACGTTGCGAGCCGCAGACCCTAGTGTCAACGGGATGGATCGACTGGTGTGGATCGACTGCGAGATGACGGGCCTGGATGCCGCGTCGGATCTGCTGCTGGAAGTGGCCTGCCTGGTTACGGACAGTGAGCTAAACATCCTCGACGAGGGCATCGACCTGGTCATCTCGGCGCCGGACGAGGCGCTCGAGGCGATGGTGCCCGTCGTGCGCGAGATGCACCAGAGCTCCGGCCTGACCGCCGCCGTCCGCGCCTCCACGCTGACCCTGGCGGACGCGCAGGCGCAGGTCCTCGACTACNTCCGCGCCCGCGTGCCGGAGGTACGCAAGGCGCCGCTGTGCGGCAACTCGATCGCCACCGACCGCACCTTCCTCGCCCGCCACATGCCGTCGCTGGACGCCCACCTCCACTACCGCATGATCGACGTCTCGTCGATCAAGGAACTGGCTCGGCGTTGGTACGTGCGGACGTACTACGCGGCGCCCGTCAAGCGGGGCGGCCACCGGGCGCTGGCCGACATCCAGGAGAGCATCGAGGAGCTGCGCTACTACCGGCAGGCGCTGTTCGTGCCGCCGCCCGGCCCCGGCACCGAGCAGGCACGGACGATCGCGGCCGAGGTCCGCGCCCAGACCGACGCCATCCTCGCCGCGCTCCCCGCCGGCACCCTCGCCCCGACGTCGCCGCCCGGCGGCGCCACGGTGGAGAACACCCCGTCGACCGCCCCGGACCGCGCGAACGCAACGTGATGTCCACGTCACCGGCGATCCCCCTGCCCACGAGGCGACCTCGACCGGTACGATGGCTTCGCTCGGTGAGACGCCCAGGCGNCACACTCGGGATCCGTACCGGCAAGGGATTGCCGGCGCGCCCCGATCGGTCGCGCCAGGCGTAGTCATTGATCATGGTGGGTGTAGCTCAGCTGGTAGAGCACCGGGTTGTGGTCCCGGTGGTCGCGGGTTCAAGTCCCGTCACCCACCCCAGGTCAGAGCACATGTTGATCTTTTTTCGGATCGACATGTGCCGCTCCCGGGGCCGGGCGGTCACTCGATGTCGAACAGGCCCTGGCGCACCGCGTACATGACGGCCTCCATCCGCGAGTGCAGCTGAAGCTTGTCCAGGATGTTGCGCACGTGGTTCTTGACCGTGTTCTCGCTGATGAACAGCTTGCGGGCGATCTCCCGGTTCGCGCGGCCCTCCGCGACGAGCTTGAGCACCTCGAGTTCGCGGGCGGTCAGGTGCGGGGCGTTCACGCGGGGACGGTCCTCGGTGCCGCGGGCCATCGTGGCGAACTCGACCATCAGCTTCGACGCCATCGACGGGCTGATCAGGCTCTGCCCGTTGTGCACGGCGCGAACGGCGTCGGCCACCTCGTGCGGCGGGATCGACTTGAGCAGGTNCCCGACGGCACCCGCCTTGATCGCCTCGAACAGATCGGACTCCTCGTCCGACACGGTGAGCATCACGATCCGGGTGCGTGGCACCGCCCGCTTGATCGCCCCGGCCGCGGCGATCCCGTCCCGGCCGGGCATGCGGACGTCCATGAGCACGATGTCCGGCGACGTGCCGGAGGCCAGGGTCAGCGCCTCCAGTCCGTCGCCGGCGCGGCCGACGACGCTGATGTCCTCCTCGATCTCCAGGACCGTCTGCAGGCCCTGCAGAAAAAGCTCATGATCGTCTACAACGAGGACCCGGATCGGTGCGGAGCCCTCGACGGAGTCGGCTTCAGCGGCCGACGGCGGCATGACACTGGCCGTCATCACACATCCGGGAATCAGGATCGAATCGTCCGGGCGACGACGCGGACGCGAACGAAAGATGGTTCGGACACCCTTCCACTCTACGTGATGAAGTACACACCAGAGGTCGTGACAGCGCCCGAGTGACGCCCGCGTCTCCCCCCATTAACGCATCCGACATGCCGGAAATAGTACGCGGTGGACGGTCTCCGCCCACCCGGATCGCCGGCTTCGGCACCGGAACGGCAGCGGTTTCGGCCGGTCAGGGGGTTGGCGCCCGACCCGGCGCCACTGCCGGACACGGGCCCAGGTCGCGCCAAATCGGACGATCCGCGTCCGGTCGCCTAATGAGTGCTTGTCTCGTCAATTGACCGTCCGTCAATCGGTCGGCCCCGATATCTGTGGTCGATCGAATTATCGGATGTGCGATATATGGCACTCGACTGGTGGCGCATCTGGCCGTTGACCGTCAATCTCATGTGTATGGCCGCGACCACCAGCACTCCCCAGCCGCGACTCCACATCAAGCCGGGCACGACCTGGTCCGACGCGTTCGCCCGATGCCACGAGCTCGCCCCGGAGGCGTTCGACGCCGACCGCCTGCGCAACCTGTGGGGCGGCGAGTGGCGCCGCACCGGCGATCCCCTGCACAGCCACTCCCCCGTCGACGGCTCGCCGATCGCCGGGCCGCCCATGCTGGGCCAGGACGAGGCGCAGGAGGCGATCAGGGCCGCCCTCGACGACCACAAGGAGTGGCGCGACGTGGCGCTGGCCGAGCGCAAGGCCCGCGTGCGCGCCGCGGTCGACGCGATGGACGCCCACCGCGAGCTGCTCGCGCTGCTGCTCGTCTGGGAGATCGGCAAGCCCTGGCGCCTCGCCCTCACCGACGTCGACCGCGCCCTCGACGGCGTCCGCTGGTACCTCGACGAGATCGACGGCATGATCGCCGGCCGCAGCCCGCTGCCGGGCCCGGTCAGCAACATCGCGAGCTGGAACTACCCGATGAGCGTGCTCATGCACGCCATGCTGGTCCAGATGCTCGCCGGCAACGGCACGATCGCGAAGACCCCCACCGACGGCGGGGCCGCCTGCCTGACGCTGGCCAGCGCCCTGGCCCGCCGGGAGGGCCTGCCGGTCTCGCTGGTCTCGGGATCGGGTTCGCGGCTGTCCTCGGCGCTGGTGCGTGCCCCGGAGATCGGCTGCCTGGCGTTCGTCGGCGGCCGCTCCGCCGGCGGGCAGGTCGCCGCCGCCCTCGTCGACACCGGAAAGCGCCACTTCCTCGAGCAGGAGGGCCTCAACGCCTGGGGCATCTGGGACTTCTCCCAGTGGGACACCCTCGCCGCCCACCTGCGCAAGGGCTTCGAGTACGGCAAGCAGCGCTGCACCGCCTACCCGCGCTACGTCGTCCAGCGCCAGTTGTTCGACCGCTTCCTCGCGATGTACCTGCCGGTGGTCTCGGGGGTCCGGTTCGGCCATCCGCTGGCCGTCGCCGACGACGCCGACCCGCTGCCCGAGCTGGACTACGGTCCGGTCATCACCGCCGACAAGGCCACGGAACTCGCCGCGAAGATCGACGAGGCGATCACGAAAGGCGGCGTGCCGCTCTACCGCGGCGACATCGCCGACGGCCGGTTCATCCCCGGGCAGGACACCTCCGCCTACGTCCCGCCGGTGGCGATCCTGCACCCGCCCGCCTCCAGCGCGCTGCGCCACGCCGAGCCGTTCGGGCCGGTCGACACGATCGTCGTCGTCGACTCCGAGGCCGAGCTGCTGGCGGCCATGAACGCCTCCAACGGCGCGCTGGTCGCCTCCCTGGCCTGCGACGACGAGTCCTACGCCCGCCGGCTCGCCGGGGAGCTGCAGGCGTTCAAGGTCGGCGTCAACAAGCCGCGTTCGCGCGGCGACCGCGACGAGCCGTTCGGCGGGCGCGGCGCGTCCTGGAAGGGCGCATTCGTCGGCGGCGCCCACCTCGCCCGGGCCGTCACCGTCGGACCCGACCCCGACGAGCGCCTCGTCGGCAACTTCCCCAGCTACTCCCTCTACCCCGAGGTCTGAGGGGCAGCGTCGAAGCGGCCCCCTGGGGCGGACGGTCCTCCGCACGAGTCTCGGTGTCCTACGCTGCACCCTGTGATGAGCTTTACCGGGCAGGGATTCCTCGCCGTCCGGTCCGCCCGAGGGCGGGCCACGGTGCGAGCGGTGGCGGCGCCGTGACGGCCTCGACCACCGCCGCGCGGACCGAGCGGTTCCGCGGGCTGCACCACCCCGGGGCGCCGCTGATCATGCCGAATGCCTGGGACGCGGGGACGGCGCGGGTGCTCGCCGCGGTCGGCTGCCTGGCGGTGGGGACGACGAGCAGCGGGTTCGCCGGCACGCTCGGCCGGCCCGACCGGTCGGTGACCCGCGACGAGGCGCTCGGGCACGCCGCCGCGCTCGCGGCCGCCGTGGAGGTGCCGGTCTCCGCCGATCTGGAGAACGGCTACGGCGCCGAGCCGGCCGACGTCGCGGCGACGGTGCGGGCGGCGGTGGACGCGGGGCTCGCCGGATGCTCGATCGAGGACTTCACCGGCGACCCGCAGGGCTCGATCCACGAGGTTGGTCTGGCCACCGAGCGGATCGCCGCCGCGGTCGAGGCGGCGGCCGGGCGGCTCGTGCTCACCGCCCGCGCCGAGAACCATCTGCACGGCCGGGACGACCTCGCCGACACGATCGACCGGTTGCAGCGCTACCAGCAGGCCGGCGCGGACGTCCTCTACGCCCCGGGGCTGCGTCGCGCGGCGGACATCCGCAGCCTGCTGGCGGAGCTGGACCGGCCGGTCAACGTCCTGCTGATGCCGGGCGGGCCGGGCGTGGCGGAGCTCGCCGAGCTCGGCGCCGCGCGGATCTCGACCGGTGGCGCGCTCGCCTTCGCCGCGTTGGGCGCGCTCGGCCGGTCGGTCCGTGAGCTGCTCGACGGGGCGGCCCCGTCGTTCTGGCCGGACGCCGGGGCGGGACGCGAGCTCGTCCGCGCCTGGTAGAGGCTGGTCAGCGAAGGCCGGTCAGCGGCCCCGCAGGCCGTGCTCGGCGAGGGGGCCGAGGCGCAGGCCGGCGTCCTCGCACCGGGCGGCGATCTCCGGCAGGGCGCCGAGCGCGCTGCGCCAGGCACCGGGCGCCGACGTGCAGTCNCAGTCGTGCAGCAGCACGGTGGCCCCGCCGCGCAGGTCGGGCGCGAGGGTGTCCAGGACGCTGCGCGGGGTCGCCTGCGCCGTCCAGTCCCGACCCCACGCCGACCACAGCACCGGCGTCAGTTCCAGGTCGCGGGCGGCGACGAGCAGTCCGGCGGAGAGGATGCCGTGCGGCGGCCGGACGAAGCGCGGGGTGCGCCCGGTGACCTCGGCGACCAGGTCGCGGGTGCGCACGAGCTGGTCACGGGTCGACCGCGGGCCGCGCAGCAGCATCGGGCGGTGGTCCCAGCCGTGCACGGCGAGCTCGTGACCGGCGGCGACCATCTCCCGGGCCAGACTCGGCGAGCGCTCCAGCAGGCTGCCGAGGACGAAGAACGTCGAGCGGACGTCGAGTTCGGCGAGCACGTCGAGGAACTGCGGGGTCGAGGCGGGGTCGGGCCCGTCGTCGAAGGTGAGCGCGACGTGGTCGTCGGCGCCGACCCCGGCGAGCGTCGGGGTGACCCGCAGCCGCAGTCGGCGCAGGGTCGCCAGCGAGGGCAGGCCGTAGGTGAGGCCCGCCGTGGCACTCAGCGCCACCGCCGTGCGGGCGGCGCGGCGTCCCACGATGGACCCGCGCGTCGTGACGGACCGCGTCATGACGCCAAACTCTGCCACACGTGCCGCCGCGCCCCCAGCGCGCCCCGGCCGGCGGCCCGATATGTCAGGACCGACCGCCGTGCGGGCCGATCGGCATACATTCCTTCCACGCAGACGTGTCGACGGCCACCCGCCGGTGGCGGGCGGTCGTCGCCGCCCCGACCCGCGAAAGGCCCCATGACCCTGGCCCCGACCCTGCAGAAGGGCGCCAACGCACCCGTTCCCGCCGGGGTGCTACGCGTCGCGGTCGGCTGGGCGCCGGGCCGGGTGGTGGACGTCTGCGCCGTCCTCGTCACCGAGCGGGAGCGGGTTCGCTCCGACGCCGACTTCGTGTTCTTCAACGCGCCGAGTCACCCCTCGGGCGCGGTCACCCTGACGGCCGCGGGCCCCGGGACGGCCGGCCTGGTGGTGACGCTGCCCCGGGTGGAGCCGGCGGTGAGCCGGATCGTGATCGCCGGATCCCTCGACTCGGGGACCTTCGCCGACCTCGCCGACCTCGCCGTCGAGCTGACCGACCGAGCGGGCCGGCCGGTGGCCCGGTTCGTCGCGGAACCCGACGGGCCGGTCACCGCGCTGGTATTCGGGGAGCTCTACCGCCGGGCGGGTGGCTGGCGGTTCCGCGCCGTCGCCCAGGGCTGGGACAGCGGCCTCGCCGGCCTGGCCCGCGGCTTCGGCATCAACGTCCGCGCCGACATCCCCACCGACGACCCCGACGGCGACGCCCCGACCAGCACTCACCCGACCAGCGCCCACCCGACCAGCGCCGACGTCACCAGCAGCGGTCCGGCCAGTGACGATGCGGCCGGTCACGAGCCGACCGGTCACGAGCCGACCGGTGTGGAGCCCACCCGGGTGCTGCCCGAGGTCGACGCGGATACCCGCTCAGCCAGCGAGGCCGGGGTCGGCGCCGAGGACGCTGTCACTGCCGGGGAGGAACGCGAGGCCCGCACCGACGAAGAGGCCGCGGCGCAGGCCGAGGTGCCGCGAAGCCGCTCGCCGCGTCCGGCGCGGCGGATCCGGGCGGACTGGTATCCCGATCCGGTGCGCCCGGACCACATGCGCTGGTGGGACGGGGACCGCTGGCAGGGTCCGCCCACGCCGATCCTCACGGAGTCGGACACGAGCTGCGGACGGTGCGGCGCCCGCAAGCGGTGGCGGCTGCTCGGCGGCCCGCCGGCCTGCGAGGAGTGTGCGCAGGCGATCCGGGCGTACCTGTGGGACTGGCGGGCCCGCGTGGTGTCGTCGCTGACGCGGGACGACCCGACCGGCGCCGACCTCGAACCGCTGTGGGCCGACCTGCGCTACCAGCGAATTCCGGAGTCGGCGGGCTGGGAGATCGTCCAGGCGGTCGGGCAGGCACACCTGGAACGGCTGACGGCGTTCGCGTTCACCGACGGGGTGATCGAGCCGGACGAGGTCGACCGCATCGAGGCGGCCGCCACGCGCCTGCACCTGGCCGGCCCAGAGCTCGACGCCCTGCGCCAACGCCTCGCCCGAGGCCTGGAGCTGACCCGGATCGGCGCCGGCGAGCTGCCCCGGCTGCCCGCGGGTTCCCTGCACCTCGACCTCGACGAGATCGTGCACCTCGACGCGCCGGCCACCCTGGTCCAGCAGGCCGCGGCCGGCCCCCGCCACGCCCCGGGTCGGCTGCTCGCCACCAACCGCAAGCTGCGCTTCCTCGGTGAGACCGGGCGGGGCGCCGAACTCGGCCTGTCGAAGATCGTCGAGGTGGAGGCGCGGGGCGGGTGCGTCGACATCGCCGCTACCACCACCCGTGGCTCGGGCAGCTACCTCGTGGACGACCCGCAGTACGTCGCCGCGGTGCTGGCCGGGATCCTGCGGGTCGCCCGACGGCAGGTCATCGCGCCGGGCAGCCGGGCGAGCCGGGCGATCCCGCAGGCGGTGAAGGCGGAGGTGTGGCGGCGCGACGGCGGGGTGTGCGTCGAGTGCGGGGGCGGCGAACACCTGGAGTTCGACCACGTGATCCCGTTCAGCCGCGGCGGCGCGTCCAGCGTCAACAACCTGCAGCTGCTGTGTCGGCGGTGTAACCGTTCCAAGGGCGCGCGGATCTGACGGCGGACGGCGGCGAGCAGGACGCGGCGGACGGCCGCACCCAGCTGACGGCTGACGAGGAATCGGGCGACTCGCCGGGAATGGCGGTTGCATCCCGAGGGAAGGTTCGGTGAACGGATCCATGGCACAGGCGGGAGATGCGTCCACGGTGGGGGCGAACGACGTGGTGACGAACGACGTGGTGACGAGCGACGCGGTGGCGAGCGACGTGACAGCGGAAAGTGATGGGAGGGCCACGGCACCGGGCGTGTTACCGGTTTCGGCTGCCCCGCCGGCGCCGCGGACCCTGCCGTCGCAGCCGACGCCGGCTGCCCCGCCGGCCCCCGAGCCGGACGGTGGGACGGCCGCCGTCGGGTCGGACGGCACGGCGGTGCTCGCCGTCTGGTTCCTGACCACCGAGGAGCGCGGGAATCCGAGCACCGACCTCGACCGGCGCCATCCCGACGGCCGGCCGTGGACCACCGGCAACCTCGTCGTGCCGCTCGTGCACGGCCGGGACTACTTCACCCGCCTGCTGGAGACCGTCGAGGGACTCGGCGACGGCGACCTGCTGCTGTTCACCGACTGGCGCGGGGACCTCGACCAGCGCCTGGACGGCGCCGGCTCCGAGGTCGGCGAGGTGCTGGGCCGGGCGGCCCGGCGCGGGGTGGCGGTCCGCGGCCTGATGTGGCGGTCCCACCTGGAGCTGCTGTCGTTCAGCTCGAAACCGAACCGGCTGCTCGCTGAGCAGCTCACCAGCTCCGGGGCTCGGGTCGTGCTGGATCAGCGGGTGCGCCGCGGCGGCTCCCACCACCAGAAGCTGGTCGTCGCGCGTCCCGCCGGCGATCCGGCGGCCGGTGTGGCCTTCGCCGGCGGGATCGACCTGTGCTACAACCGGCGCGACGACGCGGCCCACGCGGGCGACCCGCAGAGCCAGCCGATGGCCGCCCCGTACGGCGACGCCCCGCCCTGGCACGACATCCAGGTGGAGGTGCGCGGCCCGGCCGTCGGCGATCTGGAGCACACCTTCCGCGAGCGGTGGGACGACCCGTCGAGCCTGGACAACCCGAACCCGCTGCGGCGGCTGTTCTACCGGATCCGCCCGGTGGCGACCCGGACCGACGAGCTGCCGCCCCAGCAGCCCGATCCGCCGGCGGCCGGCCCGCACAACGTCCAGATCCTGCGGACCTACCCCCGCAAGCTGCGCCCGGCGTACCCGTTCGCCCGCGCGGNCGAACGCTCGATCGCCCGCGCCTACCAGAAGGTGCTCCGCCGCGCCCGCCGGCTGATCTACCTGGAGGACCAGTACATGTGGTCCGCCGAGGTCGCCCGGCTGTTCGCCGACGCGCTGCGCCGCTCCCCGGAGCTTCATCTGATCATCGTGGTGCCGCGTCATCCCACCCAGGGCGGGCGGTTCTCGCTGCCACCGAACCTGGTCGGCCGGGAGCAGGCGCTGGAGCTGTGCCGGGCGGCGGGCGGCGACCGGGTCGGGGTGTACGACGTCGAGAACCACGCCGGCACCCCCGTGTACGTGCATGCCAAGGCGGTGACGGTCGACGACGTGTGGGCCTCGGTGGGGTCGGACAACCTCAACCGCNGGTCGTGGACGCACGACAGCGAGCTGGCCGTCGCGACGATCGATGACACGCTGGACCCGCGCGAGCCGCGCGACCCGGCCGGTCTGGGCGACGGCGCCCGGGTGTTCGCCCGGGACCTGCGGCTGCGGCTGTGGCGCGAGCACCTCGACTGGGCGGGCCCGGACGACGAGCTGCTCGACCCGGAGACCGGCTTCGCGGCGTTCCGTGCCCGCGCCGAGGACCTGGCCGCCTGGCATGCCGGCGGGCGGGTCGGGGATCGGCCGCCGGGGCGGGTCCGTCCGCACCGCCCGGCCCGGCTGAGCCGGTTGCGCCGGGCCTGGTCAGCTCCGCTCTACCACTCGATCTACGACCCCGACGGCCGGCCGCACCGGTTGCGCGCCGCAGGCGAGTGGTGACGGCCACCGGCGCCTCCCGGGGCCCGACCGCAGCCCACGCCACCCACGTGCCACCCAGAGCACACCCAACGGGTCGGTAGATGTGCGGGTAGCACCTCGACCGCACCGACCGGTAGGCACCATGGAGGGATGCCGGTCGATGCCCGCCCGGCATGGGTTGTGCGCCTGCCGCCCGGGGCTGGTTGGCATCGGGGCGGACGGACGTCGGGCCGGCGGGCGTCGGGCGGGCGGGCGTCGGGCGGGCGAGCGTCGGGCGGGCGAGCGATGCCGGGAGAGCGCCGCGGGTGGGGCGCGTCGAGGAAGGGCGCAGCGTGCGGATCGGACGGCTGGGCCCGATCGGCTGGTTGTTCGTGGTCGCGGTCGTGCTCGTGACGGGAGCGGTGGCCGTCAACCGCACCTCGCACGACCACCCGCGGGTGGCGATGTGGGGCGACTCGTTGGCCTGGGAGGCGGGTGCGTCGTTCAGCCGGACGGTGCGCGCCGACGGTCACAGCCAGGTCCTGGTGCGCACCTGGGGTGGCACCGCCGCCTGCGACTGGCTGACCGACATCCACGACCAGGCCCGACGCTGGCGGCCGACCGTGGCCGCGCTGGCCTTCTCCGGTAACCAGGGCACGGCGTGCATGCAGGGACGTGACCTGGTGACCGCCTACCGGGAGGACGTCACCCGGGCGGTCGAGCTGCTGACCGGCCGGGGCGCCGAGGTCGTCCTCGTCGACGCCCCGCCCCGGCGCGACCAGCCGGTCGACGCCGCCGGGCTCACCCCGCTGGACCGGGTGTGGCGGCAGATCGCCGCGACCCACCAGCACACCCGCGTCGCCCCCGCCGGCCGGGCGATCACCGCCGGCGGACGCTTCACCACGACGCTGCCGTGCATCGCCGGGGAGACCTGCGGCCCCGGCGGGATGGTCACGGTACGCAGCCCGGACGGCACCCACTTCTGCCCGTTGGTCCAGCCGCCGATGACCGCCTGCCCGGTGCCCTCCCCCGGCGCGGTCCGCTACGGCACCGCGATCGCCCGTGCGACCCTCGACCGGCCCGCCGGCACCGGTGGCAGCGGCAGCAGCGGCACCGGCGACGACGAGCAGCGGGTGGCCGGCGCGCCAGGCGGGCACCCATCGCGGTCCTAGCCGGTCCGTCAGCCACGCCGGTCCGTCAGCCACGCCGGTCCGTCAGCGGCCGCTGGCCAGCGCCCCCGCGCGGGCACGGAATCGACCAGGTCAGGACGCCTCACCGAGCGATTCCCACCCGCCTCGTGATGCCGAGTAGTCAAATGTCGACTCTGACCGGCAACCCCATGACTCCAGCCACTACCGCCTGTCCCCAGCAGGATTCCCGGCCAGATTGCGGCCAGATCGTGCCGAGGCTTCGGTACGGTTTTTCGGCCAGAAACCGGCATTACACCTCGGCACGATTCCGTGCACAACTCATTACAGAAAGATACGAAGGGCGTGGCGGCCGGTAGGGGCGCAGAACCGCAAGGCGATCCCTGCCAGCCAACCCCCTTGGCCGCTGACCGCTGACGGCTCAGGGCGTCCAGCAGCTCAGGGCGTCCAGCAGCTCAGGGCATCCAGCGGCTCAGGCGACCCGGCGGCCGGTCGTGGCCATCCGCCGCCCGGTCACCGAGCGTCGGTGCACGCCCAGGTCGTCGCGCCACGACAGGTAGGTGCGGTCGGACATGCCGATGACGGACAGCCTGTCGGCCAGGTCGGCGGCGAGCGCCTCGACCTCCTGCGGGTGGTAGACCCGCACGGCGAGACCATGCTGGTCGACGGAGGTGATCCCCGCCCGGTCCCCCAGGCTGGCGTCGAGCTGATCGGCGAGCTCGTCCGGGCCCGCGATCCCGCGGGGCAGCTCCGGCCATGCGACGTCAACGACCAGACCGTACGTGGTCATGAGTCCCCTCCTCCGATGGACGTCGCCGTCCCGGCCGCATCGGCGGGACCGGCAGGGTAACCGGCGGACATTCGTCCATCCCTGCAGAGAACATCCCCACCGGCGGGGGATCGAATCATGACATTACGGAATGGTCCGCCATTCCGGACTCCGTCGGCGCCTCGCCGATCTGGCGGCCAGCCCCCGACGGCCCGGCGTCGGGCGGTGCGGCGTCGGCGGTGAAGGCCGCCCACAGGCGGGCGTAGGGGCCGCCGGCGTGGAGGAGCTCGGCGTGCGTCCCCTGCTCGGCGACGCGGCCGTCGGCCATCACCACCACCCGGTCGGCGCGGGCGGCGGTGGTGAGCCGGTGGGCGATGACGATCGTGGTCCGCCGGGTGGTGACCGCCTCGGCGGCGGCGGTGACCGCCGCCTCGGTGGCGAGGTCCAGGGCGGNGGTCGCCTCGTCGAACAGCAGGATGTCGGGGTCGGCGAGCTCGGCGCGGGCGAGCGCCAGGAGCTGGCGCTGCCCGGCGGACAGTCCACGCCCCCGCTCGCCGACGGGATGGTCGTAGCCGTCGGGCAGGGTGTCGATGAAAGTGTCGGCGCCGACCGCGCGGGCCGCGGCCCGCACCTCGTCGTCGGCGGCGTCGGGCCGGGCGTAGGCGATGGCGTCGCGGATCGTGCCGGAGAACACGAACGGCTCCTGCGGGACGACACCGAGCCGGCGGCGGTAGGCCGACAGGTCGAACTCACGCAGGTCGACGCCGTCGATCCGGATCGCCCCGCCGGTGACGTCGTAGTACCGGGCGATGAGCTTGACCACGGTGGACTTGCCCGCGCCCGTCTCACCGACGAACGCGACGGTCTCGCCGGGGGCGATGCGCAGGCTCACCCCGTCGACGGCGTTCCCCGCCGGGCGCTGCGTGCCGGCCGCACCGGCCGCACCCGCCGCGCCACCAGCGCCCCCGGTGCCCGCCGCGCCACCGGCGATGGTGTAGGCGAAGTGGACGTCGTCCAGCACCACCTCGCCGGACAGGCGGCCGACCGGGCGGGGGTGCTCGGCCGGNGGCGTCGACGTCGGGGTGCGCAGCAGGTCGGACAGCCGGCGCAGGCCGACCATCGCCTGCTGGTAGCCGTCGAACACCTGGGAAAGCTGCTGCACCGGTGAGAAGAACAGGTTGACGTACAGCAGAAAGGCGAGCAACGCACCCGCCGAAAGCGATCCGTGCACGGNGAGATGCGCGCCGATGCCCAGCACGAGGGCGCCCGCGATCCGGGAGAGGAACTCCACGAAGGGGAAGTACAGGGCGATCATCCGTTGTGCCCGCATCCGCGAACGTCGGTAGGAGTCGGCGAGCCCGCGGAACCGCTCCTGGTTGACCCGCTCCCGTCCGAACGCCTGCGCGACGCGCAGCCCCGTCAGGTTCTCCTGCAGGGAGGCGTTGACGGCGCTGACCCGCTCCCGGGACTCGGTGTAGGCGGCCGACGAGCGGCGCCGGAACACCACCGTCACCGCGATCAGCACCGGCAGCACGGCGATGACCACGAGGGCGAGCTGGGCGTCGAGCAGCAGCAGCGCGATCAGCACGCCGAAGAAGGACAGCAGGCTGACGATCGCGGTGACCAGGCCGGTCTGCAGGAACGTCGACAGGGCGTCGACGTCGGTCGTCATCCGGGTCATGATCCGCCCGGCCAGTTCGCGCTCGTAGTAGTCGAGCCCGAGTCGCTGCAACTGCGCGAACGTCTTGACCCGCAGCACGTAGAGCAGCCGCTCGCCCATTCGGCCGGTGACCCGGGTCTGCCAGATCTGGACGAGCCAGTCGGCGAGGGTGACGGCGAGCGCGACGCCCGCGGTGGCGAACAGAACACCGCGCGCCTGCGCGCTCACGCCCGCGTCGACCGCGTGGCGCACCAGCGCCGGCACGGTGAGGCCGGCGACGGCGTCGAGGGCGACCAGCAGCAGCCCCACCACGAGCGGGACGCGCACCCAGGACAGCAGCCGGCGCAGCGTGAAGTCCGGGTCGGGCGCCGCGGCGGCGGCCTGGTCGACCCGCGGGTCGTCGCGGGCCGGCGGCAGGGCGTCGACCCTGGCGAGCAGCTCCGGCGTCGCCGGCACGTCCCCGAACGCCCCGCCCCCGCTGAGCACCCGTCCCGATCGTCCCCCGCCGAACCCGCGTCCCCCCGGAACGGAGCCGAACCCACGCCCCGACGGCGCCGCCCCGAAGCCCGAGCCCGACGGCGCCGCGCCGAACGCCCGGCCGGACGGCGGCCTGCCGGTGTCTTCCGTCACCACCAAGCCGGGCGGCTGGACGAGCTGCTCTTCCTGGTCTTCCTCGGCGTCCTCGGCGAGGGTGTCGCCGGGGCCGGCGAGCAGGCGGCGGAACAGCGGGCTGCGGGCGGCCAGCTCGTCCTCGGTGNCGACGTCGACGATCCGGCCGGCGTCGAGTACCGCGATCCGGTCGGCGAGGTGCAGGGTGGAGCGGCGATGCGCGATGAGCAGGGTGGTCCGTCCGCGCATGACCTCGCGCAGCGTGGCGTGGATCGCGGCCTCGATGCGGGCGTCGATCGCGGAGGTGGCGTCGTCGAGCAGCAGCACCCGCGGGTCGGACAGCAGGGCGCGGGCGAGCGCGACCCGCTGGCGCTGCCCGCCGGAGAGGGTCAGGCCCTGCTCGCCGACGACGGTGTCGTAGCCGTTCGGCAGGTCGCGGATGAAGCCGTCGGCCTGCGCCGCCTGCGCCGCGGCGACGATCTGGTCGTCGGTGGCGTCCGGCCGGCCGTAGGAGATGTTCGACCGAACCGTGTCGGAGAACAGGAAGCTGTCCTCGAACACCACCCCGATCTGGGCGCGCAGCGAGGCCAGCGTCAGCGTGCGGACGTCGTGGCCGTCGAGGCGGACCGTGCCGGCCTGCGGGTCGTAGAAGCGGGGCAGGAGCTGGGAGATCGTCGACTTGCCGGAGCCGGAGGTGCCGACGAGGGCCACCGTCTCGCCCGGGGAGATGCGCAGGCTGATGTCGCGCAGCACCGGCCGCGACGGCTGGTAGCCGAAGGTCACCCCGTCCAGCTCGATCAGCCCGCGGGCGGTGTCGAGGACGGTGGCGTCCGGCGCGTCGGTGATCGCCGGGTGGGAGTCGATGATCTCGAAGATGCGCACCGTGCTGGCCTTGGCCTGCTGGCCGACGGTGAGCAGGCCGGCCAGCGTGCGGGTCGGGCCGATGAGTGCCCCGAGGTAGGTGCTGAAGGCGAGGAAGGTACCGAGGGTGATCCGGTCGGTCAGCGCCAGCCAGCCGCCGAGCGCCAGCACGGCGACCTGCCCGAGCGCGGGCACGGCCTGCATCGCCGCACCGAACCGGCTGGTGATCCTCACGGCCCNCATCCGCAGCGCGAACAGCGTCCGGGCATGCCCGGCGAGCCGGTCGAGCTCCCGGTCCTCCTGCCCGAAGCCCTTCACCACCCGGACGCCCGCGACCGCCTCCTCGACGGCCCCCGCGACCTCGCCGGCCTGCTGCTGGGCCGCCCAGGTGGCGGGGAAGACGGTCCTGCGCGCCCGGAAGCCGAGCAGGAACAGCGCCGGCCCCATGGCGAGGGCGATGAGGGTCAGCAGCGGCGACAGCCACGCCATCGCGACCAGGGAGGCGACGAACAGCACCAGGTTGCCGGCGACCATCGGCAGGTACGACAGCAGTCCCTGGATGGCGCCGACGTCCGAGATCGCCCGGCTGACCACCTGACCGGTCTGGACCTGGTCCTGCCGGGCCCCGTCGAGCCGCTCGATGGTGCTGAAAACCTCGTCACGCAGATCGTACTGGACGTCGAGCGACAGCCGGCCGCCCACGTACCGCCGCACGAACGCGGTGGCGAAAATGGCCACACCGGCGGCGAGCAGGACGACCAGGTACGGCGTCAGCGAGTGCCGGTGGGTGACGACGACGTTGTCGATGACCTGCCGCTCGACCAGCGGGACGGCGGCGGTGACGAGCGTGCCGAGCAGCGCCGCGCCGAACGCGAGGATGACGTTGCGGCGGTAGACCATGACCTGCCGCCCGAGCCGCCGCAGCCAGCGATCCGGCTGGTCACGCTGCGGTGCGTCCGCTCGGGCCGGCCTCTCGCCCGCCGCCGGGCCACGGCTCGTCGCCGTGCTGTCTCTCACCGCAGGGCTCTCGCTCGCCGGCGCGATCTCGCTCGCCGCCGGGGTCTCGGCTGTCGGCGGCGGGTCCGTCGTTGCGGCGGGGCGGCGGCCCTGGTGCGGAAGCTCCGATCCGCCCGGTTGAGGCGGATCGGCAGCGGGATGCGCGGAGCGAGACGGCCCACCGGCGAGGCGAGGCGTCTCGGCTGAGGATGGTTCGGGGCTCGCGGTGGACCTCCAGGTCAGCAGGTTCCGACGGATCCGGCCGTGCGCGGGCGGGGCGCGGGCGCCAGCATCGGACGCGCGGGCCGCGGGCGGCACGGGGACGCCACGGAACGCATCGACGTCAACCTCCAGCCCTGCCCGACCGTACGCCGCACGGCACCCGGTCGCGGTCAGCTATGTCTATCAGCGAAACATCCCTGGAACCCGGTTGATGCCCGGACCGCTCCGGGCCCGGACCACACCCTGCCCCGGATCCGCCCGTCCACCCCGCCCCCACCGGGGCCGTCGCCGCCCTCCGCCCGAGCGCCTCGGCCCGCAGGTCCGACCCCCCCCCGACCACACCCCCGCGACGCCTGGTAGAGTTCTCCATGTCGACGCGGCAACCGCAGGGGAACGCGAAGGCAACGCGCCGTTAGCTCAATTGGCAGAGCAGCGGACTCTTAATCCGCGGGTTCGGGGTTCAAGTCCCTGACGGCGCACCCNCTCCCACCAGGTCATATGACTTTCGGTGATGTATTTAGAGTGATCTCTGTACCCAAGTTTGTACCCTAGCTCTTCGCGCCTCGGTGACAGAGACGGCAGACGCCCCGGGCCGCTGCGCGAGGTACACAGCCATCCGGGGCGCCCCTGGCTCCTTGGGTGCAGCGTCAGCCCGCCAGTTCCTCGCCGTCGTCCTCGTCGGGTTCGTCGTCGTCNCTGTGCGTCGGCTCGCCGAAGATCCGGTCAAGTCGGTCGACCGCGTCGCGCTGCGTCTCGGGCATCACGTGGGTGTACGTGTTCATGGTGAGCTGGATCGTGGAGTGCCCGAGCAGCTCCATCACCGTCCGGGCCGGCACCCCCTCGGCGAAGAGCATCGACGCGAACGCATGGCGAAGGTCATGCAGCCGAAGCCACGGCAGATCGGCCTGACGGCGCAGGACCTCGAACCGCCGGTTGACGTTGCGCGGCTCCAGGGGCGTGNCGACCGACGAGGTGAACACCAGGCCGGTTTCCGTCCACGCGTCGCCGAGCCCCGTCCGTTCCGCGGTCTGCGTGGCGCGGTGTCGCCGCAGGATCGTCACCAGCCGGGGCGGGATCGGCAGCTTCCGGTGTGAACGGTCCGTCTTCGCCGGGACGAACCGCAACGAGCCGTCCACCCGTTGCAGCGTCTGCCGGACCTGGAGCGTGGCGCCGCCCAGGTCCACGTCCGTCCAGCGAAGGCCGAGAATTTCACCGCGCCGGAGCNCGAGCATCAGACCGCAGGCGAAGACCGCTTCGAGCCGTTCACCGCGGAGGACCTCGACGAGCCGGCGTGCCTCTTCCGGCCGCAGCGCGCGCACCTCACGATGGGGCACGGGGGGCGCCTTGACCGCCTTCGCCACGTTGCGCGCGACCAGGTCGAGCCGTTCGGCTTCCGCCAGGGAGTTGCGGATCAGGCTGTGCACGTGCCGGACACTTCCCGCGGACAGGCCGGCCTTCCTCGCCGTGCTGACGAGCCGCCGCACGTCCAGCGGCGTGAGCTTGTCGAGCTGGACACGACCGATCACCGGAATGATGTGCGTGTTGATCAGCCAGCGGTAGGCGCGGAGCGTCGAGGCCCGCGTTCCGTCCCCTTCCTTGATTTCCAGCCACTCCCCCAGCCAGACCGCCGTCGTCCGGCGCTCGGCGGTGACGTTGACGCCGAGTTCCGCCGCGCGCTTGACCTTGTCGAGCTTCTGCCGGCATTCCTTCTCGGTCTTGGCGTAGACCGTCTTCCGGACGCGTTTACCGCCCTCCCAGCCGAGATCCAGGCGACCGACCCACATGCCATCGCTGGACCGCTGAAACAAGGCGCCCTCGCCCTGCGAGCGTCGCCGCTTCTGCCGGTCGTCTCCACCGGCGGACCGCGCGGCCATCAGGCCACGTCCAGCGGGTTGCCGCCCGGCCATTCGACCGCGTCGCACCAAGGGCAGCCGTAGGAGCTGTCTTCCATGTCGCACGCGAACTTGGTCTCTCCGTCGGCCTGTGGGTAGGTGCGTCCCTGGCCGCGGGCGGCCCGGTCGAGGTGGTCGGTCAGCGCCTGAACGAGAGCAATTCTGGGCGCCGCCGGGGGGTGGGTGGGCATGGTGAGCACAGCTCCTTGCCGGAAGAAGAACGGGAACAGGTGCGCGGGCCGCGGGTGGGATTGCCCGGTGCCGGTGGGGTTCCGGTTCTCTGGCGCAGGAATGGTCTGCCGGGGCGCCGGCCGCATCCAGGGCGCTGCGCGTCGCTGCGCGATCGGCCTGCGGCCGACCCTGGACCCGTCCGACACCCCGACAGCTTCAGGCGCCACCAGAGAACGGAAGAAAAATGGGTGGGGCGACAGGTCCCGCTACGGGCGGGTGACGCTTGCCGCCGCCGGACCCGCCGTGGGGCTCCCGCCGGTCGGGGTGGTTGCCGGACGTTCGGGGACCGGTCGGAAGATCAGGGTGGCGTCGACGTCGCCGTAGTGTTCGGTGAAGAAGGCGTCCGGCGGCAGGGTGGCGAGCAGGGCGACCAGGTCGCCGATGTCCGCGCCGGGGCGAATGGTCAGTTCGTGGTCGCCGTTGTGGTCGACCCGGGCGAGGAGCATCGGGTGGTCGTCGCCGGGGGTGCGCCATGCGCCGTGCGCGTCGGACGAGAAGATGGGCACAGGTCTCTCTCCTTGTTAAGGCCAAGGGGTGGGGCTCAGGTCCCGGTCGGGTGTTCCAGCACCCGCCGGGACCGTCTTTTGGTTTGCCGAGAAGTCGCGCTCGCCCCTGGTGGTCCGCGGGCCGGGGCGTAGGGGCGTTTGCCGGTCATGCGGCGTGTCCCTCGCCGCGCAGCCGGGCGACGAAGGTGACCAGCGCGGCCGAGGGGATGCGCCGCGACCGGCCGATGCGCACGGATTCGATGTCGCCGGAGTTCATGAGTTCGTAGATGGTGCTGCGGCTGACGCCGAGGAGTTCCGCGGCCTCGGTAGGAGTGAGCAGGAGCTTGGTCACGGGTCCTCTCCGTGGATGTCCAGGGGGTGGGGTTCAGGCGGCATCGGGCAGCGGTGGGCCGGTTGCCGGAAGCAGGCCCCCGCCGGCCGCAGCACGAGCGGCGTCGAGTTGGGCCCGCCAGGCGTGGCGTTGCGCGACGGCGTGCAACAGGAGGTGTTCGCGGCGGGGTGCGGCAGGGTCGCCGGGGCGCAGGAGCTGCCAGGCGGTGCGATTCGCGGCAGGGTCGCCGGCCGGTCCGTCGCCGGTGTGGCCGAAGGCTTCGAGTTGCTGGCGGATGAACGCGACCCGGTCGTGCCGGTGGTCGGTAAGGGTTTTGCCGGACCAGCGCCGCGAGACCAGGACGCGCCGGCCGCCGAAGCCGAGGGTTTCCCGCCGGTGGACCTTGCCCTTGCACCGTCCCGGGACGAGACCGGGTCGGGCGTTGCGGGGTTGGATGCCGTAGCGCAGCCAGTTCGCGCAGGTCGGGGAGCAGGGTTCGTGGCGCAGGGCGTCGGCGAGCCGGTCGACGTGGCGTCGTTGCGGGTCGCTGGCGATGTCGTGGCAGGCGTCGAGGCTTTTGGTCAGGTACTTGGTCAGGTAGCCGATCATCCGGCCGGTGGTGGCCGTGTTCGCGGTCACCCCGTCGGCGCGGAGTTGGGGGCCGAAGCGGACGACGTGGGCGGGTTCGTCGTCCTCGCCGATGCCGTCGAGTGCGTCATCCCAGGACAGCAGCGGCGCCCCGGTGTCGGGGTCGACGTAGCCGCCGGCGGTGTCGTCCCAGGCGGGTAGCCGGTGGTCGTCGTAGACCGGCCGGTCGGTCGACGGCCACCAGACCTGGTGATAGGTCGCCGCTGCCACCAGGCGCAGCATCGCCCGGGGCACGGTGCCGCGGATCGCCGCGTGCAGATGCGGCGCAAGGCGCTTCTGTGGTTCAAGGGCGGCGAAGTACTGGACATCCCAGCCGACCGCGCGGCGCAGGTTCTGCCAGAACCGATCGATCAGCTTCGGGAAGTGGATCGCGTCCCGCGCCNCCCGCCGGTAGTCGTACGACGCCGGGTCGACCGGGGTTCCGTCCTTGTGCACGTGGCCGTAGCTGTCGCAGGTCAGGGTGAGGAACATCGACGGCCGCCACACCGTCCCGTCCGCCGCCTCGAAGGTCTGCCCGACGGTGCGCCGGTCGACGGGGAGCCGGGGCAGGTCGGGGNCATCCTGACGCCTCTTCGTCGAGCGGACACGGCGCGGCCGGTCCCGGTTGTCCGGGGCAGCCTTGCCACGCACACCGAGCGCGGCCAGTTCGTCGTCGACCTGGCCGATCAGCTCGTCGATCTCCCCAGCCTGCTCGGTGTCGCCGGCCGCCAGGACGTCGGCGCGGGCCGCTTCGAGGTCCGCGCGCAGGGTCGCCAGGGCTTTGGCGTCGCCGGTCGGCGGGTCGGGGTCGGGGACCGGTTCGTCGTCGAGGTGCCAGCCGGTCTTGCACTGCGCCATCCGCAGCCGACGCGCTTTCTCCGCACACGGAGGACATTTCGATGCCAACGTGGCGCCGCAGGGGACAGGGATGATCTGTGTTTCGCCGGTGTCCAGGTTGGTGCGGCGCATCGGCATCGGCCGGATACACACCCCGTTTTCCACCGCGACGGCTTCGACGACGTGGCGGGCCAGCGGCATCCGCATGCGGGCGGCCCGGGAACCCGGACGCTCACCGCCCCCAGGGGAAGGGACGGGAGCGGCCGGGTCAGGTCCGAGGGATAGCGCGGTCACGCGGCATCGTNGAGCCGGTCGAGGGGATCGGGGGCATCGTCGGGGTCGTGGCCGCTGAAGGCGTCGAGATCAGGCACCCAGCCGCCGGCCGCCGCCGGTCGGTAAGTGTGCACGGTGCGGGTGATCTCGTCGTCGTCGATGAGCGCGGCCCGGACCCGGATGGGGTCGGGGTTGCCGTCGTGCAGGACGTAGCCGACCCCGGGCAGGGACAGCGGGATCTCCTCGGCGCGGGCGCCCCGGTCCCGGGCACCAGAACCAAGGACGAGGTCGGCCTGGTCGGGTTCGGTCATCCGCAGCGCCACCCGCACCGGGAACAGATCCCGGAACGGCAGCACCTCCTTACGCGGGTCCTGCACCGCGGCCAGGACCACCACCCCGGGCGCCCGGCCCTGCGACAGCAGCAGCGGCAACGCCGCCCCGATCCGCTTCTTCAGCTCCCGGTCGGTCACGTACGCGGTCAGCGAGGCGATCTCGTCGACCACCAGAACGATCAGCGGCTCTGTGGTCGTCGGAGTGTGTAGCCGGGTCACACCGGACAGCCGGGCGGTCCGGTCCTGCATCACGGTCACGGCGTCGTCGAGGAGAGCGGCGATGGTGTCCGTGGTGGTGGCAAACCGGGTGAACATCGCCCGGCCGAAGGCCAGTTCCATCCCGNCCTTCGGGTCGCACACCCACAGCTCCACCAGCCCCGCCCGTACCGCCGGGCCGAGGCCCCGCAACGCCGACCACAGCACCGAGCCCTTACCCGCGCCGGTGGCACCGGCGACGAGGACATGCGTCCCACGCACGGGCAGCGTCCAGGGCGATCCGTCCTCGCAGCGGCCCACGGGAATGGCGGACAGTCCGGCGACGAGCCGGGCGTAAGCGGCGTGGACGGGTCCGCGGTCCGGGTCGACGCCGGCCGCGTCAGGGTCGGCATCGCCCGGACCGCTGCTCATCCCGTCGAGCCGGGCCGGGGTGACAGGACGGGCGAGGGTGTCACGGTGGTGGAAGTGCAGCCGGACGAAGCGGAATGTCTCGGCCTGCACCTGGCAGCGCCGGGCCCGGAAGATGTGCCGCAGCGCCTCGCCCTGCTCCGCCCACTGCTCGGGGGTCTGACCGGGCAGCAGTTCCACCCGCAGCACGTCCACAGCCCGAGTGGAACGGATCGTGCGGATANGCGGGAAGTACTCGTCGAAGGTCACCTGATCGGCGTTCGAGGTCGGCATGCGGATGGCAAGGTCGGTGTGGACCATCGCCGCTCGCCAGCGCCACCGGTAGACGAACNCCAGCCGCGTCCGGCCCCACAGCCAGCGGCCCAGCCAGGAGCACGACCGCGGGTGCAGCCGCGCCCAAACCAGCACCACCACGACCAGCCCGCCGGCCAGCGCGGCGAGACCGAGCAGTCCGAACCGGTGGACGAACAGCAGCAGCCNGACCACGACCGTGACCGCGACCCGGTGCCGGAAGCNCCAGCGGACCGCCAGCCACAGGCCCTTGCCCGCGACGGCCAGCAGCAGCATCCACAACGGCACCCGCACCTTGTCCGCACGGGTCGGAATGCGCGGCGCCGGCCGGTCACCCCTGATTCTGGACATGACAAATACCACCTGATTTCGAGCGCACGAAACGACAGGAGAGAAGGGAAGGAAGCAAGGAAGCGCGGCAGGCGGGCCTGAATTATGGGAACCCTCTGGGCCGCCGGCCGGAAAAGAGAGTGGTAGTGCTATGCGGCGCGTTTCTCCGTCGCCGGGTCTGCTGATTCCTCCGCCTCGAACTGGNGGGTCTCGCAGGCGTTGAGGTAGTCGTTCACTCCGGCCAGCAGCGCATAAGCGAAGTTGATCTGATCGGTGTTCGGGGTGTCCTGCTTCGCCGAGACGACCAGCGACATCCCAGCGGCATCGACGGCCAGGATCGGCCCGCGGTCCGGGTAGGTGTGGCAGGTCACCCGCCAGTCCCCGCCAACGGACAGGCCCACCGACAGGTACGACGGCGTCCGCTCTCCGCCGCTCATGCCGCGACCGCCGACGCGCGCCGGCCTGACTGGCCCACGGCCACCATCGCCGCCGCCCGAAACGCGAANCCCTGCCGCGGACGNGACCCGTTGGTGTCCACCCACGGCGTCACCGTCAAACCCTCGAACACCACCGGCCGAAACGGCGTCCCCGGCATCACCTCCGGCGGAACCGGCTGCACCTCACCNGTGATCTTCACCTTCACCTCGGCCTGCCGGGCCGCCGGGTCCGCGTCCA
>NZ_LJJX01000039.1:0-28655 GCF_001421075.1 Frankia sp. CpI1-P | reverse complement strand
CACCCGCACCACCCACACCCGCTCGCCGGTGTCCTTGTCCCGTGCCTGCACGTCCGGCAGGTTCGCCTTCACCTTGTCATAGTCGTTCGACGCCTCCNCCCCCAGCACAAACGCACCCGCCGGAAACACGTCCTCGAAACGCACCGGAATACGCGACGGCACCGCCATGAACTATCAGCCTCCGTAGGGTTCAGCCCCGCCGCCGGTGCTCCGGCCGCGGTCGGACAGAACCCACAATGCTCCGCTCGCCGAGCGCTCGCCAAGCGCATATACGCGAAGGGATAACGTCCCGCTATGGAAACGCGCCCCGCGTCACGACAGCCTTCCGGACAGCGCACAGAGCGCACTATCGTTTGACGGGCGACAAACACGGCGGGGGNGATGATCGGAGATGGTGCGNGACACCGCGGCCGAGGACTGGAAAGCAGTCGGCGAGGCCATCACCGCACGCATGCGAGAACGGCGCATCACACAGCAGGCTCTTGCCACCGCATCCGGGGTGTCCGTGGCCACCCTGCGGGAGCTACAGCGCGGAACGAGCCGCCGCCGGGCGCACGACTCCACCCTTGTGGCGATCTCCCGCGCCCTGGACTGGCCCGATGACCACCTGTTGACCGTCCTGCTCGGCGCACCCCCACAGACCGTGACGGCCCCACCAGCCCCGATCGACCGGCAGATCCTTGAGGTACTGCTGCGGATCGAACGGCAGGTGGCGACCATCGGCGCCCGTCTGCGNGTGCCCGTCCCGGACGACGGCGACGGCCTGGAGCAGCCCGGCGAACACGACAACGGGCCGGACCCGGCAGCGGAATAGCTCCGCGTGCAGGTCCGGCCCGCAGCCGTACCGACCATGCCCGACTCAGCCCGGCGGCACCACATCCGATGACGCAGCCGAATCCGACGACACAGGCGAAGCATCACCCGCCCCCGGCTCCGGGCCGACCCCGGCGAGACGGCTCAGAAACAGCCGCACCGTGGTCAGCGCCTCGGCGTAACCGGCCTTGTACGCCTCCTGCTCACCGGACGTCATCCACCGCGCCCGGTCCGGCACCGCATCCGGCATTGGCAACACCGAGCCATGCAACGTCAGCAGATCCCGCCGGGACAGCATCTCCGGATGGCGCATCCGATAGACCATGACCAGGTCAACATCCCCGTAGGCCGTGGCGAACTCCAGCCCGGAGGGCATGTCCGCCATCGCCCGGAACAGATCCGCCGAGTCCGATCCCGGCTGCACGACGAGCGCCCATTCCCCCTCTCCCCACGGCAGCATCGCCACCGCCGGCCGAGGCACCCCCGTCTCCTCTCCCCGCGCAGAGGCCGGCCGGTTCACCGAATCCGCCGACGTCGGGCCACCAGGTGCTCCAACGGTCCGCCGGGCACCATCCATCCTGCGGACGAGTCGGGAGGCGACTCGGTCAGAAACCGCAACGGGCACACCTGGTAGTCCGACCAGCCCCGATCGGAGGCGAACCGGTCGGCATCCGCCGCAGACGGGAACGTCAGCACCGTGTCCCGAACCAGCCCACTCCCACCATGCTCGAACCGCACCACCCCGAACGCCACCGCGTTCGCCATGCCCCGGGTCCCCGACGGCTCCACCGCCCTGACCTCCGCGGATGTCGCATCCGTACCCATGTCGTCCTTCCTGCCGCGTCGATGTGCGGACGGCGCCCCACCGCGCGATCAAGGCGACAACGGGACGGCCTGGACGTACGCTGACGCCACGACGCAGTTCGGAATAGATACGCGGCTGAATACCCAGCGTGGATACACTGGCCTACGGTGCACACATCGCCGCCCAGTAGAACCGTCACCTGACGGGAGCCGCCCGCCATGACCCGACGACGCCCGCTTCCCACCGCCCCTGCGGGCCTCTGGGACCGGCCCGACATGGCCGCCGCCCTCGCCGAGCGCGACATGCAGGCAATCCTGACGATCTACAAGCGGTGGACCGGCGCATCCCAACCCCAGATCGCCACCATGACCGGCGTCCCCCAGCCGACGATCAGCCTCATCCTCAACGGCAAGCGGCACGTCAGCGGCATCGACACCTTCGAGAAGTTCGCCGAAGGACTCGACATCCCCCGCGAACGGCTTGGACTCGCAGCGCCCAAGTCGGCCGAGGTCGAACCAGCCAACGGCCCGAACCGGCGGACAGTCCTCGCGGTCGGCGCCGCATGGGCGATCGACGAGGAGTTGGAAGAAGTCACCCGGCGGATGCAGGCTTTCGCCGCGTCCAACGTCGATGACACAGCGCTGGACCAATTGGAGACGAGCATCGAGGTCGTCGGCCGCCGCTACGAGACCAGCGATGCCGCCACCGTCTACCCGGTCGCGTTGAAGCAGCGCCGATGGGTTGCCGAACTCCTCACCGGACATCAGCACCCCTCCCAGCGTGCCCATCTCTATCTGATCGGCGGGAAACTCTCGGGTCTCCTGGGCTATCTCGCGTTCGACCTCGGGAACGAGCTGGTGGCCCGCGCCTACTGCAACGAGGCGATGAGCCTTGCCAAGGCCGCCGGGCATGGTGACCTCGCCGCGTGGGTCCGCGGCACGCAGAGCTTCATCGCCTACTACGGCGGCCGATACCGCGAAGCACTCGACCTCGCCCGCGACGGGCAGCGCTACGCCCGCGGCGGCCCCGCCTCCATCCGCCTCGCCATCAGCGGAGAAGCCCGCACCCTCGGCAAGCTGGGCGACGCGGCCGGAGTAGACGAGGCAGTGGGTCGGGCGCTCGCCGCCCACGCGAAGATCGAGGACGCCGACCCGGTCGGCTACTTCCTGTCCTTCGACCCGTTCACCGCCTCCCGCATCGCCGGGAACGCCGCCAGCGCCTACCTCGCCGCCGGTGCCCATCTACGGGCACGGGAGTTCACCGACCAGGCGATCCCCATCTTCGCTGCCGCCGACTCCACTGCCAGCCACGCCCTGACCCTCGTCGACGCCAGCATGACCTACCTCGCCGGACCATCACCCGAACCCGACCGGGCCGGAGTACTGGTCAGCGAAGCACTCGCCATCGGAGCCGACCTGCGATCCGAGGTAGTCGCCCGCCGAGCCAAGGACTTCCTGACAACCGCGGCCCAGTGGCGGACTGTCCCGGAGATCGCGAACGTGCACGAGGCAGTCAAAGCCTGGCGCCTGCCCACCGCATAGCCTGTTGGGCCGTGCCACCCACACCCGAGCAGCAGGTCGACGCCGCCGACTGGGAGACGTTCCGCCACACCGACCGGATGGCCGACCACTGGTGGTGGCGCCCCGGCTGGAGACCCGACCGGCACTACCTCACCTGGTATCTCGTCTTCCACGATCAGGCGCTCACCGACTACGTGGCCGGGTTCCAGCAGGACCTTGCCGACCTGGACTACCTGGACCCGGTGCCCGTCGACGGCCTGCACATGACCGTGCAAGGTGTGGCATTCGCCGACGAGATGACCGCCGACCAGGTGGCCGCGCTCGGCAAGGCCGCGGACGAGCAGTGCGCGGACGTCGAACCCTTCACTCTCACCGTCGGGCCGATCGCCGCCTACCCCGGCGGAACGTTCCTGCGCACCGCCCCCTGGCAGCCCGTCGCCGACCTCCGCGACCGACTGCGCACCGCCATCGGCGCGATCCTTGGTCCGGACAAGGTGTCCGACGAGCCAGCCCGGTTCAAGCCGCACATCAGCGTCACCTACTGCAACGCCACCCCACCAGCCGCCGAGGTCATCCGCCGACTCGCCGGCCTACGCACACGACCACCGATCAGCCTGCCCGTCGCCAGCGTCGACCTTCTCGAACTCCGCCGCGACGGCCATGCCTACCGCTGGGACATCCGCCACCACATCGACTTCACCGGCTGAACCACGACCACGAGCACGCCCACCAGGCCGGGCGCCTGACCGCGACCAACCCGCAGCACGTTGCCGAATCCCCCGTTTTAAGATCAAGCCGCGGTGCGGGCCCNCGCCGCGCGACGGCTGCGCGCGGCCGTAAACGGCCGTGCTCGCCGGTGCGTCGCCAGCCCCCTGTTACAAATAATTNCACAACCGAGGAGTACCGCCGGCCGTCAGCGACGCGACGCGGGTATGAAACGACATGACCCCTCGCTATCTCGGATTCGCGTGCCGCGAATGACGCGACTTGCCATGGATCTACAAACGCTACACCACCCAATCTCCGAGCTTCAGAATAGGAGTTTGACGAAGGTGATCGCGGAAGCGTGTCCCCGTCAGGCGCTGCAGGCTATTAGCCTTTCCNNTGAACTGATTGGTCCATTGACCATTCTCNAAATCTAGGACATTGAGGCCGCGCTTCAGACGCACATCCGCGTACTCGCTAAGATCAAGCACGTAGACTTCGTATTTTATGCCCGCTCGATGCTGATCGGAAAGTGAAGCCTCGATCAAATGCGCAAAGCGGAGATCGACGAGTCGAGCTAGGACTTCGTACCCGGGGCTTCGATTCTGAGAGATATCCACTCTGAAGTATGTATACTTAGCGCCTCTCACGGCAGAGGAGATTGCATCAAGTGCCGAGATTAGTTCGCTCGACCGAGCGGATGAAACATCTTGGTCCAAGTCACGCTTCTTGCTTCGCGCGNCATCACCGGCCGCTTGTGCCACATCCTGGCTTCCTATCTTGTCCGGCTTAGTCCGATTCTTGCGCGCGACCACGATAGATGATGCAAACAAATTCAAGTAGTCGCGTGGAACGCCACCGGACGCCAACACCAAGCGCCCGAGAGCGGAGCTCTTCGCGATTACAGAAGGAGCACCGACACCGGAGGCGATTGTGTATTCGGACAGGACCGATTCAAGGAAGATCTGAGCTGCTTTGGGATTCTCGAGCGTCACATCCAGGTCGATTTTNGATGCATCATGCNGCAACTCGAGCCCTGTTCGCGAAGACGGTTCAAATGNCCGAGTGAGTCGCTCAATACTCGCTACTTTAAGCCACCCGTTACAGTCGCGCAAAGTTCCTGCGAGATAGTCAAGTAGAAGAGGCTGTTGATCTCCGGGGAGCAGATAGAAATCATCAAGGAAAACATACATGCGCACGACNCCATCACGAAGGACGCCACGCAGCACACTGTTGATACTCGCGATTCTCGGGTCGATTGAACCGTCCTCCAATCTATCTCTCGACCTCAGGGCAGNTATACTGTCCCGTTCCGAACTCAATCTTGAGGCTGTTGGAGAACGGGATGATCCGAGATGCGTTATTATGGCCGACAGAATCAAATCTGCTATCACTAGATAAGCGGCATCGGCGTCAAGTCGACGCACGATATGGGTATTAACCCATATAGCTACGTGACCCTGTTTTTCAGCCATACTCTTAGCCTCTAGCAGCAATGATGTTTTTCCCACACCTCGACGGCCATAAATGAGATGGTGTCTCGAAGCAATCGTTGCAGCCAGACTTGCCCGAGGGTCCTCTACATAACGCAGACTTGGAAGCGCATCCGAGGTGCGGGACCGCGCCTCAAGAAGCTGAATCAACTGGGTGACATTTTGACTTGCAAGTGGGNNCACTTCATTCGGCACATCGGGGTTTATTGGATCGCCGATGGACGATCTGAACGTTACCGCGAAAGCCGAATCACTTTTGTATCGTTGATTAAGCTCGCGCTCGAGGGGGCCCGCGAAACTCTGGGCTTTTACAAGGTCCTCTTTGTCGACATAAATAATCAACCACCTTTCACCGGGAAATTCCCGCTCATCGACTTTCTGAACTCTAATATCCCATTCGGATAGCTTCTGTGTCAGATCATAAATGTGCTCAGACATCACACGTATCCGTTCTCGATAACAAAAGATTCGCAGGTTTTTACGAACACCGCCGCACTTGCGGCAAGTTTCCTGGCGTCATACTCCCATGCCTGCAAATTGGCTGNATAGCAATCATAGTCAGCCTGGTTGCGGAGAAGACGAGCTTCAGTCAGCTCGGCTTCCATCGTTACAACACCTGCCATCTGCTTNNGCAAATGGCGCGGAAGTTCGGAGTGTCTCTCAAAATCATCTCCTTTTTCGACCGCGAATACAACTGCTCGTGCCGNATGGTACATTGCATAATAATGCCTACTAATGGCCGAGCGATAATACGATTCTCTGATCATTCCATCGCCGGTACGCAGTTTTTCTCCAGCAAGGGCGAGTCGGTCGGAAACTACTTGGGTAACAATCTCGACGATCGGAAATGGATGTCTCGACTTGCCAGTCGAGAATGCGGCGACATCCTCTTTGCGAAGAGTCGAAACGTGTAGATAAATCTTTTCGACCGATGTTGCCGTAGGCATCCAGATTCCTTCTTCGTTAGCTGACGTCATCCCCTAAGACGAGTGAAGCTGTCCATCGTACGACATGGCAGAGAATCGGNGGTAGCGGGGGCAGCTACGGCAATACATCCGTGGAAATCGTCATCATTCACCAATTTACGCTCAATAGCGACATTCGCGACTAGAGTGACACTGCTCTCACGGCTTCGACCGGCCCCACCGGCGCAATACCGCCCGACGTCCAACAGGCGAACGCGCGAAGTCCACGGACGCACGGCTGGTTGGACCTCGGTCTGAGCAGGTTTGTGCGATCTGGCCATGGCGCGGTAATCTGGTCGGCCTCCCGCCATCGCGCACGCCAGGGGGCAGAAAGGCAGGCAGGGGGACNCCGGCGGACGGCCGGGAGACAGAGCCAGTTGCAGCGGACAGCCCGACCCGTTCGCCTTGCCAGCGGCGAGACTGGCGGTGGTTGCCCGTCGACCCCGGCGGATACGCATTGTCACCTTCATCGGAGGGGCGCCGTACCCCAGTCGTACTGCAACGGGGGTGGACGCCCGTGGACGTAGGCGGGCGCCGTCGCGTGCGCTAGCTGCGTCGATGGACTCTGGCGGACAGGCATGGACAGCTCTCATAAATCTACGGATTAGAAGGTTCGGCGCATCGCCTGAATGGACGCTGGTGCAGGTAGGGCGGGCGCATAGGTCCCCCCGACCCTCCGAGCTTGGGCCAAGGCATACTCAGCCGGGACACTTTGCGTCCCCATAAGCGAGTGCTCGCCCAAGCATCGCTCCTTCGCTGGCCAGGCGGTGTACCCACCGCTGTACCCGAGCCGGCGGACGTCGGTGGACGGGCAGGGACGCCCACGGACTTGGCACCCTGGTCTGCCCGGCCCGGCGGACGGCTGCGGACATCGTCGGACGAAGCGCCCGCTACTCTTAATCCGCGGGTTCGGGGTTCAAGTCCCTGACGGCGCACCCGCTCCCACCAGGCATTTCAGCCGCTCCAGCCGGTCTGCCGNTGTGGCCCAAGCAGCCAGCCCGGCAGCCGCGGGCAAGCATCATTCATCCTCGGCGCCTTCCGGCTGGTTACTGCTGTTTTCAACATCCGGCCTCGCTTCCCGCTGCCCACTGCGCCAACGGACTGCGGCACCGGCCCGACATGGCCGCCGCCCTCGCCGACCGCGACATGCGGACCGTGCTGGCGATCTACAAGCGGTGAACCGGCGCGTCTCAACCCCAGATCGCGACCATGACTGGGGTGCCGCAGCCGACGATCAGTCTCATCCTCAACGGCAAGCGCCAGGTCTCCAGCATCGAGACCTACGAGAAGTTCGCCGAAGGACTCGACATCCCCCGCGAGCGCCTCGGCCTCGCCGCCGCCCCATCCCCCGCGGACCAGCCGGCCGAAGGCGCTCCGGGATCAGCCGTCGCGGTAGTAGCCGCCGACGCTGGGCCGGACCGGCGGACGGTCCTCGCCGCGGTCGGGGTCGCCGCGTGGGCGATCGATGAGGAGCTGGACGAGGTCACCCGGCGGATGCAGCTCTTCGCCGCGTCCAACGTCGATGACGCCTCCTTGGAACAGTTGGAAGCGAGCGCCGAGGTCGTCGGCCGCCGGGCCAAAAATTTCCTGACCACCGCCGCCCCCTGGCGCACGGTGCCGGAGATCGCGAACGTCGCGGACGCAGTCAAGGCGTGGCGGATGCCCACGGCATAGCCTGTTGGGCCGTGCCACTCACCCCCCGAGCAGCAGGCCGACGCCGACAATTGGGAAACCTTCCGCCGCACCGAGCGGATGGCCGACCACTGGTGGTGGCGCCCCGGATGGCGACCCGACCGGCACTACCTGACCTGATATCTCGTCTTCCACGACCAGGCCCTCACCGACCATGTGGCCGGGTTTCAACGCGAGCTTGCCGACCTGGACTACCTCGACCCCGTGCCCGTCGACGGCCTGCACATGACCGTGCAGGGAGTCGCGTTCGCCGACGAGATGCCCCCCGACCAGGTCGCCGCCCTCAGGAAGGCCGCGGACGAGCAGTGCGCCGACATCGAACCGTTCACCCTGGCTGTCGGCCCGATCGCCGCCTATCCCGGCGGGACGTTCCTGCGCGCCGCCCCCTGGGCACCCGTTGCCGAACTCCGGGAACGACTACGCACCGCCATCGGCACCGCGCTCGGCCCGGACCGGGTGTCCGACGAGCCGGCCCGGTTCAAGCCCCACATCAGCGTCACCTACTGCAACGCCACCCCACCGGCCACCGAAGTCATCGGCCGCCTCACCTCCCTACGNCAGCGCCCACCGATCAGCCTCCCCGTAGCCAGCGTCGACCTCCTCGAACTCCGCCGAGACGGCCACGCCTACCGCTGGGACATCCGCCACCACATCAACCTCACCACCTGAACCACGATGAGGNCCAGAAGCACGCCGACCGGCATGCACACCCGGCGGCAGCATGTCGAAAAACCATCGCACGCTGCCGAATCCCTTGTTTAGGATCAAGACACGGTGCGGGCCGCGCCGCGCGACCGCCTGCGCGCGGCCGTAGACGGCCGTGCTCGCCGGGCGCGTCGCAGCCCGCACTGNCGAGACGATCCGGAGATATTCGAAGAGCGTTACTGGCTAACAGATTGGGAGAGCAGCCGAAAGCGAGGCAGGGCGCCGCGCCCATCCGCCACACATATCCGGTTAGCGGCTGAGGACGAGAAGTACGCGCTAGCACATCTGGCCGGGAGACCGCATCACAGTGCCATGCTCCGAGCGAATCGACCCGCACACCTACCAAGCGAGATCACGGGAGACAGGAAACGATAACACGACCAAGATTACCCCTCATTTCTTATGCGAGGTGGAAAATTTCTAGTGAGAACGCTTCCCTCATTGTCGCAGTTGTCGGAGTGTGCGGCACTCTGGCATCTTCAATATTTAGCCAGCAGTTGTCGCAGCGCGTCAGACTTCAAGAGTTGGAGCATAACGAGCGCCAACGCCTTGCAGAGCAAGAGGCCGCCAAGGAACGGCGAAATATGGATCAACGGCGTAACTGCTATGTCCAGTTGAACGCCAATGATCGAAATTATCGCGACGCGATGCTAGCTTATGCTTACGCATTAAAGGCAGAGTCTGCCGGCGAGGCCGAAGCGGCGGAGGTGGCGGCGGCCCGACGAGCCCAGCGTGATAGCCGGGCAGAAGCTCAGATGACTGCGAGCGACGAGGTTCTCAACAGCGAAGGTGGCATCAACGCCCAGCTCACCGAGGCCTATCGACTCCTGAAGCAGATTGAGCGCGCAAGCGATGCGAACACGCGTGAGCCCCTACTGGAGGAGGTCATTGAGCTTTTGGACGAGATCATCCTTATGATGTCGCGGATGAGAGCAATCATGCGGATCGAGCTAGCGATCACCGACAGATCGCCATTCGAAGATTANCACCCCGGTCAGCCTTCGTGATTATTACCAGCACAGATCGAGACCACCAGCCTGACTGCATCTGTGGGTATCGAGATCTGTCGACCGTTCGAACCGGGCCAGGTTGGTGCCTGACGCGTCTGCTCTCCCGGCAGCCGTGGAGTCGGGGCCCCGTGTATCCACCGCTGTACCCGAGCCTGCGGACGTCGGTGGACACCGGCGGACACTGGCCGGCGTCGAAGCCCAGGTCGCGCCGACATGGTGGATATCGGTGGACGTCCGTGGANGGCGCGCTGGCTACTCTTAATCCGCGGGTTCGGGGTTAAAGTCCCTGACGGCGCACCCGCTCCCATCAGGCATTTCAGCCAATCTGGCCGGTCCGCCGGAGTGCTTCAGGTAGCCATGGGTACACACCACTCACTTCTCGCGACGCAGCCGAAGCATCACCCGGCTCCGGGTCGACCCCGGCGAGACGGCTCAGAAACAGCCGCACCGTGGTCAGCGCCTCGGCGTAACCGGCCCTGTACGCCTCCTGCTCACCGGACGTCATCCACCGCGCCCGGCCCGGCACCGCATTCGGCATCGGCAACACCGAGCCCTGCAACATCAGCAGGTCCCGCCGAAAGAGCGCCTCCGGACGGCGCATCCGATAGACCATGACCAGGTCGACATCGCCGTAGGCCGTGGTGAACTCCAGCCCGGAGGGCAGGTCTGGTTCAAGTCCCTGACGACGCACCCGCCACTAGGTCTTGGACTTGGCGTTCATCTCGGCCACGGCGATGGCCTGGTGCAGGCAGTTGTAGGCGACGGTCTGGTCACGGCAGGGCAGTTCGGCGGTGAACGCCACCACTCACCGGGACGCGGGGCCCCCAAAGATGATCTTTGGTCGACCAGACCCGGGGCTGTGCGCTGGTCAGTTCTACGCAGAGTCGCCCGCTACCGAACGCTGGACGACTTCGAACTCCAGCAGGGACGAGCCCGAGGCCACGGGACGGGCGCGCTCGCCGGAGTGTGCCTCCATGGCCGGGCCGGTGAGCCAGGCCTGGAAGGACTCCTCGCTGTCCCAGTGGGTCACGACGAAGTACCGGTCGTCGCCCTTCACCGGGCGCAGCAGCTCGAACGAGACGAAGCCGGGCTGGCCGTCCACCGCATGCAGGCGGTTGGCGAAGCGCTTCTCCAGCTCGGGGCCGGCGCCCTCGGGAACCTCGATGGCATTGATCTTCACGACGGTCACCCGTTCAGCCTAGGCCCATTCCGGGCAGCCGTTGCAGGGCACGGCGACGTCGGCCGGGACGCGGGGCGGCTTCGGCGCTCATCGGTCCGGGCTGCCCACAGGGCGCTGATGGGCAGCGCCCAGATGCGGTCATCGAGGTCGAAGGGCATCGACCTCGTGGCCGTCGCGGGAGCGGAGGTGATGCAGCCGGGCCCGCGCAGTACAAGGTTTGCCGGTGGCGAGGCCCGGTGGCTGCCCTCCGGCCGGGGTCCAGATGGCGGTTACCCGCCGGGCGGCCCGATCGAGCGGGCGGACGTGACTCCTGTGACCCGGCGGGTGATCGAGTAGACGTCACGATGAGCGGAACGTTTCTCGCCGACCGCCGGCACTGACAGCCCCGCCGCGCAGGAGCCGGCCGATCGGGGAGTCGTCGAGGTGGGCCAGCAGGTCGTCCGGTCCGGTGTAGACGGCGACGGCCCCGGCCTCGCGTAGCTCGTCGCGGCCGATGCCGCCGGACAGGACCGTCACGCAGGGTATCCCGGCGTGGGCCGCCGCCAGGACGTCCCAACGGGTGTCGCCGACCATCACGGCGTCGGCCGGGTCGACACCGGAGCGTTCCAGCGCGATCTGGACGATGTCCGGCGCCGGCTTCGACGTCTCGGCGTCGGCGGAGGAGGTCACCGCGCTCAGGCAGTCGTCGACGTCGAGGGCCTCGCGCAGCGCCCGCAGCTCGTCGGCCGGCGCCGAGGTGGCCAGCACGACCTGCCCGCCGCGGCGGGCCACCTCCCGCACCAGCTCCCGGGCACCGGGCAGCGGCTGGACGAGGCCGAGGAAACCGGCGTAGTGCTCGGTGTGGGCGGCGGTCAGGATGTCGTCACGGCGGCGGTCCCGATCCGGCGCCAGCGCGTCCAGGAGCTGGTCGGAACCCATCCCGACATGGCGGTGGACGGCGACCATGGTGACCGGGTGCCGCTCCTGCCGGAACGCCCGGAACCAGGCCAGCACGTGGGCGTAGTTCGTGTCGACCAGAGTGCCGTCGAGGTCGAACAGGACGGCGGGAGCGGAATCGGTCACCGTCCGCTCTTACCCCGGCCCGATCGCCTTACCCGGGTGAGCGAGGTGTTCGTGACGTGGCCGGGTTCCCTNCCGGGGCCGGAGGTTCCCGGGTCCGGCGGTTACCGTGCGGCGGTGACGGAAGACCGGGTCGGCGAGGACGACGGCGGCGTCGCGCGGGCCAGGAACGAGACCGCGGCCGAACGGGCCGACCGTAACTGGAGCGAGTGGGTCGCTAGCCAGGCGGCGGGGGCCAGGGGCTCCGCCGGTCAGATCTTCGTCAGCGCATCGGGCTTGTGCACGGCTTCGCCACCGTTGTCACTACGGACGAGATACTGCGGTTCGTCCCCGCTGGCCCGGACGGTCCGCCCGGCCGCCTCGGTGTCGCCGGTGATCCGGCGGACGACCTCACCTGTCGCGCTGCCGCCATGGCTGGACCAGCGCACCCGGTCTCCCTTGGTGAACTCCGTCATGATTCCCCCATCGCCTCGGGACCTTCTCCCGGGGACTACCCCGCACCTCCGCCGGCACTCGACGGCACGACCACGACCACGACCCGCGAGGATGCCCGACCCGCTACTGAGTGAGAGCCGTCAGGATCGAACCGAGGATGGCGTCGAGCGCGTCCACCTGGGCGTCGGTGAGGGCGTCGAAGACACCGGCCCGGACGAAGGCGACGTGCGCCGGTGCGGCGCGCTCGATCGCCGCCCGCCCCTGCTCGGTCAGCGCCACCAGGGCGCCGCGGCCGTCGTCGGCGCACTCCTCCCGGGCGACCAGACCACGGCGTGCCATCCGGGAGACGTGGTGGGACAGCCGGCTCTGCTCCCAGGACAGCTCGCGCGCGAGCCTGGTCACCCGAAGACGCCCGGCGGGGACGTCGGTGAGGCGGACGAGGACCTCGTAGTCGGCCAGCGAGAGCCCGGCGTCGGCGGCGAGCTGACGGTTCATCTGCGCGGTGAGCTGGCTCGTCATGAGCAGGTACCGACGCCAGACCCGCTGCTCACGCTCGTCGAGCCATCGCACGGGCTCGGCCGGGAATGCGCCGACCCCAGAGTTGCTTGACACGTCATCAAGTTTAGATGACGCGTCATGGAGATGAGAAGGGTCCATCATGGTCAACGTGACACCGCAGCCCACGGTCGACATCCGCCGCGCCGCCGAGCGCCCGACGACGAAGATCGACTGNCTCGACTCGAAGCACTCCTTCTCCTTCGGCCACCACTACGACCCGGCCAACACCCACCACGGGCTGCTGCTGGTCAGCAATGACGACACGGTGCGCGCCGGCGCGGGGTTCGAGACCCATCCGCACCGCGACATGGAGATCGTCACCTGGGTGCTGCGCGGCTCGCTGGTCCACCAGGACTCCACCGGCAACTCCGGGGTGATCTACCCGGGGCTCGCGCAGCGGATGAGTGCCGGGCGGGGCATCCTGCACTCGGAGAAGAACGACGCCTGGCGCCTCGCCGGTGGCGGTGACCCGCACGACGAGCCCGTGCACTTCGTCCAGATGTGGGTCGTGCCCGACGAGCAGGGCATCACCCCGGGCTACGAGCAGCTCGAGATCGACGGCGAGCTCCTCGGCGGCGGACTCGTCCCCGTCGCGTCCGGGATGGAACGCCACGACGGCGCCAGNGCGATCCGGATCAGGAACAGGTACGCCGCGCTGCACGTCGCCCGGCTCGGTGCCGGGCAGAGCGTCCAGCTACCCGACGCCCCCTATCTGCACCTGTTCGTCGCCCGCGGCGAGGTCACGCTGGAGGGGGCCGGCCCGCTGCACACCGGTGACGCGGTCCGGTTCACCGGCGTCGGCGGCCAGCGGGTCACGGGCGTCGAGCCCGCCGAGGTCCTGGTCTGGGAGATGCACGCCGCCCTGACCCGCTGAGCCCCGGCCGACCATGCCCGCGGTCGGACGGGGCCGGCCCTCGTGGAGTGCCCCGAACTGGTACGAACGTCGTACCGAGTGCTCCGCGCGCTGCGGGGCTGGTCGACCCGCACGGCCGGCTGGAGCTCGCTCGTTGGATCGGCCCAGACCTGCATGTCCGGGCGAGCGCCCGCGAGGGTCTGAGCTAGTACCCTGGCGGCCTGGTTCAGCCGGCGGAGAACCAGGGATTCGCCGGGTAGTCGGCCGCGGCTTCCCGAAGAATGCGCACCCGCCCATCCGGGAAGGCACCATCGATGACCAGCCGGTTCACTTCCGACCAGAACGCCTCGCTGCTCCGCTCGGGCCTGGGCTGGCGGCGGTACGGAAGCCCCGCGCGCTCCAGCAGCCGGCGCGCGGCGGCCGGGTCGCTGTAGACGTCGGCGAGGGCGGTTGCCTCACCGACGGTCAGACTCCCCGACGCGGGCCCGGGGAACGGAGGCTTCCGCCGCTGCCCGTTCGCGGCCGAAGACCGCCCGGCGGCGCCGCGCACAAGCGAGTCGACCACCCGGTACACCCGCCCCCGACCATCCATCTGCCCGACGACCGAGGCCATGGCATCGAGGCCGCCGTCGGTAGCGGCACATTCCGAGACGAAGGCGAGCAGCCAGAGCCGCCGAAACGACACACTCGGAACCTGCAGGGGCAACCCGAGCTGCCGTCCCGTCAGCCGGGCGAGCATGCTCAGGCTCGCCGGCTCGGCGAACAGCGGCTCCGCGTCGAGGACCTCCACGACGGCCTCGACGACCCCGCCGACCCCGCCGGTCCCGGCGCGGCCCGGTCCCGTCACCGGCCTGGCGTCACCATCATGCACATCGATCAGTCTGCCACTGCCGCCCACCGCACCCGCCCGGTTCACCGTGCGCCAGCCGAGCGCCGACGTCCAGCACCCCTAGCCCCCGACGGGGCACCAGGCGTTCGCGTGCCAGCCGTGCCTGCGACCGCAGGAGGCCCGGCTCTGCGGCAGGCCGCCGTCGACGACCTCCATGACGGCGATGAACTTGTCGGTCGGCGTCTGCTGCTCGAGGCGACCGCCGAAGTCGATCAGCCCGCTCTCCCCGTCGATGGCGTTGGCCCCGTGGATGTCGCTGAGCTCCCNCCACATCGCGGCGGGGCCGATGGGTACCTGGCTGGCGGCGATGTTGCGCAGCGCGCCCTCGACGGTCTGGACGGAGTCGTAGGCGAGGCTCGTGCTGCCGTCCAGGAAGCTGTCGTTGTTCGGCCCACACTCGGCCGGGAAGATACCCCTCAGTTCGGCGTAGAGAGCGCTTTCCGGTTCACACGGCTCCTTGTCGGCGGAGAAGGATAGATAGTAGTACGGCACCGCGGGGAACTCTCGCCGCTTCGTCGCCTCCGCCACGTAACGGGAGATCGCGTCGTTGCCGATGATGACCGGTGGCGCCGACTGGCAGTGCAGGTTGATGCTGTGCAGCACCGTCTCGAAGTCGATGTTCCGCCCGGCATAGAAGATCACCCCCGGAAAGCCGCACGCCTGCCTGCCGACGTCGTCTGCCGACGGGGCGTCGACATGCTCCGCGGACGTCCAACTGTCCGGCGCGAAGGCCTCGGTGGCCTCGATCCTGAAGCCGACGCCCGGGGCGCCGAACAGCTTCTCGGCGTCCGCGGCGAGGTTGCTGCTGTAGTCGTCACTGGGGTCCGCCGANTACAGGATCCGCACCTCGGGCGCCAGTCCGGCGCGGGAGGCCAGCACGTTCTTGACGAACGCGGCCCCCACCGCGACCTCCCGCCGGTTCTGCGGTGAGACCTGGAAGTACATCTTCGAGGCGTCGGCGAGGCGGTCCGCCGAGAGGGTCACACCGATCGACGGGATCCCGGTGACGGTGAGCCTCCGGATGGTCTCCACGGTCTTGTCTCGGCTTTCATCGAGGCCCAGCACCGCCACGACCGGCGGGCTTTCACGGGACCGCCTGCTCAGCATGTCCGCGACCGCCGGTCCGTGCTGCACGTGTTCGCCGCCGTTGGCCAGGATCACCCGGGTGAGTGGCCCGTCGTGGGTGCCCGCGCCGAGCTGGGCGTGCTGGGCCGCCGCGACGCCGAGGAGCTCGCTCCGTTCCGACGTGAACGAGCCCGCGGGCGGCCCGCTCGAGGTCAGCCCCAGCAGGTAGACGATTGCGGCGTAGGGGCGCGACGGATTTTTCTTGTGTTGCGTCTCCGCGTCCTTGTTCTGCTGATAGATCTGCTGTTCCACCGGGACCAGGGTGCCTTGCGGGTCGGTAAAGGGGTATCGGTTCTCGCTCAGACCGACGCACTCGTTTCCGATCATGCTCAGCGTCGCGGCGTCGGGATGGTGGCGATCGAGGCCGCAGTGCGCCGTGCGCCAGCGCGCGTCGTCCTGGCTGGAGATCCGCAGCGGAATCGTGGCACCGAGCAGGACTCCCGCCGCGATCAGGACGGCGGCGACGCGGATGAACCAGCGTCGACACCACAGCGGGGGCGGGTCGAGGGTGAAATGTCGCGCCCTTTCCAGCGCGTTGCGGGTTTCCAGGAAGTACCGGGTCTGCAGGGTGTCCGCGCCGGGTGCCACGTCGTCGGGAACCGGAAGCGGCGTGGAAATGACGAAGGACAGGTACCAGGCCGTCGACAGGCTCTCTCTGCTGTCGTTGGCCAGACGCCCGCTCCAGTCCTCGTAGCTCTGCAGGGGCGCGTCGATCCCGGTCGGCCGGGAGGGGTCCTCGAGGGAACATCCACGCAGCCGCGGGGGCACCGAGTCGCTGACCGCGATGACGAGCAGCGGATCGAACAGCGCCGTCTCGTTGCGGACGTCGCTGAGCAGGTCGAGGAAACGGAATCCGCCGTTGCGCTCGTCGACGCCCTCCAGCAGGGCCACCGGGTAGGCCGTCCGGCGCAGCGCGCGCAGGCGCCGACGCCGGTATGCCTGCCGCAGATCCGCCAGGAAGGCGCCGACCAGCAGCTTCGCATGAAACTCCTGGATCGCGCGGTTCTGGGCGGTGGCTTCGCACAGCCGTTCGGCAAAGGCGAGGACGGATTCGGGACCGTTGCGGGCGCGGTGCGCCTCGACCCGCAGCCAGGCGAACTCCGCGCCGAACGGCCCGGGCAGCCGTCCGGTCACCTTCAGCCGGAACCAGACCCGGGGAGTGAGGATCCGCAGCCACCGGACCGCGAGATTGGCGGCGGTCCCACCGAGGTCGGGCAGGTCGCCACCGGCGGTGTCCCGGCGGCTGCGTTCCCGTTCTCGCAGCCTCTGTAGCAGCACCCGGTCCCGGTCGGCGTCCCGGTCGGCGTCCTCGTCGGCGAAGGACTGGGCGAGCAGCCAGCCGACGAGCCGGTAACGCGGAAAGCGGATGCGCCCGACGCTTTCCCGACCGAGCTCGGCGCGTATGCGCCGCAGAACGGGCAGGACTTCGTCGACCGCGGTGCGGGCATGCGGACCATCCGGCCCCGGCGGATCGCTGGGCTCCGGCGGATCGCTGGGCTCCGGCGGGTCGTCCGGGTGCGTCTGGCGCGGAAGCCGCGGCGCGAACGAGTAGCGGCTGACCGGAACGCGCCCCGGTCGGGCGTCCGCCAGGGATTCCGCGATCAACGCGGGGATTTCCGCGTCGTACTCGTCCACGAGAGAGAGGATGGGAAGACCCTGGCGTATCCCGTCACGTCGCCGCAGCCTGCGGGTGGTGACGGGCGCTTCGCCGCGTCCCGGTCTGCGCACCAGCACGTTGATGAGCGCGAGCAGGTCCGCTATGCCGGGAAACAGTGTTCTTCGGCCGGGGCGAGGCCGGCGTCCGGCCCGGGACGATCGGCCCCCACCGTCAACCGCCACAACGATCGTCTTTCATATTCCCGGTCATGGACCGCGAAAAGATCCTGTGCACGGAGACCCCCGTCTTTCTCCCACAGCCGCCCCGAAGGCCGCATATCCTCAGCCGCGGCTGCCGGCCGTCCCGCCATTACCTTCCGTCGAGGTGCGCCACCGTATCGCCGCCCGACGTGCGGGTTACGGACGAGCTGGTGTCGACTTCGTGACCGGAAATTGCCGCACGATAGCACACGCCGGATAGCGACACCTATGACAGCATTCCGAAACCATGATCATTCGGAGTTGCGCAGGGAGCGGAGGAGGAGACGGCCGAAGCGGGTGAGGAGCAGGGTGCCGGAACCGACAAGGGCGGCGAGTACGCCGATGGCCAGGGCGAGTGCCGAGTTCGTGCCCAGGACCTGGAGCACTGCGAACGCGGCGCCGAAAGGCAGGCCGATCACCGTGAGGACGCCAAGGGCTGCGCCGACCTGCTGGCCTTCCTGTGTCTGGGCGATCCGGGTCAGGTCGACGATCTCGGTGAGCACGGCGTCGAACCGTTCGGGCAGGTGGTGCTGTTCCTGGTAGGCGGTGAGGATGGTGTTCGCGGGTCCGTGATTGCTGGTGTCACGCAGCCAGTAGATATTGCGGAACCGGGCGGCGCGCNCCTCGAGCCGGGCGAGGTGGCGGGGAAGGTCGTCGGCCTCGAAGGCGCGGGCGGCTTCGTCGATCATCTCGGTGATGTTGGCGTTCTGAATCATGCCGACGAGCAGGGCGTCAAGGTATGCGGTGTGGGCGTAGAGCTGGGNGAAGCCGAAGTAGATGTCCTCGGCTCCGCGGTCGGGTCGCAGCCCGACGAACGCGGCGCCGTCCCGGTTGACCACACCGCGCCAGTCGGCAGAGAGGATCACGCGNCCGTCGAGGAGCTGATCGGCATGCTCGGGATCGGGTGGGAAGTCCGTGTTGGTGGTGCGTGACGCCAGGTGCCACAGCCAGGTGTCCGCGGTCGTCCACGAGTCGATGCGGACGGCGTCCGGGGGTGGCGGCGGGTCGGCGGTCGGGAAGGTCTGGAACGCGACCGTGAATGGTCTCGCCGGTGAGGCGAGGCAGGCCCAGGACGGCAGGACCGCAGCGAAGTCGGGGGGTGCCGCGGTGCTGCCGCGTCGGCCGGCGACGGCGCGCAGGACGTCGAGGAGCACCGACCCGTCGGCCCGAACGTGAAAGATCGCGAAGGCCCGGTCCGGGCGTTCGGCGCTGGGCAGGAGAAGTTCCACTCCGAACAGCGGGCCGGCGGCCTCGTCGCCGAGCCGATGCCAGCGGCTGGGGCGGTCCTGCGTTCCGTAGAGAATACGGGCGCAGGCGGCGCTGAAATAGGTGCTGCGGACGGCGGCCGTGGCCCGCGTCTCCTGATGCCGCAACGGCAGGGGGCCTTCCGGCCAGTCCGGCGTGCCGATGATCGAGGCGGGATGGACGGCGACGAAGGAATGCCGGCCCGTCGGGTCTACCGATAGAATTCGTCGACCTCCGGCAGATCAAGCCTGATCACGAAGTGAGCGCGACCGGTGGGCGGGTCGACCTCGAACCGCACCCGTTCCCCGATGATGATCGTGCGGAATCCTTCAGTGACGATGTCGCTGTAGTCGAAGCCGTGGATCTCTCCACTCTCGTCGTCGCGAACGAGATAGGTCGCGGTGACCCGGTGGGGACCGCTNCCCAGCGGCTGACGATCGACGATCCGGCCGAACCGNTGCCCGCTGTCAGGCGCGCTGGTCGTGGTCATCAAACCTCCCGTACGCAGCGGAACCCGACGGCGTTGCTGCTGCCTCGCCGCAGGTACAGCGCCTTGGACGAGGTCTGGACGGCCCGGTACGGGTTGTCGTAGGAGCCACCGCAGATGACGGCCGAGTTGATGCCGTCGAAAACGGTCTCGGTCCACTCCCAAACGTTGCCGGACATGTCGCGCACCCCGAACGGCGACAGGTTCGCGGGATGGTCGGTGACCGCGGTCGGGGCGCAGTCCCGCAGCCGGCCGCCGTCGATCTCCTCTTTCCACACCTCGTAGGTCACCAGCGGCCGACCGCTCCAGGAGTCGGCGCAGTTGACCGCGGCCAGATCGAGGTCGTCGCCCCAGGGAAAAAGCCTACCGTCCGTGCCGCGGGCGGCAACCTCCCACTCGACGCAGGTTGGGAGCCGCTTACCCTCGAAACGGGCGAAGGCGTAAGCGCTCCACCAGTTCACACAGCTCACCGGATGATCGTCATACGCCGGATCGGTGAAGTACTCGGGGTTTCGGAGCCGTTCCTGCCAGGGCTCATGGCTGTGGCCGGAAGGGGTGTCCGGGTGGTCCCACTGCGCGCAACCCTGCTCCGCGACCGCGGCGAGGAACGCCTTGTACCGCCCGACGGTCACCGGGAACTCGTCGAACAGCACCGGCCTGTCGATCGTGCGGAGCAGTAGGCGGTGACTCGGCCCGACCAGGTAGGTTCCAACCGGCAGGGTCTGCGGCGGCGCGGGGATGGCCTCGGCGCCGAGGTGGACGAGGAACTCCCGGACCTGTTCGGTCAGGATTGGTTCGGGGTTGCCGNCCGCGGCCCGCCGTCCGGCCGCCGTTCGCAGGTAGCGAGCCGCGAAGTACTCCTGGAAGACGGTGTGCACCAGCGCCACCGTGCCCGGTCCGGTCGGGCGGAACAGGGGCGCGAGCAGGAACGTCTCCCACGTGACTCGTCCCTCGGTGAAGCACTCGATGCCCGCGTGGGTGCAGATGTCGGCCAGGCTGAACACCGCCTGGTCGGCCAGGAACGCCGGACCGAAATAGCCCTCCAGCTTCGGCAGGAGGTCCGCGTGCCCGACCGAGTTCAGGACCTGGTCGACTCGGGCCGCCACCAGATCTGACAGGAGCCCGCCCGCGAAGGCCGCGGCTCCCTGGGCGAGCCGGCCGGTCTGCTGGGCAAGTCGCAGTTCCAGCGGCGAGACCGAGTAGACNTGCTCGTCCGTGCGAAGCTTCAGGTCACCAAGCCGGACGACGCTGAACCGGGGAAGCTCCAGCGGATCGACCCCGCCCGCGTGCAGTTGCTGCACGAGCCGCTCAGAAATCAGCGATGAGCTGTTGAGCAGCCGGCGAACCTCGGGCGAGTCGGCGAGGAACGAGTAGCGCGACGACATCACGACCGTCGACTCGGCGGACAGGGCCTGCGCGACGTCGGAGAAGACGCCGAGGAAGGCCTCTAGGCTCGTGTTCGGCACCGCCTCATCGATCGCGTCGAGCACGCACAGTACGGACCCAGCGCGAATCAGGTACAGGAAGACGTCGAAGACCCGGTTCCGCGGGACCGTCATGTATGGATGGAGGATCCGGGTGACGAAATCCCCGAAATCCTCGCCCGACTCCTTCGTGCTCATGTCCAGATAGAAACGGTAGCGGTGACGCGCCGGTATCGAGCCGTCCGCCGCCAATCTTTTCAAAAGCGTCGTTTTCCCGCTCCCCGGACCACCGATGACGAGGATATTCGCCGAGGTCCCAGCAAGGCGGCGCAGTATCTCTCCCGCATCGTACGTGGCGGTGACCGTCATCTCGCCGGTATGCTGGTCGGCCTCCAGAACGTCAGCGGATATCCTGAGCGGCGCGCCATCGCGCGGTTGTGTGTGCGGATAACTGAGCGCCAGCTCGGACAGGTGCGACGGGACATCGACGATTCTCTCGATGAACCGCTCATAGGCCACGATACTGATCTCACCGTCCGCGAACGGTGCAACGTCCTCGGACGGTTCATCCTCGACGATCAGGAACCGGGTGTGCTTCGGAAGCTGGGTGTTGAGGAGCTCTCCNCCGGTCGCGACGAGAAGCTGGGTCAACTCCTCCAGACTGCGACTGAGCATGATCTCAACATACTCGGCCTGCAACCCCATCTGCCGACAGAACAGTTGGTAGACCNTACTCTCGGACAGCTCGAACCGCTTGATCGCCTTGTAACCGAGGGTCGCGTAGAGTCCCGAGAGGAACTCGGCCCGCTGCTCGACGAAAGGATCAAGGCTGGGCGCGTCCCCGGTGATCGCGGTGACATCGGTACTGGTGAACCAGTCGAGGACGTCAAGGAGCCGACGCACCGCGAGGAGACCGTCTTCCTCTGCGATCTCGTAGCCATCGTGCGAGGATCGGTTCCGGAGCCGCTGAATGTCGGTGAACGCGTTGATGACGTTGGTGCTGCGGATATGCGGCCGACAGCCTTTGATTAAATCGTTCAGTGCCCGCCCGGACGGATCCCCCGGAACGTCGTGATGTGTCCAAAGCTGCTTCAGCAACCGTTCGGCTATCTTTCCGACGAGCGATACGGTGTTCTCGGGATAGCCGTCACCCAACGACTTGATCGGCCGATTGAAATCGAGCCCGAGATGTCGCGCGATTCGGTCATGGCCGTTCAGTTCGCCTTGCAGCCGATGAAGCCGGTCATCAACGGTCTCNGTCACGAGACGGACCTCCTCCGGATGCCAAGCACGAAGGCGAAACGGTCCGGGAAGGACAGCACCGTCTCCGGGTGACGGGCATCGATCTCCGCCACACCCGCTTGGATCTCGTCATCATCGAACGTCGAGAGCAACGACATGTACCGGCTCCGCACCATCGCGAGATATCGATCCTTCGGGATGGTCAACGGGTAGTCGCGGTAGGCGAGACTGGCGGACAGCCCGGCGTCCCGCATATGGTCCGCGACATCGGACGGATCCGGCTGCAGCTCCTCGAAGCGTTCCAGAGCCGCGTCGAAAAGCGGATAGGCGATCCGGGTCGGCAACATCACGATGAGGAAACGGCCATCAGCGCTGAGAAGGTCGGCGAGCCCGGCGACGACCCGCGCCCGGGCGGTCGGGGCGACATGATGAATCGCCTCTTTGACCATCACCGCGTCGACCGATCCAGGCTCAACGGCCAACTCCGCCTCGGACCCGTCCACACCCGCGAGCTGCTCGGCCGACGCACATACCGGGCGAAGCCCCGGATCCACGGGAAGCTGGCTCAGCATCGCCTCGGACGGGTCGGCACAGAGGATCGGCGTCGACGGTCGGATCAGCTCAAGGACGCCACGGGTGTACAGCCCAGTTCCGCAGCCGATATCGANGATCCGGTCCCGTGAGGTCAGCGCGAGCGCCTCGGACATCTCCCGCGCCATCCAATGGAGGAAGGCGTCGCTGTAGGTCCAGTTCTCGTCATAGGCGCCGGCTAGGCGCTCGTAGTGCGCAGACGTTCCCGGCTCCGCCAAACTGGATCACCTCCGGCCCTGGATCCAATCGGATCGTAACCGATCGGCTCCCCACCGGCTCCGCATCGGGACAAGTCGCGACGCGCCTCGTATGTCCTCGCCTGTCCAACGGGATGCGAGGCAGGCCCATACTGCTCGCGGACGGTCCGTGGAGACTCCCGGCTTCGAGGCGGTTGAGCATGGTGATCGACAGGGCGACACGGGGCACGGTGTGAAGGTTGCGATGCTGGCGCCGGTGGCGTGGCGCACCCCGCCGCGGCACTACGGCCCGTGGGAGCAGATCGCCAGCCACCTCGCGGAGGGTCTGGTGGCGCGCGGCGTCGATGTCACCCTGTTCGCGACGTTGGACTCGCACACGGCCGGGAAGCTGGAGGGCGTATGCCCGCACGGGTACGCCGAGGACCCGGCGCTCGACGGCCGGGTGTGGGAGGCGTTGCACGTGTCCCATGCGCTGGCCCGCTCCGGCGAGTTCGATCTCGTGCACAGTCATCTCGACTGGCTGCCGTTGGCGTTCGCGGCGCAGGTCCGGGCCCCGATGGTCACGACGGTCCACGGGTTCTCGGACCCGCGCATCCTCCCCGCCTACAGCCGGGCGGCCTCCGCCTACGTGTCCATCTCCGACGCCGATCGCAGCCCTGAACTGGACTATGTCGCGACGGTGCACCACGGCATCGACCTGGCGGCCCTGCCGTTCTCGGCGGCCGGCGGCGAGGATCTGGTGGTACTCGGCCGGATCCATCCCGACAAGGGCACCGCGGCAGCCATCGAGATCGCCCGGATGGCCGGCCGGCGGCTGGTGATCTGCGGGATCGTCCAGGACGAGCATTACTTCGCCGAGCAGGTACTGNCCCACGTCGACGGGGACGCGGTGAGCTACCTCGGGCCGGTGGGACCGTCCCTGCGAGCCGAGGTGCTGGGGTGCGCCGCGGCGCTGCTCCATCCGATCGCGTTCGACGAACCGTTCGGCCTCGCGGTCGTGGAGGCGATGGCCTGCGGCACACCGGTCGTCACCTACCCGCGTGGGGCCATGCCGGAGATCGTCGACGAGGGGGTGACCGGGTTCCTGGTCGACGGCCCGGCTGCGGCGGCGGCCGCGGTGGATCGGGCCGCCGGCCTCGACCGTGCCGCCTGCCGGGCCAGGGCGAGCCGGCGGTTCTCGACGGCTCGCATGGTCACCGACTATCTCGCCGTCTACGGACGCATCCTCGGCTGACAGGTTCCGCGGTTCGGGCCAGCCCCCCCCGGGGGTCAGGCCCATCGAGTCAGGCCCGTCAGGTCAGGCCCGGGGGATCATCCGCGCGAGCAGGGCGTCGACGGACACGCTCGCCATCCCGACCCGGGAGTCACCGATCCCGTGAGGCAGCCACAGCCGGCCGTCGTGGACCAGTCCGCCACAGGAGTAGACGACGTTGGGGACGTAGCCCTCGGCCTCGGTCGCGATCGGGGTGAGCAGCGGCTCGGGCAGTGCCGCGACCACGGTGGACGGGTCCGCCAGATCGAGCAGGATCGCTCCCACCGTGTAGGTGCGCATCGGCCCGACGCCGTGGGTGAGGACGAGCCAGCCCGCCGACGTCTCGATGGGTGAACCGCAGTTGCCGACCTGGATGAGTTCGAAGGCCGCCGTCGACTCGTGGACCGGGCGAAACGGTTCCCAGACCAGCCCGTCAGCCGAGGCGGTCAGACCGGTGGTCTCCCCGTCGGATCGGCAGAGCGCGAGGTGACGGCCGCCGACGAGCCGCGGAAACAGCGCCATCCCCTTGTTCCGGGCTGCCGGGCCGGTGAGCGGCGAGGTCGTGAACGTCCGCAGATCGGGGCTGGTNAGCAGCCGCGGCCGGATGTCGGTGCCGTCATAGGCGGTGTAGGTCGCCCGGTAGTCGACGGTCCCGTCCGGCGCGGTGAAGCGGACGAACCGCGCGTCCTCCNTTCCCTTGCTCTCGCTGGCGACGGTGGGCCACAGCACCCGTTGCGCGAGACCGCTGTCCGCCGGGAACTCGACTCTTCGCAGCGTTCCGGCGACGGACCGGATCCCGGCCAGGATGCCGGCGGCCTGGGGACGGCGCAGGAGATCCGCAGGCATGCTGGCGAAGGCCTGTTCGAGGTCACCGCCCGCCAGGCTCCGGTCGAGGGCGTCGAGGACCGAACGCGTCACCTCGTCGTCGAGGCCGTGGTCGATGAGCAGGGCACGCAGCCGACCGTGCTCCCAGGTGACCGGCACGGCCATGCCCGTGGTGAGCGGGCCGGTGCGCGGCTCCAGTCGCACCGCCGGACCCGGGCCGATCACGGCGACCGCGAAGCCGATCGAGGACAGGTGCCCCTCGCCGACGGCGCGCAGGCTGAGCGCCAGCCGCAGCGCGCCGGCCGGAAGCCCCGACTGGTCGGGGTGCGCGACCGCCGAGGGATTGGTGACGGCCGCGCCCTCCACCGCGTACTCGGCGGTGAAGCACGCGCCGAGCAGCAGCGTGCGCGCCGGCGAGAGCTCCGCCGGCGTCCGGACCCGAGGAGCGACGATCGCGGCGTGCCGCGTCAGGATGCCCCGGTAGTCCCGGTGACGCGGCCCGAACCGGTCGAGCAGGGTCGCGGCGAGGCCGTCGACCTCGTCGTCGCCCAGGGCGAGCACCCTGGCCACGATGCCCGCGGCCCGGGAGTGCAGCTCGCCGCCCTCCTCGCCGGGCAGAAAGAGCTTCGCGATGACCCTGCCGGGGTCCGCGGTCAGCGTCAGTGGATGCCGGGTGACCAGGTCCGACTCCAAGGTCACGGGGTCGGACTCCAAGGTCACGGGGTCCTTGACGCGAGCAGGCGGCGAGCGTGCTGCGCTGTCGAGAGCAGGGCGAGGGTGGACTCCGCCCCCTGGTTGGCGTTGCATCCCTCGGGTTCGAGACCGTCGTGGCAACCGCCGGTCGCGACGTCGATCAGCGGGGTGCCGTTGTCGTTCTCGCCGAGGAACCACCCGTGCGCCCGCCCGAGACCGGTAAGCCACCGGTTCCGGCCGGTCGCCGCGTGGGCCCGCGCGCAGGCATCCGCGATGGCCGCGGCCTCGATGGGCTGCTGATCGAAGCCGGGCCTGCGATCACCGCGGGGGCTCCGGCCGTCGACGGGGGTGAGTGACAGCGTCCCGCCTCGGGTCTCCACGTGGAGCAGCCAGGCCAGCAGCCGTAATCCGTCCGCGAGCGCCGCGGAGTCGGGCAGGCACATGCCGGCGAGGATCAGCGCCTCCGGCACCGCCGCGTTGGCGTAGCGCAGTGTGGGCTCGGGCCACGGCCAGGCGGGATCGTCGCCGATCGGGCCGATCGCGGTGACGGCGTCCGTGAGCAGGGCGCGGGCCGCGGTGTCGTCCGGGTGGGCGAGCAGCATCTCGCCGGCGCCGAGGGCGGCGAAGGTCATGGCCCGCGGCCAGGGGGATCGCCGAGCGGCGCTGGCCTGGAACCCGTCGCGGGCCATTGCCCGCAGCCGCGAGGTGGGCGCCAGGGCCGCCGCGGTGCCCAGCCCCCACAGGGCCCGCCCCCAGCAGTCGCCGACCTCGGGGTTGTCCAGCCAGCGACCCTCGGTGTCCCGCCGGTTGACGATCGTCCCGTCCGGCGCCTGCGCCGCCAGCACGAAGATGAGATAACGCTCGAGCAGTCGGACGAGCTCCAGCGGTGGCGACGGCTCGCGGGAGAGGACGACGAGCCCGCGCGCGACGTCGTCCACGCAGTAGCCGTACTCCCGGCGTGGGATCGAGCCGAGCGCATGCTCGAACAGGCCGATGTCGTCGCTGAGCCGGAGAAGATGGTTGAACGAGATCGCGGCCGTCACCGGCTCGCCGTCGCGGTCGCGGTCGCGGTCGCCGTAGCCGTCGTCGGCGTCGGCGTCGGCGTCGGCGTCGGCGTCGGCGTGGGCACCGTCCCAGGAGCTCGCTGGGACGCGGGCGCGACGCCCGGCCTGCTTCCGGTGCGGGCGGCCAACCCGGCCGCCAGCCGGCGGTAGCGCTGGGNCACCGCGGGCCACAGCAGCTCGGGTGCGTGGGCGGCGGTGGCGCTCGCCAGCCCGCGGACGACGCCGTCGTCGGTGATGATGCTGCGCACCGCCGCCGCGATCGCCGCCACGTCACCGTGGGGTACGAGCAGGCCGGTGCCGTCGCCGAGCAGTTCGACCGCGTGCGGGAAGCGGGTGGCGACGACGGGCCGCAGCGCCGTGACCGCCTCGATGAGGATGCCGGAGGTCACCTGGTCGACGGAGTCGTAGGGGAGCAGGACGACGTCGGCGCCGCTCACGAGCTCGGCGAGCGATCCCGGGTCGAGGTAGCGGTGGTCGAAGACGACCGCATCGGTCACGCCGAGCCGACCGGCCAGCGCGGCAAGCCCGTCGCGGTACGCCTCGCCCTCCCGGGCGAGCACCTTGGGATGGGTCAGGCCCGCGACGAGGTAACGCGGAGCCGGGTCGAGGTCGGCCAGCTCCGCCATCGCCGCGATGCCCCATTCGATGCCCTTGCCTGGGCCGAGCAGGCCCCAGGTGAGGACGGTCGGCCGGGCGGACCGCGCCGGCGCGGCGCGCCGGTTCTCGGCCGCGCCGTGGGGGATGACCGAAACCCGGTGCGGGTGGGCCCGGTACCCGTCGACCAGCCGGACCCGCGCGGTCTCGGTCATCACGACGACCGCGTCCGCGGACGCGACCAGCGCCTCCAGGACCTCGCGCTGGTGCGGGGTCGGGCGCACGAGCACGGTGTGCAGGACGACCACCACCGGCACCTCGAGGTTGTCGAGGACCTCGATCACCTCGTCGCCGTCCGGGCCGCCGTAGACCCCGTACTCGTGCTGCACGACCACGACGTCGAAACCGTTCAGGAGCCGCGCCGCGCGGCGCGGGCCGCCCGGGGTTCCGGCCACCAGGTCCCCCACGACGGCGGCCGGCCGCGGGCCGGGGCCCGCGGGCGTGTCGAGCAGCCGGACCACCCCGCTGGAGGCGCCGGGCGCCGTGCTGGTCAGTTCGTCGAACAGCGCCGCCGTGAAGGTGGCGAGGCCGCACTGTGTCGGGGGGTAGGTGCTGAGAAAGCCGTAGCGGAGGGGCACGGAGGCCCACCTTCCGGTCACGTGCCGACACCGAGTCGGCCGGCGGGTACGCGAGCGCTGTGCTCGGCGTGGATGCGCGGTGCGGCTGGCCGGCAGGTCAGAAACCCATACCAGCCATGGCATCCGCGCCGTCCCCGGCGCCGGCGCCACCAACCGACGGACGGTCCGCCACGACAACCTCGATGGTGAGGAACAGGCCGGCGATCGACGCGGCGTTCTGCAGCGCCGAGCGGGTGACCTTCACCGGGTCGATGATGCCGGCGGCGATCAGGTCGACGTACTCGCCGGTGGCCGCGTTGAGTCCGTGGCCGACCGGCAGGTCCCGGACCTTCTCGACGACGACACCGCCCTCGAAGCCCGCGTTGCTCGCGATCTGGCGGAGCGGGGCGGCCAGCGCCAGCGCCACGATCCTCGCGCCGGTGGCCTCGTCGCCGGACAGGTCGAGCTTCTCGAAGGCGGTGATCGACGCCTGGAGCAGCGCGACGCCACCACCGGCGACGATNCCCTCCTCGACCGCGGCCTTCGCGTTCGACACCGCGTCCTCGATGCGGTGCTTCTTCTCCTTCAGCTCCACCTCGGTGGCCGCACCGACCTTGATGACCGCGACCCCACCGGCGAGCTTCGCCAGACGCTCCTGGAGCTTCTCACGGTCGTAGTCCGAGTCCGACTTCTCGATCTCGTTACGGATCTGGCTGACCCGACCGGCGATCTGGTCCGGGTCACCCGAACCCTCCACCAC
>NZ_LJJX01000038.1:0-72696 GCF_001421075.1 Frankia sp. CpI1-P | reverse complement strand
CCAACACCAGCCTGCCACACCCCAGAACTAAACAGCGACGGTCTACTAGGCTAAACGGCATTGCTCCCCGAGGTGTGGCCGCCGTGGGCGATTGCGGGGGTTTCGCTCGCGGCGGATAAGTCGGGTGTTCCGGACAGGCCTGAGGCGTTCTGGGTGTTGATCAGGTTCTGGGTTCTGGGTTTAGCAGTGCGTCAGGATCGCCTTAGAGAAGTCGGGCGAGCGGGGGACAGGTCCGCCCGCGGACGGCTCCTTGCCGAATGATCCGCAACCGTTGGCAAACGGCCTGGTCNAGTTNACGTTTCACGATTGCCGGGCGGACGAGTGCGGGGAGAAGGCGTCAGGATATGGTCGCCGCCAGCGCGAGCAGCACCAGGGCGCTGACAGCGGCGATCGTCCGGATGGAGTTGAAGAAGTCCCAGCGGGCCCGCTGGGACTGCCAGTCGCTCGGCGGCGCGCCCGGCGTCCAGGTGGCCATCGCGTTGTTGATCGGGAGGTCGCCACGCACGGTGACAATGATGTTGGTGAAAACGCCCACCGCGGCGACCGCGGCCAGGATCGCGCAGGCGGCGGAGCCAACTACGGCGGCGACCGCCGTCAGGGCCACCGTCGAGAGCAGGCAGGCAATCTGCAGCGGCTTCATGAACTTCGGGTAGCTGATGTCGAACGCCTGCTTGACGAGTACGTAGGTGGTCGCGGGCAGGGAATGCATCGCAGGCCGCACGGCGACCAGACCAATGGTCATCGTCCCCGCGACGAGCCCGGCCAGCACGAGGGAGACTACGACAAGGGTCGAGACCATGATTTTTTGGCTCTCCATCCATCAGACGCCGCTGAGTGGATGTGTTCATACCAAGCCGGACGGGTCGTCGCGACCCGTTGTCCTTTTCCTGCCTGGCGTGCCGGACGGCGCAGCGGGATGGCCCGTGGCGGGGGTAATGCGGGCTACCGGGCGGTTGACGCCCGGCGGCGTGCCGGGCGGGTGAGTCGATCCGTCACGAATTGTAATCGGTGCGATGCTTCCTGGCGAGGGTGGGCTGGCCGGTCGATGAGCCTTGGCTGGCTCGTATCCGCAAGCCGTCCCCGCTGGGAACCGGCGTGTGAGGTTGTTCGCCGGCAGACTGGTTGATCGATCTCCTCACGCTCGGCGAACGACAGATGCCGAGGCGACCGCTTGGGAGCGCATGGCACCCTCGACCGTTCATGAACGCAGGTCGCGCTTGACCGCGACCTGCTCAGCTCGCGGATGAGGCTCGCTTGCCGGTGGCGCGTTCATGGGCACGTAGGGTGTCGACGGCCAGGCGGCGCTCGGCCGGGGTCAGCGGTTGGAGGGCCTCTCGCCAGGCGGTGGCACCTGGACCGAGCCATCCCTCGATCGCCGGACGGCTGACGTCGGCGATGCTCACGATTCGCCGCCGCCGGTCGTCGGGATCCTCGCGGCGCTCCACGACCCCGCCGCGGCTGAGGTCGGCGACCATGAGGCTGACCGTCATCGGCGCCACCTCCAACCGCGCGGCCAGGGCATTCACGGTCATGAGCCCGTCGAAAAGCAGGTACGACAGCAGCGACAGGTGCCGGGGGCCGAGGGCCAGTTCGGCCAGCTCATCCGGCGGCNGTGTCCGCTTGGCCCGCCCGACCAGTTGCGGCATCAGCAGCAGGAGCTCTCGGACGGCCTCGTCCACGTCGAACTCGCCGCCGCGCCCAGGGCTGGTTGACACTTCCCTCCCCGTCGTAGTTAGCGTTGCTGGAAAGGGCCGCGAAGGCCGGCGTGCGCTATCTGGTGCTGCTGTCCTCGCCGGCGTCCTCTGAAGTCGGAGAGTTCGACCAGCCCATCGGGCTGGTGCACCGCGCGGTCGAGCGGGCCGTCGCCGAGTCCGGGATCGCGCACACCGTGCTCTACCCGAGCTGGCTCGCTACCTAATGCCCGGCGCGACTGGGCCGAGCAGATCCGTATGACCGGGCGGGTCGCGCTGGCCTTCGGGGATGCGTCCTGCACGCCGATTCAGACCTCTTCGCCCGCATCGGGTTGATTTTTCGCTCCTGATCGAGTTGCCGGTTCAGGTCACGGATGGGACGGTAGATGGGGCGATTCCGAGAGGGGGTGGGANATGAGATTGCCGGCTGCTGTCCGGCTTACCGGTATCCAGTACCCGGCGCCTTCTGGAATATTCTCTTCATTTTCCCACAGCGCCGATCATCCCATTCCTCGGCGTCTTTTTACCTGATCCCGAGAGGGCCGGAAATGGCCTCCCGGGAAGTCGACCATGCGCGGGCGAAACAGGATCAGGTCGCCGCCTGTATCCGGGAGACAGCCTCCGGCGCCGGGATGGACGCGGACACGGACACGCTCTCCAGGCTCGCTGAGCTCAAGGCGACCGGCGACCTGCCCGAGGCGGAAACCAGCATGCCGAGGAGAAGGTCCTGCGCTGAAACCACTCGACGAGGTGGGAAGGATGGGTAATCGTGCTTTCCTGGATGGTTCGCCGGCAGGGGCGGCGGGCGGGGCAGCGGGCGGGAGTGCCGGTGTCCCGCTCCCGGCGGGTGGCGGCTTCAGCGGCGTTGATGAGCTTCGCCGCGGCGGTCACTGTCATCTTCGCCCGGCTGATCGACCGGCCGATTGCCCTGCCGGTTTCGGTCGCCGCTGTGACGATCGCGCTGGTGGCAGGCTGGGCGGCGCTGGTCGGACGGGGGCTGCGCCGCCTGAGCGCGGCCGTAGTGGCGGCCTTCGCGCTCGGCGGCCTGATCGCCTTCGCGGGGGTGGTCGGCCTGACCACCATGCTGGTCACCGCGTGCCTGCTCGTCACGTCGGGAACCGCAGCGCGCGGCGCCTTCGGACGACACCGCCCCAGGGGGCGCATGGTTGGAGCCGCCCGGCGCGGCGTCCTGCTGGTGAACCCGCGCTCCGGGGGTGGCGCCGCCGACCGCCACAATCTCGCTCAGGAGGCCGCCCGGCGGGGGATCGCGGTCGTCACCCTCACGGAACGCGCTGATCTGCGTTCCCTCGCCGAGGACGCCGCCGACCGCGGAGCCGACGTGGTGGGCATGGCGGGCGGCGATGGTTCGCAGGCACTGGTCGCGGACGTGGCACGGCGGCGAGGGATGGCGTTCGTCTGCGTCCCAGCCGGTACTCGTAACCACTTCGCCCTTGACCTCGGCCTCGACCGGAAGGATGTGGTGGGGGCGCTCGACGCGTTCGACCTCGCTGTCGAGCAGCGCGTTGACCTCGGTCAGCTCGGTGACCGCGTGTTCGTCAACAACGTCTCGTTGGGCGTCTACGCCGAAATCGTGCAGTCCGACAGCTACCGTGACGCCAAGATGGGAACGGCGGCCGCGATGCTGCCCGACCTGCTGGGCGTGGACCGCGCTCCGCCGGATCTTCGCTTCACCGGCCCGGACGGTCAGGCCGGNTCGACCGCGGACGTCCTGCTCGTGTCCAACAACGCCTACCAGCTGCACAGCCTTNGTGGTTTCGGTACCCGGCCCCGGCTCGACAGCGGCCGGCTTGGCGTGGCGGCGTTGCGCGTCGATCGCGCTCGCGACCTACCCGCCCTCGTCGCGCTCGAGTCCATGGGTGCCATCAGCCGGTTCCGCGGTTTCCACCAGTGGACCAGCCCCACCATGCGCATCGACTCCGCACGACCGGTCAGCGTCGGCGTGGACGGGGAGGCGCTGCGCCTGCCNCCACCGCTGGATCTCCGCTTGCTTCCGGCGGCTGTGCGCATTCGGATTCCACTGCACGCGCCCGGGGTCCCGGCCGCGCGGCCGGGTGTCTGGGGGATGTTCCCCGCGCTGATCCGCATCGCCGTCGGCCGGTCGCCGGCCTGAACCGTGCCCGTGCGTATCGGCGTGGGTGTCAGGTGGTCGGCGGCCCCACGACGCCGTCGGAAGGCCTGCCATCGGGGCTCCCGGGACCGGGTCGGATGGTGCCGGCGGCGGCAAGGACACCCAGCACAGCCAGAGTGATCAGAACTACCACAAGGACGAGGGCGACCGATGACGGGGTCGGAGAGTTCCACAGCGCCAGGGCCAGCGCCCCGGCCCCGATGACGATCCCGCTGGTGAGGCGGCGATGCCTGGCCAACCAGCGGCCCGCGCCGCCGGTGCGCACACCCACCCGGGTCGCGGCCCGACCGACGGCTCCGGTGGCGTGGGCGGCGCCGGAGCGGACAGCCCGGGCGCCGCGCCCCGGCCCGTAGAGATATCCAGCGACCACGATGATGACGGCTATGGTCAGCCAGGTAAGCGCGCTGTCTCGCAGGAAACGGACGAGAGTGTCGTAGATGGCCGCTGCCGCGTCCCGCGGCTGGGTGTCGGACGGGACGGAGTCCAGATAGACCTGGCGCATGACGGCCAGCCCCACGAGCAGCACGATCATCGTTACGCCGATTCCGATTCCCGTGGCCATGAGCCCGGCGCGGTGCGAGGGCGCCAGCCACACGCCCAGCGCGGCGAGTGCCACAACGGCGACCGGCAGCCAGCGGCCGAGGACGGCGAGTAGCCGCAAGGCGTCCTGAGCCTTGCTCAGTTTGTCCGTTCGCAGCAGCACGATCTGTCGGTCGACGTCGGGAATCTTGTTTGCCTTCTCGAAGCCGGCGTCGGCCAGCCGCTTCTGCACACTGTCGACGACCGGGCCGATGTCCAACACGATCGTGTTGTCCTTGGCCTGCACGGCGCTGCCGCCCTTACCGGTGAGGACCTTCACCACGGCGGCATGTGCCCGACGGTTCGCGTTCTCCCAGACCAGGGGGAACTGGTCACTGGTGACCACCCCCTCAACCACCTGATGTACCGCGCTGGTCAGGGCGGTCTTCAGCGCGCCGGCCAGTGCGTCGGCGTGGTCCACGACAGCGGGGGGAGCGCCGTTTCGCGCGAGGACGCCGGCGAGCGACGCGGTGACCTGATCGACGTTGACGTTACTGACGACCCGGCCGGTCAGACGGTCGATCACCAGGTTCTGCACCGCGGGGTCGGTGGCGAGCGGGGCGACGGTATCGACGTACCGGTCCGTATCGGAGATCGTCGTGTCCGCCCAGGTGGCAACCACGGCGAGCGGCGCCAGCACGGCGGCCAGCAGGAGCAGGAGGGACGCCCCGACGGTCCGTAGCCGGTCGTGCCGCACCGCTGCCGCGCTGCGCAGCCGCTCGTACTCCGCCCGTTCCCCGACGGACAGGGGACGCTTGTCGTCCGAACGCGCCGGGCCGTCCGAGCCGCCGCCAGCACTGGCAACCATGGCGCAGCCCTCCTGCTTTCTGCCTGGGGAGGCCGCCAGCACGGTCCCGCGGCCGCGACTTTCCCTGCGAGGAGTAACCATAAACTGCCGGCAGGCGAGACGGGAATGTGCCGCCGAGAAACTCCGGAAAAATATCGAAATCCGCTTCCTCCGCCTCGATCCGTTGCCGTCGTATGTTTGCGGGCCACCGGTCTCGGGCAGCCAATACGAGGAAAATATCCTTGAAATGCAAGTGGTCAAATTAAGGAGAGAGTAATGACGACACAGGCTCCTGAGCGGACGCTCGGCGCGATCGCGCACGGCGACGCACCAGTCTTCGAAGAGATCGTGCAGATGCACCTGAACACGCTTGAGCGGTCGGGCCTGGACGAGCGCACCTACCATCTCGTGCGCCTGGCGGCGCTCGTCGCCGTGGACTCGGCGCCCGCTTCCTATCTGATGAACCTCGCCGCTGCCCAGGAGGCAGGCCTCACCGCCGCCGATGCGCAGGGCGTGACCACCGCCATCGCACCGATCGTCGGAAGTGCCCGGGTCGTGTCGGCCGCGGGGAATGTCCTGCGCGCGCTCGGATTGGACGAGATCCTGAACGAGAGCCCGGAGTAACGGGAATGGTGTGAGGTAGAGCATGGTAGCGGTCGTCAGCCCACCGCCGGTCGCGGCCGGTTCGCGGCCACGGCTGTCCGCGAGGTCCGAACAGCTCACGCCGACCGAGCGCGCGGCCCGGGGAAAGGGCGCGAGGATCCTCGCCCCGCGCCGGATTCACGGCGAGTATGCGCCGACGTCGGGCCGGGCCGATCCGGTCGACGTGATCGAACGGCAGTCGCGGACCCGNCTGCCCGAGCTCGTCCCGCTGCGCTACCAGCGCATGCTGGAGTCACCGTTCCGGTTCTTTCGTGGTGCCGCCGCGGTCATGGCGGCGGATCTTGCCGGCACCCCGGTCTCCGGGATCGACGTCCAGCTCTGCGGCGACGCGCACATGCTCAACTTCCGCCTGCTCGCCTCCCCCGAGCGCCACCTGGTGTTCGACATCAACGACTTCGACGAGACACTTCCCGGCCCGTGGGAATGGGACGTGAAGCGGCTGGCCGCGAGCCTGGTCATCGCCGGCCGCGGCAACGGGTTCGCGCCGGCGCGGCGCCGGGCGGCCGTCAGCGCGGCGATCGGTGCGTACCGGNCCTGGATGCGCCGGTTCGCGGCCATGACCAACCTCGACGTCTGGTACGCCCACGTCGACGTGGATCAGCTGCGGGCCCGGCTCGGGGACGTGCTGGGACGGCGGTACACCAGGCGCCTGTCCCGCGCAGCCACCACTGCCCGGTCCCGCGACCGGCTGCGGGCCTTCGCCCGGTTGACCGAGGTGACAGACGGCCAGCCGCGTTTCGTCTCCGACCCGCCGCTGCTCGTCCCGGTCCGCGAACTGCTCCGCGGAGCCCAGCGCGACCTGCTGACAGATCAGCTCACCACCATCATCGACCAGTACGGCGCCACCCTGGTGGACGACCGGCGTTCGCTGCTCGCCCAGTACCGGCTCGTCGACGTCGCACGCAAGGTCGTCGGCGTCGGCAGCGTGGGTACCCGCTGCTGGGTGGCGCTGCTGCTCGGCCGCGACCGCGACGACCCGTTGCTGCTGCAGGTCAAGGAGGCGCAGGCGTCGGTCCTGGCGGATCACCTGCCCGCCAGCCGGTATGGCAACCAGGGGGAGCGAGTCGTCGCCGGACAACGTCTGATGCAGGCCGCCGGGGACATCTTCCTCGGCTGGCAGCGGGTGGACGGCATCGACGGGCGGCGCCGCGACTTCTACGTCCGCCAGCTGCAGGACTGGAAGGGCGTCGTGCTCCCCGAACGCATGGACCCCGACGGCCTCGCCCTGTTCGCGCGGCTGTGCGGAGCGACCCTCGCCCGGGCCCACGCCCGCTCGGGTGACCGCGTCGCGATCGCGGCCTACCTCGGCGCCGGAGACGCCTTCGACCAGGCGATCGCCCGGTTCGCCGAGGCCTACGCCGACCAGAACGAACGCGATCACGCGGCGCTCGCCGAGGCCGCGCGGTCCGGACGGATCAGCACGGCAGGCTGACGGGCGGGGGTGGGAACCCGTCGGGGTCGACGGTCCCCGGCTCGGCCCGGCGGGATGCGCTGGCCCTCACTTTGAGTGATGCTCTGGGTGTGGGTCGGCAGTGGGGACCGGCCGGCGGCCGGGGTCGCCACGAGCAGTCGAGAGGGCGTCTTTCCGACGCCCGGAGGCGGGCTTTGAAACCACCCAGTGGGTTTCGGGACAGATGGCGCGGGTCCTCGGCGGAGGACCTGGCCCGCCAGTTGCGGGAGAGCGATCTGATCAATGGTGCGATGACCCTCGCCGCGCTCATCCTGATGCTGTTCTTCCCGTTCATCATCACACTGGCGGCGGTGTCGCCGCTGCGCCCCGGCGGTGCGGCCGAGATCATCGTCAGGCGGATGGGGCTGAACCACGACGCCGCGATGGCCGTCGAGCGTCTCTTCACCCCCGACGGCGGCGGATCCGCGCAGTCCGGGTGGACGGTCCTCGGCGCGGTCTGNCTGACCCTGGGCGGACTGAGCCTGGCCGGGGCGGTGCAGTCGGTGTACCTGCGGGTCTTCCGGATTCCGGCGTTCGGCCTGCGCGGGGTGCCGGCTCAGGTGGTCTGGCTCGCCGGACTGATCGTCTTTCTCGCCGGCACCACCGCCACCGGGGCGGTGCTCACCGGCACGGTAGTCGGCCAGGTATGCCAGGGTCTGATTGTCATCGCGGCCATGGGACTGCTGTTCTGGATCGGTACCCGGGTTCTCGTCCGTGGCCGGCTGAGCTGGCGGGAAATCCTGCCCGCAGCCGTGTTCACCACGATCGGCCTGACCGGCCTCGGGGTGGTGAGCCGGCTGCTGTTCTCGGCATCGATCGTTGCGAACGAGCGGAACTACGGCGAGATCGGAGTCGTTTTCACGCTTCTTTCGTGGCTGATCGGACTCGGGGTCGTTCTCACCGGAGGGGCGACCGTCGGCGGCTGGTACAACAATCAGGGCCTGTCCGTCCTCCGCGCATTCAGGCGACACGCGAGATCCTCATCCGAGTGATTGCCGTATCCACCCACGGTCACGCACCCGAAATGTTCGTCGATCCACCCCGACGCCGGTGACAGCTTCTCCCCCGCCTCCCCGCCAGGACCGCGAAACGTGTGGTGACGCGCAGTTCGGGTAAGTCTCTCAACGAGACATCGCTGGTATCCGATTTCGACCTGCGCAAGGGGGCTTCATCATGGATTACCCGCTTCTGTCGGCCTTCTGGACCATGCTGCTGTTCTTCGGGCTCATGCTGTGGCTGTACCTGCTCTTCGTCGTCATCTCGGACATCTTTCGCAGTCGTGACCTCTCCGGCTGGGGGAAGGCCGGATGGTTGACCGCCGTCATCGTCCTCCCGCTTCTGGGAGTTCTGGCGTACACCATATTCCGTGGCGATTCGATGGGTGAGCGGGCAATGGCGGACCGGCAGCGGCAGCAGGCCTTGTACCAAGGGTTCCAGCCGTCCGCGGTGCAGTCTCAGGGGATTGCCGACGACATGGCGAAGCTGGTCGAGCTCCGGCGGAGCGGTGAGATCAGCGAGGAGGATTTCCAGCGGGCGAAGTCCCGCGTTCTGACCTGAGCCCCGAGTGAGATCAGTCAGTCGTGCGGGCTGACATCCGGCTGGCCGCCATCCGGCGTGTCGGCCCCGGAGGTGGTCCGGGACATCAGCGTGGCGGCGACCAGGCCGAGGACGCCGATGACGGCGAGTGTGACCATGGCGGCGGCGTAGGCGTTCGTGGTCAGGCCNGCGACGAGGATGGTGCCGGCGATGGNGGTGCCGAAGGAGGAGCCGAGGTTCGAGATGCTGCGGGAGAGGCCGGAGATCTCGCCCTGGCGTTGCTCGGGGAAGGCGGACTGGACGACGTTGACCGAGGGGGTGAGCATCACGCCGAGGCCGAGACCGATCAGCAACAGCCCGGGGGTGAACGCCCACGGGCTGCGTGATCCGGCGACCAGGCCGATCAGGAGGATGATTCCGGCAACGGTCAGGGCGAACCCGGCCGTGATCAGAGTGCCCTGGGAGCGACGTTTCGCAAGCCGCTCNGCGGCAAGCGACGAGGCGAGCAGACCGACAGTGGCCGCCGTGAAGATGAGGCCGGTCTTGATGGCGTCGTAGCCGCGTACCACCTGGAGGAACGCGGCGACGGTGAAGGACGAGCCCATGAGCAGCAGCCACTGGATGTTCTGGGTGACCAGGCCGAGGTTCGAGCTTCGGTTGTGGAACAGACTGGTGGACAGCAGCGGCTCCCGGCCGGCTCGCTCCTCGCGGCGTACCCAGTGCAGGAATCCGGCCAGCACGAGCACGCCGGCGGCCAGGAGGGCGGCCGTGAGGGCCAGGCTGTTGTCGGCGGCGAGGATGCCCATGACAATCAGGGTGAGGCCGCCTGCGGACAGGACCGCGCCGGGGAGGTCGAAGTGACGGTGCGGGTCCGGCGGGAGCGGGTCGGGGACGGACCGGCTCAGCGCGATGATGAGCGCAATGACCAGGGCCTGGAAGGCGAAGGCCGCGCGCCAGCTGATCGCGGAGGTGATCAGGCCGCCGATGAGTGGGCCCGCCGCCGCCCCGAGGCCGCCAGCGGCCATGATCATCCCGAAGGCGTGGGCTCGGGCGGTGAGGTCGGTGAACAGCAACGTGGTGAGGATGTAGACCGGGGGGATCAGCAGGGCGGTACCGACACCTTCCAGGATCGAGTTGCCGATGAGCAGTACGCCAACCCCTGGCGCGGCGGCGCTGAGCACGGCCCCTGTCCCATACACCGCGAGCCCGGTGAGGAAGCAGCGTTTGCGGCCCAGCCGGTCGGTCAGCTTGCCGCCGGGGATCATCAGCGCGGCCATGACCAGGAGGAAGACCGTGATGACGACCTGAACGGCCTGGACGGTCGTGTCGAGGTCGCGACTGATGTCGTTGATCATCACATTCATGTTCGACCCGGCGAAGCTGCAGATGAACTGCGCGAGCGCGAGCGGTGCCAGGACTCGTCGGTCGGTGCCGGCCGACCGTGGCGGGGNGAGGGGACCTGCGTCGGGCGTCTGCTCGGTCATGGTCGCCGCGTACCTCGCTTCCAATCGCGCCGCCGACGGTCAGCGGGCCAGGTACTCGGCGCGGTCGAGCTCCTCGTCGAGGGCGATGGCGGCGTCGATGAGCGCGAGGTGCGTGAAGGCCTGGGGGAAATTACCGAGCTGTTCACCGGACGGTCCGATCTCCTCGGCGAACAGGCCGACATGGTTGGCGTAGGTGAGCATCTTGTCGAAGGCGTAGCGGGCCTGGTCGAGGCGGCCGGCGCGGGCGAGGGCCTGCACATAGAGGAAGCTGCAGAGATTGAAGGTGCCCTCGGAGCCCCGTAGTCCGTCGGGGGAGGCGGCGGGGTTGTAGCGGTAGACGAGGCTGTCACTGACGAGTTCGTCGTTCATGGCGTCGAGCGTGCTCAGCCAGTCGGGGTCGTTCGGGGCGATAAAGCCGACGCGGGGCATGAGCAGCAGGGAGGCGTCGACGACGTCGGTGTCGTAGTGCTGGACGAAGGCACGGCGCTTGTCGTTCCAGCCACGGTCGATGATCTGCCGGAAGACGGTGTCGCGGGCCGTCTGCCAGCGGGTGAGGTCGGCGGGACGGGAGTAGGCGGTNGCGAAACCGATGGCCCGGTCAAAGGCGACCCAGGTCATGAGGCGGCTGTAGGTGAAGTTCTGCCGGCCGCCGCGAGTTTCCCAGATACCTTCGTCCGGGCGGTCCCAGTGGTCGGTGAGCCAGTCGATGACGGCGGTGAAGGCGTTCCAGCCGCGGATTCCGCCGATGTCCCTCGCCTCGGCGAGGGCATAGGCGGCCTCGCCGTAGATGTCGAGCTGAATCTGGTCGGCGGCGGCGTTGCCGGCCCTGACCGGCGCGGAGCGGCGGTAGCCCTCCAGATGATCGAGGATCTCCTCGGTCAGGTGGGGNTCCCCGTCGACGCGGTACATGATCTGAAGCGGTTCACCGGACGCGGTCCAGCCGGCGTCGAGGCGTTCGCGTAGCCAGCGGCGGTAGGCGTTCGCGTCGCGGGTGAAGCCAAGAGTGGTCAGGGCGTGGACCGACAGGGAGGCGTCGCGGATCCAGGTGTAGCGGTAGTCCCAGTTGCGTTCGCCGCCGATCTGCTCGGGCAGACCCATCGTGGCGGCGGCGATGGGAGCGCCGGTGGGCGCGTAGGTGAGCAGTTTCAGGGTGATCGCCGAGCGGGTGACCATCTCCTGCCACCGGCCTCGGTAGCGGGAGGCGCGCAGCCAGGTCAGCCAGAAGGCGCGGCAGGCGTCGAACGCAGCGGTGATCGCCTGCACGGTGGGCGGCGGACCGCCGGGGCGTCCGCCGCGGGCGGCGGCGTCACCGCTCTCGCTGGTGAGGACAACCGCGGCCAGCTCACCGGCGTCGAGAGTGAAGCGGGCAGAGACGTCGTGGCCGTCCGGATGGAGCGCGATCGGGGCGGTCGCCTGCACGTGAAGATCCGTATCAGGCCCGTGGAACACCACCGATCCGTCGTCGAGATGGCGCAGCGTGTGGGACGCGCGACCGTAGTCGAACCGTGGCCGGCACAGCAGCTCGAAGGGCAGACTGCCGCGAACCACCCGGGCGACCCGGATCAGCCGATGCCGCGCCGACGGGGTGTTCGAGGGGTCGGGCTCCATGAAGTCGAGCACCTCGCCCACCCCGCCCGGGGCCATGAACCGGGTGACGAGCACGGCGGTATCGGTCAGGTAGAGCTGCCGCACGCCGGCCTCGTCGGCCGCGCCGAGGTCAGCGGCCAAGCGGCAGTAACCGCCACGATCGCTGTCGAGCAACGAGGCGAAGACACTCGGCGAGTCGAACCGCGGGGTGCACCACCAGTCCACGGTCCCGTCGGCGGCGATCAGCGCCGCGGTCTGCAGGTCGCCCACGAGACCGTGATCCGCGATAGGTGGGTAGTCGTTCATGATGGTTCCTCCCGCGGTCGTCGCGGACCATGAGCCTGCCGGTGGCCCGAGCCCGCGGCATGCCCCAGCCCTGGTTGCCCGCGACGCGCGAGGGCGGCGACGTGGGCCTGCAGCACTCCGGAGTACGACCGCGGAAACCCTCGCTGCGTCGGCGGGTGAAGTGCGTGGTTATGATGCCCGGTCCAGAAGGCCCCTCCCGCATTGTTGAGCTCGTAGCTGTCGAGCTTTCCCCTGCCGCCGGCAGGCCCGCCAGCCCCCACCGTCCATCCTCCGTCCCGCGGACCATCGCCGCACCTTCACCGCAGGTGACCGGGACGGCCGCCGCGACAACCGCCGGACGGCGCCACCGAGAAACCGGGGCAGCCGCACTCTTCTTACCCGGGCGGCTGTGGACGGAAGGGGCGCTGGTGTGGCGTGTCGGTGATGACGAGTGCCGTGGATGGGGGATATCTCCCGCCACACCCCGGGCAGCTCGCTCAGCGGCTCCGGCGCTCTCGACGAAACCGGCCATTCGTTCCAACCCCCCGACGGGGTCCTCCGCCAGCCCGAACGTCAGGGCAAGGTGGAACATCACCTCGGAATCCGTAGAGCCTTTTATGTCAGCGAAATGGCGGAGGTGCCCACGTGGCGTCGAGGCAACCGCCGCGTTGACAGCCAGTACAGATCTTGAATGGTCAGGGTCTGGCTACGAGAGTTCTGGATCGAGGGGCCAGGCCCCCGGTTTGGCCGAGGAATCAGGCGATGATGTCGGGTTGGTACTGAGATACGTTCGAGCAGGCTCCTGATCGTCTTGCGACCCCACTCGACCGCCTACACGATGGTCGCGAAGTTGTCGTCGGAAACGATATTCCGGCATCTCGGCCTCGGTCCAGGACCGTCGTACCCTGGCCGTCGCCTCTCAGGATGTCCTGGGCATCAAACCCCGGCGCCGCAGATGTGGCACAGCCGTTGTCGAGGTTTCCTAGCCGTTTACCCTCTCTTCTGGTCTCCTGGGCGATCCTGTATAAGGCAGGAGCACAGCATTGGACTCCGCGGTCGCGGTCGTGGCGGTGACGCTGATGGCCTACGCGCTGGTGGATCGGCGCCTGCGGCAGACGCCGATCAGCGGCGCGCTGGTGTTCACCGCGGCCGGCCTGCTGGCCAGCGAACAGGTCTCGGGACTGATCGCCTCGTCCGTCGGTGAGCACGGCGTCGCGGCGGTTCTGGAACTGACCCTCGTCATCGTGCTGTTCACCGACGCCATGGGGGCCGGCCTGGGGCCCTGGGTGACGGAGGCGCCGCTGCCCGGCCGGCTGCTGGGAATCGGGTTCCCGTTGACCATCGCTGCCGGCTGGGTGCTGGCGTCGGCGCTGTTCCCCGGCCTCGGCGTGTGGGAAGCGGCGCTGCTGGCGGCCATACTGGCACCCACCGACTCGGCACTTGGGCTGCCGGTCATCAACAACCAGCGGGTTCCCCCGCTGATCCGACATGCACTGAACGTCGAAGGCGGCCTCAACGATGGCCTGGCCCTTCCGTTCGTGACCATCTTCCTGGCCCTGGCGGAGGAGGAAGAAAGAACCGCCGGCCGCGGACATGCCGTGTCGGTGTTTCTGCGCGCCCTGGTGGCCTCCGGCGCCATCGGGGTGGCGCTGGGCGCCGGTGGTGCCCTGGCCCTACGGTGGTCGATGAAGAGGGGCTGGTCCAGCCGGCCGTGGCAGTCGGTCGCGCTGCTCGCCACGGCGACGCTGGCCTACGCGCTGGCGGACCTGATCGACGGCAGCGGCTTCATCGCGGCATGGGCCGCCGGCCTCGTGGCCGGCCTGCTCGCGCGCGAGAGCCTGGCCGCGGCGCAACAGATGCCGCAAGATGTCGCCGAGCTCGGTGTCTCCGTGAGCTTCGTGCTGTTCGGCGCCCTGTTCCTGGCACCAGCCCTCGAACACGTGACCTGGACGACGGTCGCCTATGGGCTGCTCAGCCTGACTGCCATCCGGATGATCCCGGTCGCCGTCTCGTTGTGTGGATCAAAGATCGCACCCCAGACCGTGGCGTATGTCGGCTGGTTCGGGCCACGCGGGCTGGCGTCGATCGTCTTCGCGGACCTGGTCGCCACCAGCGGTCTGCCCGAACAGCACCAGATCGTCCCGGTGGTGATGCTGACTGTTGGTCTGAGTGTAGTTCTGCACGGCCTCACCGCACCGTGGGGCGCTCAGCGTTACGGACGCTGGTACGCGGCCGCGGCAGCCCGCCATCCTGAGATGCGCGAAGCTACCCAGGCACCGCCGCCAACCCGCCTCGCCCGTCCAGCCAAGGGGTCGAGAACATGATCAGGAAGGCTAGCCTGACAACGATGGCTCCTCCTGGAGGTCGTCGGGCAGCTCGCGGCCGGCCTGCCGGGCGGCGCGACCTCCGCGACCTCACCACCGCCGGAGTCCTGGCATCGGTCGGTCGAACCCGGGCCCGCTCCTACACGGCAGGCCCCCGCTTCCCCCAGCCGGCACTCGACATGGCGCGCACACCCATGACCTTGAGGAATCCGTACACCAGCTGACGAGAACCGCCACATGTCGAGACGCCGAGGCGGATACCGAGGGTCGCGACGGTGCCGAGGCAGAACAGAAACCGTCGACCAGACCACGCCCCCACGGTCACGGTCACCAGATGGTTCGGACCGTCCAGACCTACCCGAGGTTCGGAACGCACGTTCGACACGGCGAACGATGGCGCCGACTCGGCGGTCACCGAGCATCATCCCTGGTCGAGGCCCGTGTAGCGACCTGGAAGGTATCGCGAAGGTCCCNCAGAACCCGGTGGTCAGAGGTCGAGGTCGTAGCGGTGCAGGCCGGCCGAGCAGGCCAGGATGATGCCGCCGCCCAGCTCGGGAGGCAGCCAGACGCAGTCCCGGGCCCCGCCGTCGAAGCGCATCACGGCGGCGCACGTCCAGCTCGTCGTGTCCCAGACCAGCAGCGCGCCGTCGCCGCCCGCCGTGGCCAGCCAGGCCCCGTCCGGTGAGAACCGCGCCGAGCGCACGGTGTGCTGATGGCCGGTCAGCGTCGCGACGGACGCGCCGTCGCCGACCAGCCAGACCCGCACGGTGTGATCGGCCGCGGCGGAGGCCAGCAACCCACCGTCGGGTGAGAACGCGACGCCGAGGACGCCGTCGGTGTGCCCGGCGAGCTCACGGCGCAGCCGCCCTGTCGCGACCTCCCACAGCCGCACGGTCCGGCCCTCTCCCCCCGCGGCGACCCAGCGTCCGTCCGGACTGACGGCACAGGCCTCGACGGCACCCCGGGGCACGGGTGGGCCCGACACGTCGGTCGGGGCGGGAGGGGCGGCCAGCGGCGGCAGCGGGTGTCCGGTCATGACGTCCCAGCGCGGCAGCGTGCCGTCCCGACAGGCGGCGACGGCCCAGGAGCCGGTGGGGTCGAGGGCGAAGCCGGTGATCTCGGCGTCGGCCGTCAGCGTCCCCAGGACGGCGCCCGTCACCGGATCCCAGCGGCGCAGCGCGGTGAGGTCCGCGGGGACGAGCACCCAGGCGCCGTCGGGACCGGCCTCGGCGCCGCGAACCCGGTCCGCGACGCCGCCGATCGCGACGCCGGTGCGCTCGCCGGTGTCCAGATCCCAGACGGCGGTGCCGTCGTCGGTGTAGGCGACGACCAGGGAGGCGCTCTCGCCGCCGCGGGGGGCGACGACGGCGCAGCCCCGCATCGGTCCGTCCCGCCCGCCGACGGACGGTTTCGGCAGGTCGACGTCGGTGGCCCACAACCGGATCGCGCCGTACCGGCCGCCGGCGGCCACCCACGTTCCGTCCGGCGCGAGGACACAGGCCCGGCTGGCGACCGCCCCGGACAGGTCGGCCCGGTGCCTACCGGTCGGCGCGTCCCACAGCCGGATCACGCCCTCCCGGCTCGTCGTCACCAGCAGCCGGCCGGCCCGGTCGACCGCGGCGGCGTGGATCGCCCCGGAGTCCTCCCGGATCAGACCGATCTGGCGGCCGGCGGGCATCGTCCAGCGGCGCAACGTGCCGTCGCGGCCCGCCGAACCCAGCCAGGTGCCGTCCGGCGCGACCGTCAGCGACAGAACGGGCCCGACGTGACCGGTCAGGGTCGTCGTCTGGCGGCCGGTCAACGGATCGCAGATCCGGACCACGCCATCGTCCCCGGCGACGGCGAGCCAGTCGCCGGCCGGAGCCACGACGCAGCATCGCAACGGCGCGTCCGCCAGGGTCACGGTCAGCAGCGGCTCTCCGTCGAAGGCATCCCACCCGCGCAGGGTCCCGTCCGCGCCGACGGACAGGACGCGGGCGCCGTCCGGGCTGAACATGCAGGCGGTGGCCTCGCCGTGATGGCCCCGCAACACCCGCGGCGCGGCCGGTCGACCCGGGCCGACCGCCGGGCCGACCGCCGGGCCGGCGGGCCAGGCGCCGTCCGCGCGGACCGGGGAGCCGTCGTCCCACCGCCTCGGCACCGCCCAGATCCGCACCGTCCCGTCCGCTCCCGCGGAGACGAGCGCCCGGCCGTCCGGGGCGAACGCGCAGGCGGACACGTCGCCGTCGTGCCCGGCCAGGACGGCCTGGCCACGCCCGTCGGGCACCTCCCACAGCCGGATGGCGCCGTCACCGCCGGTGGAGGCCAGCGACCGCCCGTCAGGGGCGACGGCGAGCCCGTCCACCCAGCGCCGATGCCCGGCGAAGGTGCGGCGCAGGGCCGGATGCGGCTGGTCGGGTCGCGACCATCGGTTGGTCAGCCGGGGCCGGGCGACGTGGGCCGCGAGGGCGGACCGGGCGTCGTCCAGTTCCGGGCTGCCGTCGAGGCGACTGGTCAGGACCGCGCCGAGGGAGGCCGGCGGGTCGGTCGGGCCGAGCAGGTGGGCGTTACGCAGGACGGCGCGGCGCAACGCGGCCAGCACCGGCTCGTCCGGTAGGACGGTCGCCGCCAGGGCGAGGTCGGCCTGGACAGCGACCGGGCCGAGCTGCGGGCGTTGCAGCTTGGCCAGGGTCCAGCGCAGATCCCGGACCAGCGCGGCGACCTCGGCCGTCCGGCCCGCACCGACGAGATGGCCGACGAGGTGGGTCCACGCGTAGTCGGCGGACTCCNGCAGCAGCCACCACGGCTCGCCCGGCGCCACGGCCAGGACCGCCGGCGGCACCGTCGCCGAGGCGGCCGAAGCGGGCAGGGCGGGCAGGGCGGGCAGGGCGGGCAGGGCGGGCAGGAAGGTGTCGCGCAGCGCGTCGCAGAGCACGNCCTCGAACTCGCGCAGCCGGTCCTCGCCGACCCGGACCCGCAAGTAGGTGCGCAGCACGTCCTGCAGCAGCAGCGCGGGCGGCGACCTGCGGTAGGCGACGACCAGGGAGAGGTCCGCCAGCTCCTGGCAGAGGTCGTCGACCTCGTCCGGATCGAGATCGCCGGTGGCCCCCCAGTAGGCGTCGAGCACCCGGCGCGGGATCTCGACGTCCTCGGGGAAGACCGCGAGTTCCAGGTAACGCTCCAGACGGTGCCNGGTCAGCAGGCCGAGACTCGCCGCCAGGGTGGCCTCGACCGCCTCGGTGCGCTGCGCGGCCCGGCTGACGTCGAGCCCGGTCGGGCCGCGCCGGCGCATCCGGCGCAGCACCCGCTCGGCGGCCCGGGTCAGGCTCATGCCGTCGCGGACATGCCGCACGAGCGCGCGGTTGACCAGGCGCAGCAGCACCGGCCAGCGCCCGGTCACCCCCAGCAGCCGTTCGGCCGCCTCCGGCGCCTGCATGTCGAGGTCGCGCAGCAGCAGTGTCATGGCCTCGGTGGGGAGCATCGCCGGAATCTCGATCATCCGTGCCCGGGGCACGAGGTCACGCAGCCGGGTGGTGACGAGCCGGACGGTACCCGCCCCACCCAGCAGAAACGGCTGCAACTGGGCGGGGTTCCACACGTCGTCGACGACCAGTAGCCGGGACTCGTCACCAAGNAGCGTCCCGAGGTGGAAGCCGGCCTGCTCCGGATCGGCGAGGGTCGGCCGGACGCCGCTGAGCGCCTCACTGAGATCGTTGATCCGTTCCGCGAGCCGGGCGCCGTCCAGCGTCTCCCCGATCGTGACCCAGAGCAGCCCGCCGCCGAACGTTTCGGCGATCTCCGGTTGCCGGCAGACCCCGCGGGTCAGCGTGGTCTTCCCCATCCCGCCGGTGCCGTGCAGCACGATGGGCTCCCGGACGGCGCCGAGCCGGGCCGCGCCCGCCGCACTCGCGAGCACCTCGGCGAGCACGACCGCGGTGAGCGCGGGGCGGGGCACAAAGTCGTCCCGGTCGCCGGGCAGCATCCACGGCCTGCGTGGCCGACCGGCGCCCGCGACCGGTGCGCCGCCGCCGGCCGCGGTCGAGTCGCCACCACTGAGGTCGACCGCCCGGCGCTGGCTCTCCCGCAGCTTCACCAGGGCGTCGAGGACGGCCGTCTCCAGATCGCCGGCACCGCGGAAATCGGCCGTGATGATGCCGGACTCGCGCAGCCGACTGCGGAACGCCTTCTGGCGTTCCGCATGGCTCTCGTCGACGAACTCACCGAACGGAACCTCGGCGAGATAGTCCAGCAGGAACACCAGGCGGGGCATTCCGGCCCGGGTGGCCGTGTCGAACTCCAGCTCGGTGTAGGACGTCTCGGGCCGGCCGGTCACCAGCGAGCCGTAACGAAAGCCGATGAGCCCCAGATAGACGTCGGAGGAAAGGACCGTCCGCACGCAGAAGTCGGCCGGATCGGCGTCCCGGGCGCCGAAGTACTCCATGTCGATCACCCGGTCGCCCGCCAGCGCGACGGCCCGCTCGGCGGCGGCGACGAACGATCGCTCCCGCGGAAACCGGCGCAGCTCCGCGGTATGGCTCAGAAACACCCGCCGTTCGCGCTGTACCGGCGGCCCACCGCCGGCCGGCCCCGAGCCGGGTGCCCGAATCCGATCCGAGGACGGATCAACCGGGAACGACACATGTCGCAACGTATCCGATCGACTCCGCTACCCGCATCCTCCGCCGCTGCTGCGTGGCCGCCCGGGGACGGTCCGTCCGCCTCGGCCTCGGGTCGCCGCCCGCTCGGCGCCGTCCCGCCGCGCGTCGGCGCGGCCTGCCGCGGGGGAGACGGGGTGCCAGCTCCCCCAGACCGATCAGGTAGTAAGGACCTCGTGGATTCCCGTGACGCTAGCAGCGTCGTTCCCGTCGTCCCGGTGTTGGACAGCGACGCGATGGCGGCGGCCCGGCGCCGGCAGGGCGAGCTGACCAAGCCGCCGGGCGCGCTCGGNCGGCTCGAGGAGCTGTCGATCTGGCTCGCCGGCGTGCAGGGGACCTGTCCCCCGCGGCCCTTCGAGCGGGTCCGGGCGATCGTGATCGCCGGCGACCACGGCATCGCCGAGCTCGGCGTGTCCGCGTTCCCCAGCGATGTGACAGCCCAGATGGTGGCGAACTTCGCCGCCGGCGGGGCGGCGGTCAACGTCCTCGCCCGCCAGGTCGGGGCCGCCGTGCGGGTCGTCGACGTCGCCGTGGACAGCCCGCGGCCCACGACCGTGGGCGGAGTCGACGGCACCGCGCCGCCCGACCGTTACCGGGTGCGGCGCTCGAGCGGACGGATCGACCGGACGGACGCGTTGAGNGTGGCCGAGGCCGAGCGGGCGTTCGCCGTCGGCCGGCTCATCGCGGACGAGGAGATCGACGCGGGTGCGGATCTGCTCGTCCCCGGGGAGATGGGGATCGGGAACACCACCCCCGCGGCGACCATCGTCGCGCTGCTGTGCGACCGCGAGCCCATCGAGGTGGTCGGGCGCGGCACGGGCATCGACGACCGGCGCTGGATGGTGAAGACGGCCGCGATCCGGGATGCCATGCGACGCGGGCGGCCGTTCGCCGGCAACGCGCTGTCGATGCTGCGGGTCGTCGGCGGGGCGGACCTGCTGGCGCTCGCCGGCCTGCTGGTGCAGGCCGCCGTGCGACGGACCCCGGTCGTCCTCGACGGCGTGATCGTCTGCGCCGCGGCGCTGGCGGCCGAACGCATCGCGCCGGGCGCCCGGCAGTGGTGGGTGGCGGGCACCCGCTCCCCCGAACCGGCGCAGGCGATCGCGCTGGGCGCGCTCGGGCTCACGCCGCTGATCGACGCCGGGCTGCGTCTGGGCGAGGGCACCGGGGCCCTGCTGGCGGTGCCGTTGGTGCGCGCCGCGCAGGCGACGCTGGCGGAGATGGCGACGTTCGACCAGGCCGGCGTGAGCGGCAAGTCCGAGGCCGTCGGCGGCCTCGACGCCACCGACGGCGCGGCGGTCGACGTCACGTGATGGTGGCGGCGAGAACCGCGTTCACGCTGCTCACAGCGCTCCCCCTGCGCGGGCCGGAGCGGCTCGACCGGCGTCTGGCCGGCCGCGCCATGGCGCTGGCTCCCCTGGTCGGCCTGGTCCTCGGGCTGGTCACCGCCGTGGTCGTGGTCGCCCTGCGGGTCACGACCGGGACGCCCGGCCACCGCAACCAGAGCCTGCTGCCCGCCGCGGTCGGCATCGCCATCCTCGCGCTGGCCAGCCGGGGCCTGCACCTCGACGGCCTGGCCGATCTCGGCGACGGCCTCGGCGCGCGGCGGGTGCGCGGGCGGGACCGCGCCCTGGAGATCATGCGCGAGTCGACGATCGGTGCTTTTGGCGTCGTCAGCGTCGTGTTCGTCGTGCTGCTGCAGGTCGTGGCGCTCAGCGCCGCCATCACCGTGCACCGCGGCACGGTCTCGATCCTCGTCGCCGTCATGACCGGGCGGCTCGCCGCGACCCTCGCCTGCACCGGGCACACCCCGCCCGCCCATCCGGACGGCCTCGGCGCGCTCGTGGCCGGCACCGTGCGCACGCGGGACGCGGTGCTCGCCGTCATCGGCGTCTGCGCGGTGGCGGCGCTGGCCGGCCGCCTCGACTTCGACGGCGGGGATGTCAGCCGAGCCGTGCGCGCCGTCGTCGCCGTCTGCCTCGGAACCGCCTTCTCGGTGGCCCTGCGCCGCTATCTGATCAGCCGCTTCAGCGGCCTGACCGGCGACATGCTCGGCGCGATCATCGAGCTCACCACCATGGTGACCCTGATCATCATGGCCATGACCCTGCCGACCCCCGCGGTGCACTTCCTGGGGCACCAGCGGTAGCGGCAGACCGCGGTCGCTACCGGGGGGAGGACTGGACGAAGGGGGGTCGGACGACCGTCATGGGGCTCGGGCGGCCGCGGACGTCGACGTTCACGGTGTCGCCCTCGTTGACGCCGCGGCCCAGCAGTGCCAGGCCGATGCCCTGGCGCAGCGTCGGGGAGAAGGTGCCGCTGGTGACCTCGCCGACCGGTTCGCCGCCTGCCGTGGTCACGGGCATGTGCGGCCGCGGAATGGCCCGCCCGGTCGACGTCAGCCCCCACAGCAGGCGCGCGGCCCCGGCGGCCCGCTCGGCGAGCAGCGCCTCCCGGCCCCAGAACCGTTCCTTGCCCCAGCCGACCGCCCACCCGGACCGGGCCTGCACCGGCGTGATCTCCCGCGACAGATCCTGGCCGTGCAGCGGGTAACCCATCTCCGTGCGCAGGGTGTCNCGGGCGCCGAGACCGACGGGCGACGCGCCGAGCGCCTCCCCCGCGGCGAACAGCGCGTCCCACAACGCAGGCGTGTCGTCCCAGCGAGGCAGTAGCTCATAGCCTCGCTCGCCGGTGTAACCGGACCGGCAGACGATCACCGGGTGGCCCTTCCACTCCGCCTCGACGAAGCTCATGTACGCCCCGTCGGTGGGCAGGCCGAGGGCCGCCACCAGGGTCGGGGCCGCGGGGCCCTGCACCGCGAGCACCCCGAACCCGGTGTGCCGATCGGTGACGGACACGCCCGCGGGGGCGGCCTCGGCGAGGCGGGCGACGACCTCGGCGTTGTTCGCGGCATTGGGAACGAGCAGGACCCGCTCGGCGGAGAAGAGGTAGGCGATCAGGTCGTCGACGACCCCACCGTCCTCAGCGCAGCACAACGTGTACTGAGCCTGCCCGGCGGAGATCCGGCCCAGGTCGTTGCTCAGGCAGGCGTTGACGAACGCGGCGGCGCCCGCGCCGGTCACCTCGGCCTTACCGAGATGGCTGACGTCGAAGATTCCGACCGCGCCACGGACCGCGGAGTGCTCGGCGAGCACTCCGCGCCCGGCGTATTCGATCGGCATCTCCCAGNCCCCGAAGCCGGCCATCTTCGCGCCAAGATCGACATGACGGCCGTACAACGGAGATCGACGCAGGTCTGCCATGGCGGACAGCCTAGTGCCGCCGCGATCCGGATCGGCATGAGCGGCGATGGAACGACGAAGGAGCGGCGAAGGACCGATCGCGGCGCCCGGAGGGTCGTCCACCGGGCTTGTCGTTCAATACGCTCACCGCATGACCANCATCGCGCCCAGCTCAGCAGCTCTAGTCGATCTCGAGGCGGATGCGGTGGTGATCGGCACCGCGTCGGGCGAGAACGGCCTTCTGGTGGCCGGTGGCGCCGCCGAGGTGGACGCGGCGCTCGGCGGCCGGCTTGCCGCGGTGCTCACCTCGCTTGGCGCGACGGGGAAGGCCGGCGAGACCGTTCGCTTCGCGACCCTGGGGGCGCTGCCGGCGGCGACCGTCCTCGCGGTCGGGCTCGGCCCGCTGGCGTCCGCGTCCGCTCCCCTGTCCGCCTCGGTGGACGCCCCGGTGGACGCCCCCCTGGACGCGGAGGTGCTGCGCCGCGCGGCGGGCACGGCGGTGCGGGCGCTGGCCGGGACCGGATCCGTGGCGCTGGCCCTGGCCGCCGCGCCCGGCGCGATCACCGCGGAGTCGGTCCGGGCGGTGGCCGAGGGCGCGCTGCTCGGCGCCTACTCCTTCGACCGCCTGCGCACCACCTCGGCGAAGGGCCTGCCCACCCCCGTCGGCGCGCTGACGCTCCTCGTGGACGACAGGTCCCTGCCGCTCGCGCAGGGAGAGATCGACCGTGCCGTGGTCGTCGCCGAGGCGGTCGTCCTGGTCCGGGACCTGGTGAACACCCCGCCGAGCCACCTCTCCCCCGCTCTGCTCGCCGACGTCGCCGTCGAGAAGGCAAGCGCCGCCGGCGTCACCGTCGAGGTTCTCGACGAGGTGGCGCTGGCCGAGGGCGGCTTCGGCGGGATCATCGGGGTCGGGCAGGGTTCCGCCAACCCGCCCCGGCTGATCCGCCTCGAGTGGCGCGGCGGCGAGGGCCCGGCGCTCGCGCTGGTCGGCAAGGGCATCACCTTCGACTCCGGCGGCCTGTCGCTGAAGCCCCCGACGGCGATGGAGTGGATGAAGACGGACATGGCGGGCGCGGCCGCGGTCCTCGCCACGGTCGTCGCCGCGGCGCGCCTGCGGCTGCCGGTCACGGTGACCGGATGGCTGCCCTGCGCGGAGAACATGCCGTCGGGCGAGGCGATCCGCCCCTCGGACGTGCTGACGCTGCGCGGCGGCACCCGGGTCGAGGTGCTCAACACCGACGCCGAGGGCCGGCTCGTCCTCGCGGACGCCCTCGTGCGGGCGGCCGAGGAGGGACCGGACCTGATCGTGGACATCGCGACGCTGACCGGCGCCCAGATCGTCTCGCTCGGCCAGCGCACGAGTGGGGTGATGGGCCGCGACGGCGCCGTCGAGGCGGTCACGACGGCCGCCGCCGCGACCGGGGAGAGCGTCTGGCCGATGCCGCTGCCGCCGGAGCTGCGCAAGGGGCTGGACTCCACGGTCGCCGACATCGCGAACGTCCCGCCCGGCGGCAGCCGGGACGGCGGGATGCTGGTCGCGGCGCACTTCCTCGCCCACTTCGTGCCCGACGAGGCGAGCTGGGCGCACATCGACATCGCCGGTCCGTCGTGGAACGGCGGGCAGCCCTATGGGCACACCCCCAAGGGCGGCACCGGCGTGATCGTCCGCACGCTCATCCAGCTCGCCGAGAACCGTGCCGGCACGTCGTCGGGCCACGGCCCCACGATCTCCGGCTGACCCATCGCCGACCGACCGCCCACTGACCAACCGCCCACTGACCGACCGGGAGAATGGCAGAGCGTCGATAGCGGCCGCACCCCGCGCGATGCAGCACACTCGCCCATCCGAGCGGAAGGGGCCCCACGGCGTGAAAGACTGGGCTCGGACCGACGTGGTGTGGCGAGTCGTGGCCTGAAACGCCGGCCCGAAGGGCACGCCGATGCCGGCGTCCCCGGCCCGCCGCCGGCGCGGCCGGCCGTGTCACCGGCGTCGCGGGCACGCGACACCGGTGGGTACGGGTCACGCTTCCGGCATCACCGGCACAACCATAGAAGTCAACGAGAAGGGACCTCTGGCGTGGCGGATTCAGCGGCCGGTCCCGTCGACCTGGTCATCCTCGGTGGCGGCAGCGGCGGATACGCCGCCGCGCTGCGCGCCGCGGAACTCGACCTGAGCGTCGTTCTGATCGAGAAGGACAAGCTCGGCGGCACCTGCCTGCACCGAGGCTGCATCCCGACCAAGGCGCTGCTGCATTCGGCGGAGATCGTCGACAACATCAATGAGAGCGAATCCTTCGGGATCCGCTCCACCTTCGACGGCATCGACATGGCGAAGGTCAACTCCTACAAGGACTCGGTCATCGCCGGCCTGTTCAAGGGGCTGACCGGCCTGATCAAGTCCCGCGGCATCGAGGTGGTCGAGGGATTCGGCCGGCTCACCTCGCCGACGTCCGTCACGGTCGGCGATCGTGTCATCACCGGCCGGCACGTCCTGCTCGCCACCGGCTCGTACTCGAAGTCCCTGCCCGGTCTGGACATCGACCACGACAAGGTCATCACCAGCGACGACGCCCTGACCCTCGACCACGTGCCGGCATCCGCCGTGGTCCTCGGGGCCGGCGCCATCGGCTGCGAGTTCGCCTCGGTCTGGCGCTCCTACGGCGCCGAGGTGACGATCGTCGAGGCGCTGCCGCATCTGGTGCCGCTGGAGGACGAGTCCAGCTCCAAGCTGCTGGAGCGCGCCTTCCGCAAGCGTGGTATCAAACAGCACCTCGGCGCCCGCTTCGCCGGCGTGAAGACGACCGACCACGGGGTCACCGTGTCGCTGGAGAGCGGCACGACCATCGAGGCCGAGCTGCTGCTCGTCGCGGTGGGCCGCGGACCGGTCTCGGCCGGCCTCGGCTACGAGGAGGTCGGCATCGCTACCGACCGCGGCTACGTCCTGGTCGACCGCAACCTGCGCACGAACGTCCCCACCGTGTCCGCGCTCGGCGACCTGCGGCCGGGCCTGCAGCTCGCCCACGTGGGGTTCGCGGAGGGCATCTTCGTCGCCGAGCAGCTCGCCGGGCTCAACCCGGTGCCGGTCGACTACGACAACGTCCCGCGGGTCACCTACTCCCACCCCGAGGTGGCGTCGGTCGGGCTGACCGCCGCGGCCGCCCGGGAGCGCTTCGGCGACATCCGCACCGTCACCTACAACCTGGCGGGCAACGGCAAGTCGCAGATCCTCAAGACCGCCGGTGCCGTGACGTTGATCGCAGTCCCCGACGGTGCGGTGGTCGGCGTCCACATGGTCGGCGACCGGGTGGGCGAGCTCATCGCCGAGGCCCAGCTCATCACGAACTGGGAGGCGTTCCCCTCCGACGTCGCCCAGTTGATCCACCCCCACCCCACCCTGTCCGAGGCTCTCGGCGAGGCGCACCTGGCGCTGGCCGGCAAGCCCCTTCACGTCCACGGCTAGGGCGATCGCCCTGGGATCGGTCCGCGACCGGGTTCGCCCCGCGGCCCGATCCCGCCCAGGTACTCACGTTCACGCCAAAGCATGAGCGCCTCCGGCCGGCCGCTTGCGCGGTGCATGCCGGACGCGACGAAGGAGTCGTTCCAGCATGTCTGTATCTGTCACGATGCCCCGGCTCGGGGAAAGTGTCTCCGAGGGAACCGTCACCCGTTGGCTGAAGCAGGAGGGTGAGCGCGTCGAGGCCGACGAGCCGCTTCTCGAGGTCAGCACGGACAAGGTCGACACCGAGATTCCTGCCCCCGCCTCCGGTGTCATCAGCTCCATCAAGGTCGCGGAGGACGAGACCGTCGAGGTCGGCGTCGAGCTCGCGGTCATCGACGACGGCTCCGGCGGCGGTTCCGCCGCGGCCGCCCCCGCCGAGGCCCCCGCCCCCGCCCCCGCTCCTGAGCCCGAGCCCGAGCCGGCCAAGCCCGCCGCCGCGGCTCCCCCGCCCGCCCCGGCCCCCACCCCGGCCCCCGCCCCGGCGCCGGTCCGCGCGCCGGAGCCGGCCCCGGTGCCCGCCCAGGCACCGACCGCACCCGCCCCGGTGGCCACCTCCAACGGCGACGGCGGGATCGGTCGCTACGTCACGCCGCTGGTCCGCAAGATGGCCGCCGAGCTGGGCGTCGACCTCGCCGACGTGACCGGCTCGGGCCCCGGCGGCCGGATCACCAAGCAGGACATCCAGGAGGCGGCCCGCTCCGGCGCCGCCCCCGCCGCCCCGGCAGCTCCCGCCGCGCCGTCGGCACCGGCCCGCCCCGCGGCCCCGGCCGCCCCGGCTGCGGCCGCCCCGGCGACGACCGGCACGGGCACCTCCGCCCCCGCCCCGGTCCGTGGGCGCACCGAGAAGCTCTCCCGGCTGCGCGCCCTGGTCGCCAAGCGCATGGTCGAGTCGCTGCAGATCAGCGCCCAGCTCACCACCGTCGTCGAGGTGGACGTCACCCGCATCGCGCGGCTGCGGGACCGGGCCAAGGCCGGCTTCCAGGCCCGCGAGGGACTGAAGCTGTCGTTCCTGCCGTTCTTCGCGCTGGCGACCTGCGAGGCGCTGCGCGAGTTCCCGCAGCTCAACGCCAGCCTCGACGTCGAGGCGGGGACGGTCACCTACCACGGCGACGAGAACCTCGGCATCGCCGTGGACTCCGAGCGCGGCCTGGTCGTGCCGGTCATCCACAGCGCCGGTGACCTCAACCTCACCGGTCTCGCACGCAAGATCGACGATCTGGCCAGCCGGACCCGGGCCAACAAGATCTCCCCGGACGAGCTCGGCGGGGGGACCTTCACCCTCACGAACACGGGCAGCCGAGGCGCCCTGTTCGACACGCCGATCATCAACCAGCCGCAGGTGGGCATCCTCGGCACGGGGATCGTGACGAAGAAGCCCNCCGTCATCGACGACCCGGAGCTCGGGGAGATCATCGCCGTGCGGTCGGCGGTGTACCTGTCGCTGACCTACGACCACCGCATCGTCGACGGGGCCGACGCCGCCCGCTTCCTGACCTTCATCAAGCGGCGGCTCGAGGAGGGTGCCTTCGAGGCCGACCTGGGCCTCTAGGCTCCGCCAGCCTCAGGACGCCGCCAGTCTCCAGGCGCCGGCAGCGGACACGGGCCCGGTCGCCGCCTCGCATCCGAGGCGGCGACCGGCCACGATGGTCACCATGCGCATCGTGGTGACCGGGGCCTCGGGACTGATCGGTTCAGCACTCGTCCCCGCCCTGCACGGGGACGGCCACACCGTGACCACCCTGGTCCGGCGGACACCCCGCACCGGCGGCGAGATCCAGTGGGATCCCGCCGCCGGTCGGCTCGACCCGGCGGCGCTCGCCGGCACCGACGCCGTCGTCCACCTCGCCGGCGCGGGCATCGGCGACCGCCGCTGGACCGACGACTACAAGCGCCTGCTGCGCGACAGCCGGATCGCCGGCACCGACCTGCTCGCCCGCACCCTCGCCACCCTCACCCCGCCCCCGCAGGCGTTCCTCTCCGGCAGCGCCGTCGGCTGGTACGGCACCTCGGCGGGCGGCGACGCCGGCCCGCTCGACGAGAACGCCCCCGCCGGCGCGGGGTTCCTCGCCCGGCTCGTCGAGGACTGGGAGGCGGCGGCCACGCCCGCCCGCGAGGCCGGCATCCGGGTCGTCACGCTGCGGACCGGGGTCGTGCTCTCCCGCCACGGAGGCAGCCTCGGCCGCCAGCTCCCGCTGTTCCGGCTGGGGCTCGGGGGTCGGCTGGGATCGGGCCGCCAGTGGCTGAGCTGGATCAGCTGCACCGACCACGTGGCGGCGTTGCGCCTGCTGCTCGCCGACGACTCGGTGGCCGGGCCGGTGAACCTGGTCGCGCCCGAACCCGTCACCAACGCCGCCTTCACCGCGGCGCTCGCGTCGGCGCTGCACCGCCCGGCGTTCGCCGCGGTACCCCGCCTCGCCCTGCGCGCCGCCCTCGGCGAGTTCGCCGACGAGGGCGTCCTCGCCTCCCAGCGGTTGGCCCCCGCCGTGCTGACCGCAGCCGGCTTCCGGTTCACCCACCCCGACATCGACACCGCGCTGCGGGCGATCCTCACCGACGGCGCCTGAACTAGTTCCCCGCGACGGGGATGCTCTCCGAGACCCGCCAACCGGAGCCCGTGCGGAGCAGCACGAGATCGTGGCGCTGGGGGTCCTTCGCCGGCTGGTGGGCGAGAAGCTGGCCGCGGGCGTCGAGGTAGTCGTAGGCGGCCAGGCGTTCGGTCACCCGCAGCACCGTGCGGTTCGGCTGCTCGTCGCGGACCTGCAGCGCGAGGATCTCGCTGTGCAGCGGCGACGCGTGCGCGCCCTGGGCGATGACCTGTCGCATGAGGGTGACGTCCGCGTTGTAGGCGGGGCTGCCGGCGGCGTCGGACTGCCCCAGCAGGGACTCGTCGGCGTGCTCGAAGGCCCCACTGCGGGCGGTGTTGAGCGCGCCCAGCACGGCACGCCAGATCTGCTCGGGCGACTGGTTCGCCACCGGTGAGGCGGTCGGGTCCCGGCCGGGCACGCCGGCCGCGGGCGGCGACGCCGGCTGCGGCGCGGGCGCCGCGGTATCGCTGGTGCCGTCCCCCGACGGGCTCGTCATGAGCAGCACGACGGCCACCACGACGGCGAACAGGCCCAGCCCCGCGGTGACCGGCAGCAGCCAGCGCCGCCGCCGGGCGCCCGTGCGGCGCGGCCGACGGCCGGCGCCCGCCCGCCCGGCCCGACCCGACGAACCCGCCGCCCCCGGCGGAGAACCAGGCGCCGCGGAAGCACCGGTCCGGCCGTGGGTCCCACGGGATCCTCCGGCCGCCGCGCCGGCGGCGGGCCGCGACGGGCGGGTGGCGGGCCGCGACGCTTCCGGGGGCGCCTTCACCGGGCTCGCTCGGTCCGCCGCGGCCGGGGTCGTGCCGGCACCCCTGCCCGCGACACGGGACGTCCGGCGGGCGGGCGTCGAACGCCGCGGGGGCGGGGGCAGGGAGTCGAGCAGCTCCGCCGCGTCGACGGCGGTGGCGCCGCTGGTCGGCCGGCCGGGCGCGCGGCCGCCAGGAGGGGGCTGGTCGGCGTCGTCATGGGGGCCCGGCCCGTCGCGCGGGTCGCGGGTGCCGTCCGGCCCCGGGTTCAGGCGGGCACCCGCCAGCAGCCGCGGCCGACCGTCGCCGTCGCCGTCGCCGTGTCCGTGTCCGCCGGGCTCCGGGACGCCCACCGCGTCGGCGGGGGGCTGTGGACGGCGCGGCGAGCCGGGTGGGTCGGGCGGCCCGGCCGGGGTGCGCCGCGCGCCGGGCGGCCGGGATTCGGCGGCAGGGGGCCGGCCCGCCGGGGGAATCCGCGGCAGGGTCTGCGTGGGTGAGGGTTCCGCGGGGCGCACGGCCGTCCTCGGCTCGCCGTCGCCGGGCAGCCGCACGGGCAGGGGGGTGGCGCTGCGGGCCAGCGCGGCGGCGAGCTCGGCGGCGCTCGGCCGCCGGTGCGGATCGTCGATCATGGCGGTGGCGACGGCCACCGCGACCGCGGCGGCATCCGGGCCCGTCGCCTCCCGCATCGCCCCCAGCAGCAGATCGGCGAGGTCGTGCACGTCCGCCGAAGCCGCCTCGGGCGGAAGGGGATCGGCCCTTGCGGCGTCGGCCAGCGCGGCGATCCCGAGGCCGGTCAGGACCGGGCGCCCGTTCGGCTCCAGCAGGATGTCCTCCCGTTCGAGCCGGCCGTGCACGATGCCGACCGCGTGCGCGGCGGCCAGCGCCTGCGCGACCGGCAGGCCGACGGTGACGACCTCGCCCGGATCCAGATCGCCGCGCAGCGCCAGCAGGCGGGCGAGGCTGATCGCGCCGACGACCGGTTCGGTGATCAGCGCCAACCCCTCCGCCGTGGGCAGCACCGCCACCACGGGGTTGATGTGCGGGTGCGCCAGCTCCGCCAGCGCGCGGGCCGCGGCGACCGCCGCCGAGCGCAGCACCGGGTCGGGGGCGAGACGCACCCGGCGCACGACGCACTCGATCCCGGACTGGTCGAACTGACCCGCCCAGAGCTCGCCGGAGCCCGCGTCCCGCAGCCGGGAACGCACGCTCACCCCCGGCACCTCGGGTGCCCCGCCGACGCGCCGTGCCGGCCTGTCCGCGGAATCGTCGGTGAAGGTCACAGGTAGCGACGCTAGGCTCAATCGGGGCGACTCTGCATTGTTCTTCGTCCGGTTGTGGATAACTTTTTACGATCACTCCTGCGGCGGCGTCCTGCCCCGCACCGGTCTGGGTGAGGACATGCCTGGTCACGACGGGTGCGGGCCGGCGCCGGGCGAGACTGGGCGGCAGACCTGTCGGACCCGGCCGGAAACCTGACGGCGACGTCCGGCCCCCCGCGAGGGCGCGGATGCGCGGATGGCGGACAATCGCCCGAGACCGGGTCCGGACGGCAGCGCCGCCGGCCGACGAGCCAGGGGGAAAGCGGAGTGCAGATCCTCGCCACCAGCGGCGGTTTCCTTCCCGACGGCCGGTACGGCGCGAAGGTCGGGCCGATCCTGACGCACGCGATCGACCTGGCCGGGGCCGGCCCGCGGCCCCGGGTCTGCCTGCTGCAGACGGCGCTGGGCGACGACCAGGGCGCCTATGCCCGCGGCTACGCCGCGTTCAACCGCGACCGGCCCGACGTGCGGGTCTCGCACCTGGCGCTGTTCCCCATGCCGAACATCCCGGACATCCGCGGCCACCTGCTGGCCCAGGACGTGATCTGGGTCGGTGGGGGCAGTGTGGCGAACCTGCTCGCGGTCTGGGCGGTGCACGGGCTGGGCGAGATCCTGCGCCAGGCGTGGGAGGCCGGCGTCGTCCTCGGCGGCGTCTCGGCCGGCTCCCTGTGCTGGCATGTCGGTGGCACCACCGACTCGTTCGGCCCGGACCTGCGGCCGGTCACGAACGGGCTGGGCCTGCTGCCGTTCAGCAACACTCCGCACTACGACTCCGAGCCGGGCCGCCGCCCGCTGTACCAGCGTCTCGTCGCCGACGGGACGCTGCCAGCCGGCTGGGCGACCGACGACGGCGTCGGGCTGCACTTTCGCGGCACCGACCTGGTCGAGGCCGTCGCCGATCGGCCAGGCGTGCACGCCTGGCGGGTCGAGCGCGGCCCCGACGGCGCCGCGGTCGAGACCTCGGTCACACCCCGCCTGCTACCCGGCGCACGCGTAGTCTGAATGGCGTGGATGTTCTGAGGCTTTCCGTGGTCCCCTACCGCGAAGCGTGGGACATGCAACGATCCCTCGCCGAGGCCCGGGTGGCCGACGAGGTGGACGACACACTCATCCTGGTGGAACATCCCAGCGTCTATACCGCGGGCCGGCGGACGCAGCCCTTCGAACGACCGCTGGACGGCACCGAGGTCGTCGACGTCGACCGCGGCGGCAAGATCACCTGGCATGGCCCGGGGCAGCTCGTCGGCTACCCGATCGTCAAGCTGCCTCGTCCACTGGACGTCGTCGCCTACGTGCGCGCCCTGGAGGAGGCCCTCATCGACTCCTGCGCCGAGCTGGGGCTGGCGACCCGCCGGGTCGACGGCCGCAGCGGCGTCTGGACGATGGACGGTCTGCGCAAGGTTGCCGCGATCGGCGTGCGGGTCCGGCAGGCGGTGACCACCCATGGCTTCGCGCTGACCTGCTCGTCGGACCTGGGCGCCTTCGGGCAGATCGTCCCCTGTGGCATCACCGACGCCGGGGTGACGAGCCTGTCCGCCGAGCTTGGTCGGGCGGTGACCGTCGCCGAGGCCCGGCCGGTGGTCGAACGGCACACCCTGGCCGTGCTCGCCCGCTACCTCGGCGGGCGCAACCTCGGCGATCGCCTCACCGCGCGGGTCGAGCCGGCCGAGGAGCCCCCGGCGCAGCCGCAACCCGGGACCGAGCGGATGGAGCTGGTCGGATGAGCGCGGTCGCCCCCGAGGGACGCCCCCTGCTGCGCCTGGAGGCGCGCAACGCGCAGACGCCGATCGAGCGCAAGCCGCCGTGGATCCGCACCCGGATGNGCACCGGCCCGGAGTACTCCGACGTCAAGGGGCTGGTCCGTGCTGCCGGGCTGCACACGGTGTGCGAGGAGGCCGGCTGCCCGAACATCTACGAGTGCTGGGAGGACCGCGAGGCGACCTTCCTGATCGGCGGGGACGTCTGCACCCGGCGGTGCGACTTCTGCCAGATCGACTCGGGCCGCCCCACACCGCTGGACCGCGACGAGCCGCGGCGGGTGGCGGAGTCCGTGCGCACGATGGGGCTGCGCTACGCAACCGTCACCGGCGTGGCCCGCGACGACCTGGCCGACGGCGGTTCCTGGCTGTACGCCGAGACGGTCCGCCAGGTCCACGCGCTGTCCGCGGATACCGGGGTCGAGGTGCTCATCCCCGACTTCGGCGGGCGGGCCGACCAGCTCGACGAGGTTTTCGGTGCGGCCCCCGAGGTCCTTGCGCACAACCTCGAGACGGCGCCGCGGATCTTCAAGCGCATCCGGCCGGCGTTCCGCTACGAGCGCTCCCTCGACGTGCTGCGCCAGGCTCGCACGGCCGGCCTCGTCACGAAGTCGAACCTGATCCTCGGGCTCGGCGAGACCGGCGAGGAGATCNACGAGGCCATGCGGGACCTGCGCACAGCCGGCTGCGAACTACTCACCGTAACCCAGTATCTGCGGCCCACGCCCCGTCACCACCCGGTGGAGCGTTGGGTGCGGCCGGAGGAGTTCCTCGACTGGGAGCGCGTCGGCGCCGAGNTTGGCTTCTCCGGCGTCATGTCCGGGCCGCTCGTGCGCTCGTCCTACCGGGCCGGCCGGCTCTACCAGCAGGCGATCATGGCTCGTGGCGAGGGCCGCACCGCGATGTCCGATCTNCCCGAAAGTGTGCTGGAAACCTCTCACACGCTGTGACGGGCACGCTGGTGGGCATCCCCCGGACGGGCTAGGCTACACATCGTAGCGTTACCCCCTTGTCACGAGGGGGGTCTCTCTCTGGCCCATCATCGAGGTGTGCGCCCACGACCGTGCCGGGAGGTCGTTCCCATCGTGCTCCGTTCACTGCTCAGTGTCATCGAAGAAGCGACTCTGCTCGTGCTGCCGCATGGCGGACAGAAGACCGCGCGGCGCAACGCCTGGCGCGCAGCCGCCGACCTGCACGTCACATCGGGTTACCGATGGGTCGACCCGGTGTCGGTGGCCCCGATCGCACCCGGACCCGACGCGTGCGCCAGCATCCCGGGCACCGAGGGCGCCGCACGGGTTTCTCGCCTGGCCGGCCTGGGCGGCGCAGCGACCACCGCCCGCATCGGCGCGGCCGTTCGTGGGCTGCCGCGGGTCGTCGCCGCCCAGAGCTGATTCCCCGGCCGGCGGGCTGCCCCGCCGACAGCCAGGACAGCGGGGATCGGGCAGACCGAGCAGATGGTCGCGGCGGATGATCCCGGCGGACGCGACAGCCGCACTGCGGCGAGCCGCCAGGCCGTAGGCTCGCGGTCATGGCACTGAGGAAGCAGCCGAGGGACACCGCGGGATCGTCGACCCCCGCGGCGGCGGGCAGGAACGCGGCAGCGAGCGGGAAGAACGACGGGAGCCGGGGCGGCGCCACGGGCCGCGGCGGTGGTGCGGGCCGCAGTGGTGGTGCGGGCGGGGGCGGCGCCGCGGAGGGGACCGGTTTCGCGGCCCGTCTCGCGCAGTTGCGGATGGTCTTCACGATCACACGCCAGCGCGATCCGCAGGTGCTCTGGTTCACCCTGGCGGCCTTCTTCGTCCCGCTCGTGATCGGCGTTCTGCTCGGCATCCTCGTCGGGCCGCTGTACGTGTGGATCCCTATTGCCATCCTGCTCGGCGTCGTGGTCGCCCTGAACGTGTTCAGCCGGCGCGTCCAGCGCACCGCCTACGCGGAGATGGAGGGCAAGCCCGGAGCCGCGGCCGGCGTGGTCGAGCGGATGCGCGGCGACTGGCGGATCACTCCGGCGGTCGGCGTGAACCGCCACCAGGATGTGGTGCATCGGGTCGTCTCCCGCGCCGGAGTGGTGATCATCGCGGAAGGCCGCGGCCGCGGGCCGAGGGAGCTGCTCGTTGCGGAGAAGCGCCGGATCCGCAAGGTCGTCGGCGACACGCCGGTGACCGACATCATCGTCGGCACCGGCGAGGGCGAGACGCCGCTACCGAAGCTCCAGGGCACGCTGATGCGGCTTCGCCGGACTCTGCGTCGCGGGGAGGTGGACGCCCTCGACCGCCGGCTGCGCGCCATGGGCGGCGCGGCCCTGCCGATCCCGAAGGGCCCGATCCCCCGCAACGTGCCCCGGGGCGGCCGCCTGCGCTGACCCGACGACGCGGCGGTGACGGGGCCGGTCGTGGGCGTGGGAGGGCGAGGCCTGGCGGGCGAGGCCGTGTCACGGCCGACGGTCTGGGTCGAGTCCGGGTGTGGGTGTGGTGAGCCCGGTTGCGCGGAACACATGAACCCGGGTCGCTCCAGTCGCACCTGGCCACGGCCTCTCCCGCCGGGGACCGCCGGACTTCGGGCCTGCCTGCCTAGGGGGCGGAGTCCGCGCGGACGGGATCGCGCACGACCACGGTCCCGGCCGCACGATCATGCAGGCCGCGCTGGTCGCGGTCCCAGACGACCACGGGCACCAGCAGCGCCAGCAGCAGGGTGCGCACCCCGATCCAGGGCCAGGACTGCCGGCCGCGGTCACGCAGCCGGATCACCCGCATGCCCAACAACCNCATGCCGATCGTCTGGCCGCCGGTGCTGACGAGGATGAACTCCTCCAGCAGGAACACCAGGTAGATCGCCAGGCCGCGAACGTCGCCGGCGTAGCTGAGCCCGGCCAGATACAGCACGCCGACGATCAGGTTCGCCACGACCGCGTCGATGAGGTACGCGCCCAGCCGCGGCCCGAAGCCCACGACCGAGCCGCGGCCCTCCGCCGGCAGCCCCAGCCGGACGCCCGGCGGCGTGTCCCGGGGCAGACCAGGCCCTTCGAGCCAGCCTCCAAGTGCTCGTCCCACGACGCAAGCTTATCCGCCGCACCGACCTGCACCCAAGGGTTCACCAAGGGTGATAAAGTGCGCTCCCGTAACATAAACGAAACGACTTCGTGATGTCGCGGGTCCGCCGGGGCATGACCGAAGACACATCGACATGCCGTAACCTACAGGCTTGATAAGCGTGACGGGACGCTGGAGGTCGAATGTTCACAAAAGCCGAGGACGTGCTCCGTTATATCCGCGACGAGGACGTGCAGTTCATCGATGTAAGATTCTGTGATCTGCCCGGAATCATGCAGCACTTCACTATTCCGACGCAGGTCTTCGCCGAGTCGGTGTTCACCGACGGGTTGATGTTCGACGGCTCCTCAATTCGAGGTTTCCAGGCCATCCACGAGTCCGACATGCTGTTGCTGCCGGACCCGCAGACCGCCTTCGTGGATCCGTTCCGTGAACACAAGACCCTCGCGATGACGTTCTTCATCCACGACCCGATCACGAAGGAGCAGTACTCCCGGGACCCGCGGAACATCGCCAAGAAGGCGGAGACGTACCTGCGTGGTACCAGCATCGCCGACACGGCCTATTTCGGACCCGAGGCGGAGTTCTACATCTTCGACGACGTCCGCTATGACTACAACCCCTACGGGTCGATGCACCAGGTCGACTCGGTCGAGGCCGCCTGGAACACCTCCCGAAAGGAAGAGGGCGGCAACCTCGGTTACAAGCCCCGCTTCAAGGGCGGCTACTTCCCGGTCCCGCCGACCGATCACTTCACGGACCTCCGCTCGGAGATGACGCGGGTCCTCTATGAGACCGGCATCACCGTCGAGATGCAGCACCATGAGGTCGGCACCGCCGGGCAGGCGGAGATCGACATCCGCTACGACACGCTGTTGAAGACCGNGGACAACCTGATGCTCTACAAGTACGTCATCCGCAACGTCGCCCGCAGCCGGGGCAAGACCGTCACCTTCATGCCGAAGCCCCTGTTCGAGGACAACGGGTCCGGCATGCACGTGCACTCCAGCCTGTGGAAGGACGGCGAGCCGCTGTTCTACAGCCCCAACGGCTACGGCGGCCTGTCGGACACCGCGCGCTACTACATCGGCGGCCTGCTGCACCACGCACCGGCGCTGCTGGCGTTCACCAACCCGACCACGAACTCCTACCGCCGGCTGGTCCCCGGCTACGAGGCACCGGTCAACCTNGTCTACTCGGCGCGCAACCGCTCCGCGTGCTGCCGCATCCNGCTCGGCGGCGACTCGCCCAAGGCGAAGCGGGTCGAGTTCCGCGTCCCGGACCCGAGCTGCAACCCGTATCTGGCCTTCGCCGCGATGCTCATGGNCGGCCTGGACGGCATCCGCAACAAGATTGACCCGCCGGACCCGATCGACAAGGACCTCTACGAGCTCCCGCCGGACGAGCTGGCCGCGGTCCCGCAGGTTCCCGGCTCGCTGGAGAAGGTGCTCGACGCGCTCGAGGCGGACAACGATTTCCTCCGCGAGGGCGACGTCTTCACCACCGATCTGATCGAGACCTGGCTGGAGTACAAGCGGCTCAACGAGGTCGACGCCATCCGGCTCCGGCCGCACCCGTACGAGTTCACCCTCTACTACGACATCTGACCGACAGCGTCACCTTCACCGCCGGCCGGGCCGAGAAACCCGGCCGCGCGGCCGGGGCGCCGCGCGCGCCGGCCGAGAATCGGTGGAGATTCCCGTCGGCCGCCTTCTCCGGGCCCCGTTCCAACAGCGCCGGAGTGGGGCCTCCCGCACGGTCGTGGGCGCCCTCCGAGAAAAATATTCCGTGCTGTCTGGGCGGGACCGGTAAAATTGACGCCCACCACCTTGGGACGACCGGCCGAACGGCTTCGAGGAACCAATGCCCTGGTCCGGCCGCCAATACCATCTGTGACGCACCAGAGACGAAGAATTAACAATCGCGGAACCGGGCGGTAACGGGGCCCGACGAGGCTCCGACCGAACCCTCCCGTCCATCGCGGCCTGGGTCGGCCTCCCCCAGGCCGATCACGAAGTCGCACCGTTTCGTGCAGGACCAACCACGGGGAGTATTGAGTGAGTTATCAGGCCGAGTACATCTGGATCGACGGCACCGAGCCCGAGCCTTTGATGCGTAGCAAGACGCGCATCATCAAGGACGGCAAGGAGCCGGAGATCTGGGGCTTCGACGGCTCGAGCACCNACCAGGCGCCGGGATCGAACTCGGACTGCGTGCTGCGTCCCGTCTTCGAGACGCCCGACCCGATCCGGGGAGGCGACAACCGCCTGGTGCTGTGCGAGGTCCAGCTGACCGACTTCACGCCCCACCCGACGAACACCCGGGCGGCCGCCCTCGGTGTCGCCGAGCGGTACGCCGACATGTCGCCCATGTTCGGCATCGAGCAGGAGTACACCTTCTTCAAGGACGGCCGCCCGTACGGCTGGCCGGAGGTCGGCTACCCCGCGCCGCAGGGTCCGTACTACTGCGGCGTCGGCGGCTCGAAGATGCCCGGTCGCCAGATCGTCGAGCGGCACACCCAGGCATGCCTCGACGCCGGCCTCGCCATCGAGGGCACCAACGCCGAGGTCATGATGGGCCAGTGGGAGTTCCAGATCGGCGTCCTGCCCGCGCCCGCCATCGGCGACCAGATCTGGTTGGGCCGCTGGCTGCTCCACCGGATCGCCGAGGACTACGGCGTCGAGGTGTCCTTCGCCGCGAAGCCGATCCCCGGTGACTGGAACGGTGCCGGCGCGCACACCAACTTCTCCACCAAGCAGACGATGGAGGGCTGGGACGCCATCGTCNCGTGCTGCGAGGCGCTCGGCACGCGCGTCACCGAGCACGTCACCCACTACGGGAAGGGCATCGAGGACCGGCTGACCGGCAAGCACGAGACCGCCCCCTGGAACAAGTACTCCTGGGGCGCCTCGGACCGCGGCGCCTCGGTCCGCATCCCCTGGGCCGTCGAGAAGGCCAAGAAGGGCTGGCTGGAGGACCGTCGTCCGAACGCGAACATGGACCCGTACCTGGTCACCGCGCTCATGATCGACACCTGCTGCAGCGCCCTGGCCGGCGACAAGCCGACCCTGTTCGTGCCGTCACAGACCACTCCGGCGCCCGCCGAGGCGAGCGTCTGAGCCTGACCGACACGTCTGCCCGGACCGGTCGGCCGAGCAGTCCGCCGGGCCGGAAACACGCCGGCGCGGCGGAGGCAGGTCGACACGCCTGCAGCAGGTCGACGCGGCTGGGCAGACATCGCGTCCTGGCCGGGGCGCTCGCGCGGGGGAGCGCCGGCGCCCCGATCCCCCGGTTCCCGCAACGGTGCGCACCGCGACGTGAGGTGGCAGCCGACAGGCCGGCCGTCCGAGGCTTCCCTCGGACGGCCGGCCTGTCGGCGTCCTGGGGCGGATTCACGACCCCGAGATCGGGCCGGAGCCGGCGGCGCGCCGGAGCGGACGGCGGTCCGCGGCGCTCAGCCGAACTCGGCGGTCCGCTCCCGCGCGAAGACGTCCGCGACGACCGCCTCGGCCCGCGTCGCCAGCCGCCGGTACTCGGCGAGGAGGTCGTCGGCGCCGTCCGCCGGCCAGCCCGCGGCCCGCGCCGTCGCCTCCAGGGCCCGCGGGCGATCAGGGAGCACGTCCGGCCGCGGCCAGCCCGCGAGCGTGCTCGCGTTGCGCAGCCGCGACGCCGACAGCCAGGCCGCCTGCAGGTCACCTGCCTCCGCCTCGCCGAGCAGCCCGGCGAGCACCGCGGCCCGCAGACCGTCGAGGGTTGAGGTGGTGCGCAGCGACGGGACCTGCCGGCCGTGGCGAAGCTGGAGAAGCTGCACCGCCCACTCCACGTCGGTGAGCCCGCCGGGACCGAACTTCAGGTGGCGGGTGGGATCGACCCCGCGGGGGATCCGCTCGCGCCGCATCCGACCGCGAAGCCGGATGATCTCATCGATCGCCGCCGCCGGCAGCGTCGTCGGGTAACGCACCGTATCAGCGAGCCGGCAGAACCGGTAGGCGAGCTCGGGATCCCCCGCCAGCGGCCGCGCGCGCAGCAGCGCCTGCGACTCCCAGTCCTGCGACCAGCGGCGGTAGTAGGCGTCGTAGGCGTCGAGCGGGCGCGACAGGGCGCCGCTGCGGCCCTCCGGGCGCAGCGTCGTGTCCAGCCGAAGCGCCGGATCCGGGCCGGGCACGGCGAGCAGCCGGTGCAGCTCCCCGATCACCTCGGCGGCGGCCCGGTGCGCCTGCTGCGCCGAATGGCCCGGGCGGGCCTCGTGCACGAACAGGACGTCGGCGTCGCTGCCGTAGGACATCTCCGCCCCACCGAGCCGGCCCATCGCGATGACGGAGATCCGCGCCGGCAGGCAGGTGGGATCTCCCCCGGCGATCCGGCGCTCCGCGACGAGCAGCGTCGCGGCGACGGTGGCGGCGGCGGCGTCCGCCAGGGCCCGCCCGACCGCGGCCACGTCGAGCAGGCCGAGCAGATCGGCGCAGGCGACCCGGACCAGCTCTTCCCGGCGCACCGCCCGGGCCCGGCCGACGGCGTCCTCCCAGTCGGGGTTGCGGTGTGCGATCGCGAGCATCGTTCGGCTGAGCGTCTCGCGCGGCACGGGGACGAGGTCGGCCTCCGTGCGCAGCAGCCGGACCGATTCGGGCGCCCGCGTCATCAGATCCGCGACATACCGGCTGGAGGCGAGGACCCGGGCGAGCCGGTCGGCGGCGCCGGCGGAGTCGCGCAGCAGCCGCAGGTACCAGGGGGCGCGGCCGAGCGCCTCGCTGACCCGGCGGTAGGCCAGCAGGCCCGCGTCGGGATCGGGCGCGTCGGCGAGGGTCGGCAGCAACGTCGGTAGCAGATGCCGCTGGATCGCGGCCGTCCGGCTCACCCCGCTGATCAACGCCTCGATGTGGCGCAGGGAGCGGTCCGGGGCGGCGAATCCCAGCGCGGCGAGCCACTGCTGCGCCTCGGCGTGGGACAGCCGGACCTCCTCGGTCGACAGCCGGGCGACCGCCTCCAGCAGCGGGGCGTAGAACAGCTTCTGGTGCAGTGACCGCACGGTGCGCACGATCCGGGCGTGGGCGTCGGCGAAGTCCTGGGCGGTACGCATCCCCATCGACCGGGCAAGCCAGCGCAGCTCGCCCGGATCTCGCGGCAGGCTGTGCACCCGGCGCAGGCGCTGAAGCTGGAGCCGGTGCTCGGCGTTGCGCAGGAAGCGGTACGCCTCGGCGAGGTCGGCGGCGTCGCGCCGGCCCACGTACCCACCGCGGGCGAGGCCGTCGAGGGCGGCGAGCGTCGAGCGCTCCCGCAGCTTCGCGTCCACCCGGCCGTGAACAAGCTGCAGGAGCTGGACGGCGAACTCGACGTCGCGCAGCCCGCCCGGGCCGAGCTTGAGGTTGCGCTCCGCCTCCGCGCGCGACAGCGACGATTCGACCCGCCGGCGCATCGCCCGCACGTCGGCGACGAAGTCCGGCCGAGAGGCGGCGGTCCAGACCAGCGGCGCGACCATGGCACAGAACTCCGCGCCGAGCACCAGGTCGCCGGCGATCGGGCGGGCCTTGAGCAGGGCCTGGAACTCCCAGGTCCGGGCCCAGCGACGGTAGTAGGTGCGGTGGCTGTCGAGGGTGCGCACCAGGACGCCGTCGCGGCCCTCCGGGCGCAGGCCGACGTCGACCTGGAACAACGCGCCCGCGGAGGTCGCCAGCCCCGCCGCCCGTACCAGCCCCTCGGCCATCCGCGTCGCGGCCCGCAGCGCCGTCTCCGCATCGGCCGCCTCGCCGCCCGCCACCGGCTCGGNGACGAACAGGACATCGACGTCACTGACGTAGTTCAGCTCCCGGCCCCCGCACTTGCCCATGCCGATGACGGCGAGCCGGACCGCGGGCAGGTTCGGGTCGAGGCCGGCGCGGGCGATCGCCAGCGCCGCGTCGAGTGCCGAGCCGGCCAGGTCGGCGAGCTCCGCGGTGGCGTCGTCCAGCGCCACCGCGCCGGTGAGGTCCCGCGCAGCGACGACGAGCAGCGCCCGGCGGTAGGCGACGCGCAGCGCGTCGAGGGTCGCCGGCCGGTCGTCGGCGGCGCAGGGCGCCGGATCGGCGGGGTCCGCGCCGACCGCGCGCAGCAGTGCCGCCCGGACCCGGCCGGCCTCGGGCGGGGCGCCGACCAGCTCGTCGGGCCGCAACACCCGCCAGTCCACGGGATGGCGGGCCAGGTGATCGCCGAGTGCGCGGCTCGCGCCGAGCACGGCGCACAGCCGGTCCCGCAGCCCGGCGTGCCCGGCCAGGTCCGCGACGAGTGCCTGCCCGTCGGCCGGGCCGAGCGCGTCGATGAGCCGGTCCAGCGCGGCGAGCGCCAGGTCGGGGTCGGCCGCCGCGGCCAGCGCGCCGACCACGACGTTCGCCGCGAGCCGGACCTCCCCGCCGGAGCCGGGCCGCCCATCCCCACGGGTCGGCCCATCCCCACCGGTCGGCCCATCCCCACCGGTCGGCGCCGCCGAACCGCCGAGCAGGCCGAGCCGCTCCATGGTCGCCGCCACCTGGTCGACGTCGCTGAAGCCGAGGCGCGCGAGCTGGGCGGCTACCGAGCTGCCGCGCGGATGGTCCGCCGCGGGCGGCGCGCCGGACCCGGTCGAGATCCCCGGCCATTCGACACGCATGCCGGAACGCTCACAACACGGGCAGGTAGCGGTCGATCTCGAACGGCGTCACCTGCCGGCGGTAGTCCTGCCACTCGGCCCGCTTGTTCCGCAGGAAGAACTCGAACAGCTCGTCGCCGAGGGTCTCGCGCACCAGCGAGGAGCGCTCCATCACCGTGATCGCCTCGGCCAGCGAGCCCGGCAGGGCGGTGATTCCCCGCTCCTGACGCTGGACGTCGGTAAGCGTCCACACGTCGTCGGCCGCCGGCGCGGGCAGATCGTAACCGCCCTGAACACCCCGCAGCCCGGCGGCCAGCACCAGGGCGAAGGTGAGGTAAGGGTTGCAGGCGCTGTCCGGCAGCCGGAACTCCACCCGGGTGGCCTGCGACTTGTGCAGCTTGTACAGCGGCACCCGCACCAGGGCCGACCGGTTGTTGTGGCCCCAGCACACGTAAGCGGGCGCCTCCAGCACCTCACCGAGGCGCTGGTCGCCGATGAGCCGCTTGTAGGAGTTCACCCACTGGTTCGTCACCGCGGTGATCTCCGCGGCGTGCGTGAGCAGGCCGGCGATGAACGCCTTCGCGACCTTCGAAAGCTGGTATTCGTCGGTCGGGTCGTGGAACGCGTTGCGGTCACCCTCGAAAAGGCTCAGGTGAGTGTGCATGCCCGAACCGGCCTGATCGCNGAACGGCTTCGGCATGAAGGTGGCATAGATTCCCTGCCGCAGTGCCACCTCCTTCACCACCTGCCGGAAGGTCATGATGTTGTCCGCGATGGTGAGGGCGTCGGCGTAACGCAGGTCGATCTCCTNCTGCCCGGGCGCAACCTCGTGATGGCTGAACTCCACCGAGATACCCAGCCGCTCCAGCATGCTGATCGCCTGCTGGCGGAAGTCATGGCTGATGTCGTTCGGCGTGAGGTCGAAATACCCCGACTCGTCGACCGGCGCCGGCATCGGGCCACCGCGCTTCGGCGGCTCCTTGAGCAGGAAGAACTCGATTTCGGGATGCGTGTAGAAGGTGAAACCCGCATCCGCCGCCCGGGCCAGGGCGCGGCGCAGTACCCACCGCGAGTCCGTGGCGGCCGGCGCCCCGTCCGGCATGATCAGGTCACAGAACATCCGAGCGGTGAGCGGATGCTCACCGCGCCACGGAAGCACCTGGAACGTGGAGGGGTCCGGCCGGGCCAGCATGTCGGCCTCGTGCACCCGCGCAAAACCCTCGATCGCGGAGCCGTCGAAACCGATGCCCTCGGCGAGCGCGCCCTCGAGCTCGGCGGGCGCGATCTCCACCGACTTCAGGTAGCCGAGCACGTCGGTGAACCAGAGCCGAACGAAGCGGATGTCCCGCTCCTCCAGAGTCCGTAGAACGAACTCCTGCTGCTTGTCCATGGTGCCTCCGCGCTGAGGTGGGGACTCGACCATACGGGCCGCCCGGTCAGCCTGACCCGACCATAGCGAGGACATCGCTCCGCCGCCGTGATGTTGCGTGCCGGCAACCGGCCCGCCAACAGCGCGTCACATCCTGCCCCCAGCACCTACAGCACGGTCTACCCCGCAACCCACAGCCGCACCGCGGATCATGCTGCCGGCGGAGCGAGGCAGAGACGGAACTCAGGCCTGACCCTTGCGCCCCATTCCCAGCGCCTTCCGGTAGAGCTCCGGGACGCGATAACGCTCGGCCTCGTCCCGCGTGCCGGAGTCGATGTGCAACAGGCCGACCTCCAACCCCAGGCTGACCACATCCGAGTCCACCGCGAGCTCGCCGGCCGGGAACGGCGTGCGCCCGATCTCCCGCAGCGCGTCGAACAGCGGGACGAGTTCGGCGAACTCCTCCTCCAGCGAGACCATCTCCTGGTCGCTGATGTCGTCCAGCGATTCCACCAGCGCCCTGGGCCGGATCAGGCTTCGNTCGTACGGCGATGCCGGGTACCATCCGCGCTCNCGCCCCAGAGCGCGATCGAACAGCCGGACCAGCGATCGGGGCGAATGATCCCCGTTGCCGTCCGCCAGTCGACGCCATACCCAGTTGTAGGTGAAGGCGGTCTTGTCTCCGGAGATCCGCTCCCCCACCAGCACGCGCCAGGCATCGATCACCCGGGACTGCGGCCATGAATCGACCACGGCCGGCGAAAGCGCAGCCGAGCCGATATCAGACATTCTCTGCCCGACCAGTTCGGCAACTTCCCGAACCCGCAGCGCCTGTTTGACGATCACCTTGAGATAGTCGGTCTGGTTCGCCCAGGACAGCCGTGCGTCGCGGCCGAAGAAGTGGGACTTGTTCGGGAGCTGGACGGCGCGCCAGATGTCGTCTCGGAGCAGGATCTTCAGCCGGAGGTTCACCAGCTCGTCCCCCCGCTCGGATACCAGCGACAGCAGGCCACCGACGCCGTCGCGGCGTCTTTCCAGATCCTCCGGGGTGCGCCCGAAGCCCGCATCCAGACCGTCGAACAGCAGGAGGGTGTCACGCGGCATCGTCGCGTCCAGCTCCCGAAGCCACTGCCAGGAGACAAGGCCGACGTCACGGGCCGCGAGCATCGTGCGCACGTCCTCGACCAGATCGAGCGCGGTGTACTCCGACTCGTCCTTCGCCTTGCAGGCCAGCTCACCGAAGGCGGCGGGCACAGTATGGCGGTCTCCCCCGCGGAGCAGGATCGCCACACCGATCACCAACGTCCAGGCCACCCGCCAGTCATTGCCACCGTCCGAGAGTGCCGTACCCACCGCCTTGTACGTATCGCTGGATGGCATCCATGGACGGCGCATGGGCAGGTCGGGGGGGCTGGTCACCACGACGCTCCCGCCCGCGGTGGCGAGCCGGCGGAACAGCGCCGTCTTGCCGGTGCCCTTGCGCCCCAGGATAAGCGGGATGTCTGCCCGGGTGGCCCGCCCGACCGTCTCGGTCTGGAGAAACGTCTCCTGGAATTCGACGTCCGACTGGTCCTCGGCAGCGCCGGCCGAGAACCGCAGCTCGGNCAGGGCGGCGGATTTCGAGGTCGACACGAGCGCGACCGACACCACCGGGGCACCGAGTTCTTCGGCTGCCGATCCCGGGACGAAACCCTTGATCCATTCACTGATCGGCGCGTAAGCGCCGATCCCGGTCTCGGTGACCACGCTGTCGGTTCCAGCCACATCCTCGCTGTAGCCGACGACGTGGATGAGCTCCTCGACCTCTCCGAAGGCGGCCTGGCCGCCCTCGACGACCGCGGGCGCGAGCCACTCGCCGATCCAGTCGGCGGCCCGGTCCTCGTAACGCCTCCGGATCTCCGGCGCTCCCGCGCCGGGCACCGGACTGACGACAAACCGTGGTTCGGGCGTATAGGAACGTTCGGACCTCGCGGCCAGCAGCGCCCGCGTCAACGCCCGCGTCCCCACCCGCGCCTGCGGATGCGGAAAGAAGGTCACGACGGCGATGTCGGCAACGTCGAACAGCAGCGGTGCCGACAGCGGGCTGATTCCGGTCCGCGCGTCGATGAGGACGATCTGCGGGGCGATCCGCAGCCGGCCTACCGCAGCGATCAGATCCCGCAGCGGGTTGTTCTCCTCCCGGTACCACGCCGCCGGGTCGAGCTGGGCGAGCTGGCGGGCATAGTTGGCGTCCGGGTGACCGGCGGGAAGCAGGTAGAGCTCACGGTCGGGGNGCACACGCAGCAGATGGGGCGTCACGTCCGGGACCTGCCCGGCGATGTCGGACTCCANCAACAAGGGAACGATGCCCCGTCCAGGCTCCACGTCGCGCTCGACGTCGAAGAGCGCCGCGAGACCGGGGGCCTCCAGGTCCATGTCGAGGCAGAGGACCCGGTGCTCGCGAGAGAGCAACAGGGCGGTATAGGCGAGCGACGNCGACCTTCCGACACCACCGCGTAGGGAGTAGAACGTCGCGACCAGCGGCTCGGAAAGAAAGTCGTCCGAGCGGGAGGGCAGCCGGACCTCGATCGGCTCCTGTTGGCCGCGCGCAAGCGAATCCGGCCACAACGGCAGCTCCAACGCCTCGTGCCGCAGGATGTCCGCCGTTCCCTCGGCCGCTGACGCGGCTGCCTCATCGGGCGTGAGAAGACCGATGGCTGCGATTTCAGAATCCGGCAGAACTGAGCCGAGCGCAAGTGAACGTCGCTCGGCCGGAATCTGATCGTAGAAAAGTCGGGTGACCACCCGGATCCGATAGCCACGGAACGGGTCCGGCGCCACCTGCACCTGCGCCAGGTGGTCGCGTGCGCGCAGCCGACTCAGGACGGCCACGCGGATCCGATCCGCCGCCTCCTGGGCGCTGTTCGGCATGTCCACGCCTCCCGCCCTTGTCGGTGATCGTGCTGGCTACGCCTTCGCGCGCCAGGAGCGCGACGAGATCATCCTAACCGTCGGAGCCGAAGCCCGAGGTAGGCGGCGAGCCGCCGGGCCCGCGCCAGCTCGGTGGCGTAATCGATGTCGGGAGAAAGCGTGGGGTCGTACCGCATGGTGACCGTACGCTCGTCGGCGTAGGTACGTAGATCTCCCGGAAGATCGGTCCGATGGATGCCGCAGTCCTCAAGCAGCGGCATAAGTTCATGTATCTTTTTCGCCGACTTGCCGCGGGCCGAGGCAAGCGCCTTGGCGTAAGCCTCGACGACATATCCCATGAAGTACAGCGCCGCGAGCTGACGCGACTGCGCGTGCAGCACGTCGGCGTCGGTGCCACGTTCACGGGCGACAGCCGCCCAATGGTCGGCCCGCCTACGCCATGCCGGATCCAGTGCCCCCGCCTCCCCCACCCCTCACGGCAACATCTTCGCGCGAGTGTAACCAGTCGGTATCGGGGCGGATTCGCGCACTGAATGCGATTCCGGAAGGCGAGCTCATCTGGACACGGGCTGTCCCTCCACGTCGGTACCCGGGTAGGACGTGAAGGGGCGGCGGTCAGACCTGGAGGCGGCGGGTGACGGCGTCGAGGATCTCGGCGACGGCCTCGTCGACGGGCACGCCGTTGCGCTGGGAGCCGTCGCGGAACCGGAACGACACCGCGCCCTTGGCGACGTCCTCGTCCCCGGCGAGCAGCATGAAGGGGACCTTCTGCTTCTGCGCCGTACGGATCTTCTTCTGCATCCGGTCGTCGGCGGAGTCGACCTCCACCCGGAGGCCGTGGGCGGCCAGCTTCGCGGCGACGGCGTCGAGGTAGGGCACGTGCTCGTCGGTGATCGGGATGCCGATCACCTGGACCGGAGCCAGCCACGGCGGCAGCGCCCCGGCGTAGTGCTCGAGCAGGATGGCGAGGAACCGCTCGATGGTCCCGAACAGCGCTCGGTGGATCATGAAGGGGCGCTGGCGGGTGCCGTCCGCGGCCTGGTACTCCAGGTCGAAGCGCTGCGGTAGCTGGAAGTCGACCTGGATGGTGGACAGCTGCCAGGTCCGGCCGATGGCGTCGCGGGCCTGCACGGAGATCTTCGGGCCGTAGAACGCGCCGCCGCCCGGGTCCATGACGAGCTCCAGGTCCTGCTTCTGCGCCGCGGCCCGCAGCAGCTCGGTGGCCTCCTCCCATTCGGCGTCGGTGCCGACGGCCTTGCCCTCCGGCTTGGTCGACAGCTCCAGGTAGAAGTCGCTGAGCCCGTAGTCCCGCAGCAACCCCAGGACGAAGTTCAGCACGCTGTCGAGCTCCGCGGGGAGCTGCTCGCGGGCGCAGAACAGGTGGGCGTCGTCCTGGGTGAGCCCGCGCACCCGGGTCAGGCCGTGCACGACACCGGACTTCTCGTACCGGTAGACCGTGCCGAACTCGAACAGCCGCAGCGGCAGCTCCCGATACGACCGGCCCCGCGACCGGTAGATCAGGATGTGCATCGGGCAGTTCATCGGCTTGAGGTAGTAGTCGGTGCCGCCGTNGAGCTCCATGGGCGGGTACATGCCGTCGGCGAACCAGTCCAGGTGACCGGAGATCTCGTACAGGTCCGACTTGGTGATGTGCGGGGTGTTGACGAACGAGTAGCCACCCTCGATGTNCCGGCGCCGCGCATAGTCCTCCATGGCGGTGCGGATCGCGCCGCCCTTGGGGTGGAACACGGCCAGGCCCGGCCCGATCTCGGCCGGGAAGGAGAACAGGTCCAGCTCGGCGCCGAGGCGACGGTGGTCGCGCTTCTCGGCCTCGGCGAGCCTGGACTGGTAAGCCTTGAGGGCGTCGCGGGACTCCCAGGCGGTCCCGTAGATGCGCTGGAGCTGCGGGTTCTTCTCGCTGCCCCGCCAGTAGGCCGCCGCCGAGCGCAGGAGCGCAAACGCCGGGATCGACCGGGTGCTCGGCACGTGCGGTCCCCGGCAGAGGTCCTTCCAGCACAGCTCGCCGGTCTTCGCGTCGAGGTTGTCGTAGATCGTCAGTTCGCCGGCGCCGACCTCGACGCTGGCCTCGGCGTCGTCGCCCGCGCTCGACTTCAGCCCGATCAGCTCGATCTTGTACGGCTCGGCGGCGAGCTCGGCGCGGGCCTGCTCCTCGGTGACCACCCGCCGCGAGAACCGCTGGCCCGCCTTGATGATGGCCTGGGCCTTCTTCTCGATGGCCTTCAGGTCATCCGCGGTGAACGGCGTCTCGACGTCGAAGTCGTAGTAGAAGCCGTTGTCGATGGGCGGGCCGATGCCGAGCCGGGCCTTCGGGAACAGTCCCTGGACGGCCTGGGCGACGACGTGCGCGGCGGAGTGCCGCACGATGGCCCGGCCGGCCGGCGAGTCGATCGCGATGGGCTCGACGACGGCGCCGTCGTCGAGGACATGCGCGAGATCACGCTGCTGGCCGTCCACCAGGGCGGCGATGACGTCGCGGTCGTCGGCGAACAGGTCGNCGGCCGTCGTCCCGGTCGGCACCACCCGCGGATCGCTACGCTGGGCGTGCTGGACGGTAACGCGGACGTCGGACACCGAAAGTCTCCTGTTGCGATAGAACACACGCGCGGGGATCACCGCGCCGACGACGTGTCGCCGGCCCTGCGGGCGGCCCCACGGCGGGCCTTCCTGGCCCGATCGCGATGCTACTCGCGCCCGCGCAGGGCCCCCAAGGCGTTTGTACTCAGGGTGACGAGTCCGCCCCGCCACGCCCGTTGGTGACGACCGGCCCGGTCAGCCGGTGCGTCCCGCCGGAGCCATGCCGGCCGGCCACGCCACGCACGGCCCGGGTCGGGTACACCCCGCCGTGGCCACGCGAACCGCCGACGCCATTGGGCCCACCGGCGCTGTACGGACCGCCGGCGCCGTAGGGCCCGCCGACGCTGTACGGACCGCCCACCGGGTACGGACCGCCCACCGGGTACGGACCGCCGACCGGGTAGACGCCGGAGTCCGACCCGCCGCCCGCGCCCGGATGGGCGGGCGTGCCCGAGCCCGTGGAACCCGCGGTCCCCGCGGCGCCGACCGGGACCGCGGGGCCAGCCGAACCCGCAGGTCCCGCCGAATCCGGCCCGTCAGGGCGGGCCGGGCCCCGCGGGCCGCCGTCCGGGTCGTCGGCGCCGGGGGCGGCCTCCGGGCCGGCATCGGTTCCCGGCAGCCCGGGGTCGCGGCGCAGGATGCCACCGAGCACGGTGTCGACGATCGTGCCGATGCGAGTGCCGCTCACCTCACGATTGCCACTCATGTACTGGCGGTAGGCGACCGGACCGATGAGCATGTCGACGACCAGGTCGACATCGACATCGGCGGCCAGCTCCCCCGAGTCGATGCCCCGGCGCAGGAGATCGGCCGCGCGTTGCCGGGACGGCTCGATCACCTTCTGCGAGTAGGTGGCGAACAGCTCCGGATGGGTGGACCGCTCCGCGGCGAGCCTGGGCAGGATGCGCCCGGACAAGGACTGGATGTTGTGCCGGCGCAGGGCGTTGAGCCAGGCCACGAGGTCATCGCGCAGCGAGCCGGTCTCGACGGCGTCCACGCTGTCGGCCAGCGTGTCCAGAGCGTCGACGATCAGGGCGTCCTTCGTCGGCCACCGCCGGTAGACGGTGGCCTTGCCGACGCCGGCGCCGGTCGCCACCGCCTCCATCGACAGGCCGGCGAACCCGACGGTGGCCAGCTCGTGCAGGGCGGCGTCGAGGATCGCCTCATCGCAGCGGGGATCCCGGGGCCGGCCGGGAGAGCGCGCGGGCTTCACTCCGGAGGGCACACGATCGGCCGGACGCCGGGGACGCGGGGGGCGCGCATCCGCGGTCGTCATCCGGCGCGTCCTCCGTCTGCTCTGCCATCCATCCCGTCACCACCGTGCCGATGCATCCGCATGGATAGGCCACCCGCTACCTGGTCGCGCCGTCTGTTCCCGCCGCATTTCAAGATCAGCATACGTGCCCGGCGGCCCAGACGCATCCGTTTGCCATGGCAGCGGCGTGGCGGGCGATTCCATTCCGCCCAGGTGTGCGGTGCGCACCGGTTTCGCCCACTCGGCGGGTGGGCCCGACCGTGGCAGCATGGACAGCACGCCGGGACGCCCAGCGCCCGGACGGACGCATCAGGAGTGCTCATGGATTCGTCAGGCACTGTCCGCAATCAGACATCCGACGACCACCCGCGGCCCGCGGACTCTCCGGGCACGGCGGCGACGCTCTACGGCGCGCCGGCCGAAACCCGGCCGCCGCGCCGGTCGCGGTTCACGGTCCGCGACGTGGCGGCGGCGAAGAGCCGGGGCGAGAAATGGTCGATGCTCACCGCGTACGACTTCACCACCGCCACCGTCTTCGACGAGGCCGAGATCCCCGTCCTCCTGGTCGGGGACTCGGNCGCCAACGTGGTCTACGGCTACGACACGACCGTGCCGGTCACGGTCGACGAGCTGATCCCGCTCGTGCGCGCCGTGGTGCGCGGCGCGCCGCACGCGATGGTCGTCGCCGACCTGCCGTTCGGGTCGTACCAGGCCGGCCCGGAACAGGCGCTCGCGACCGCCACCAGGTTCCTCAAGGAGGGCGGCGCCCAGGCGGTGAAGCTCGAGGGCGGCGCGCGGGTCGCTCCGGCGGTCGCCGCGCTCGTCGGTGCGGGCATCCCGGTGATCGGTCATCTCGGCCTGACCCCGCAGAGCATCCACGCCCTGGGCGGCTACCGGGTGCAGGGCCGAGACGAGGCGGGCGAGGTCCTGCTCGCCGACGCGCTGGCGATCGAGGCCGCCGGCGCGTTCGCGGTCGTGTTGGAGGTCGTGCCCGCGGATCTCGCCGCGCGCGCCACCAAGGAACTGCGCATCGCCACGGTCGGGATCGGCGCCGGCGCCGACTGCGACGCGCAGGTACTGGTCTGGCAGGACATGGCCGGGCTGAGCGGCGGCCATGTCCCCCGCTTCGTGAAGCGATACGCCGACCTGCGCACCGTGCTCGGCGACGCCGTGCGCACCTACCGCGACGAGGTGCGCGGCGGCCAGTACCCGACGGTCGAACACAGCTACTGATCGCCCGCTGATGCCGACGGTCGGTGGCCGGTCGCGGACGCCGCGATCCGGCCACCGACCGCCCGTCCACCGGCTCCGCCCCGGCCCGAGACTCCGGCGCGCCGGGGTCGGGCGGTCAGGCGCGGGCCAGCGCCGCCGCGAGTTCGTGGCGCGCCGCCGCCAGCGACGGTCCGTACCAGGTCAGCAGGCGGCCGGGGACGCAGACCGCGGGGGCGGCGAACGCCTCGGGCCCGTCGGTGGGGCTGAAGGCGTACGGCTCGTCGGGCAGCACGACGAGGTCGTGCGGCGGGAGGTGGGCCGGATCAAACCGCGGGTAGCGCTGCGGGGAGTCCGCCAGCACGTTGTCCACCCCGAGGCGGCGCAGCACGTCGCCGGCGAAGGTGTCGCGCCCGACCGCCATCCACGGGCGGCGCCAGATCGGCACCAGGGCGCGGCGGCGCGCGCCGGGGCGCACGGCATCGCCGACGGCCGCGTTGGTGACGGCCGCGTTGGTGACGGCCGCGTTGGTGGCGGCCGCGTTGGTGGCAGTGCTGGCTGCGTCGGCGGCGGTGTCGGCCCAGGCCGCCCGGGCGGCGTCGAGCCAGGCGGGGCGCGGTAGTCCGCAGGCCAGCCGCAGCATCCGATCGAGGCTGTCCAGGGCCGCCTCGACGGTATTCGGCGCCGTCACCCACACCGCGAGCCCGGCGGCGCGCAGAGCGGCGAGGTCGGACTCGCGGTTCTCCTCGGCGTTGGCNCAGACCAGGTCCGGGGCGAGCGCAACGACCGCGTCGACGTCCGGATTCTTCGTTCCGCGCACCCGGGCCACCGCGAGCCCCGGCGGATGACTGCACCAGTCGGTCGCCCCCACCAGCAGTCCCGGCGCGGAAAGGGCGATCGACTCGGTCAGGCTGGGCACGAGCGAGACCACCCGGCCCACCGGTGCGGAAATCCGCACCGGGTGGCCGAGGTCGTCGCGGCTCAGGTCGTCGCGGTGAGGTGCGCCCGGGTGGGGCCCTGTCTGCATCGCCCGCGCGGTGGTCAGACGTCGGTGATGCGCAGGCCGGCGTGCGACTTGTAGCGGCGGTTGACCGAGATCAGGTTCGCGGTCAGCGCCTCGACCTGGCCGGCGTTGCGCAGCTTGCCGGCGTAGATGCCGCGCATCCCGGGGATGCGCTCGGCGAGCGCGGCGACCAGGTCGGTGGCGGCCCGGTCGTCCCCGAGCACGAGGATGTCGGTGTCGATCTTCGCGACCGACTCGTCGGCCAGCAGCACGGCGGAGACATGGTGGAAGGCGCCCACGACGGTGCTGTCCGGCAGGACGGCGGCGGCCTGCTGGGCGGCGCTGCCCTCGGGCACCGCCAGCGCGAAGGCGCCGCCGGAGTCGAAGCCCATCGGATTGACGCAGTCGATGACGATCTTCCCGGCGAGCGGCTCCCGCAGCGCCTCGAGCGTCTCCCGGTGACCGTCCCACGGGACGGCGACGATCACGACGTCGGCACGCTGCGCGACGGTGGCGTTGTCGGCGCCCTCGATGCGACGCCCGGGGCCGGCGAGCTTGGCCGCCGCCTCCTGGCCGCGCTCGGTCGACCGGGAGCCGATCAGGACAAGGTGGCCGGCTGCGGCGAAGCGCAGGCCCAGGCCGCCGCCCTGCGGCCCCGAGCCGCCGAGGATGCCGATCGTCAGTGCGGGGACGTCCGGGAGGACGCGGTCAGTCGAAGTCACCCTGTCATCCTGCCCGACCGGGCCGTTCGCCGCGCGAATCCATGACCGGCCGTGAATCCGTTCCCGGACCTTTGCCGAACGGTGGGAACCGGGACGTTCACCCTCCGGCGCGACGTCCAGCCACGAGCCCACCCCCCCGCGGACAGCTGGGGGCAATGAGGGACTATGCATGAACAACGGGACAGCTACGTGTTTGCTTCACCCGCCCCCAACCGGCCGGGACTTCGGCCACACCCGACGGGGCCCANACACGTCGCTACCGGCAGAGGAGCAGCGCACGTGACTGACAGCTACAACACCTGGACCACCACAATAGGTGATCGAGCGCATACGCCGAGCGAGACCGGTGGCATCCACGGCAACCCCGGGCGTGCATTGGTCCCAGATGGGCCGTACCGTTNCGTTCCACACGCATCGAGCAGATCTTCCGAATCAGGCGAGAGAGGTCGAGCAATGGCGGACGTATCGGTTCGCTTCGCGATGACGAACGACAGCGAAGTGGTGCTGAACCTGTCGCTGCCGCAGGCGCTGCGCCTGATGGAAGCGATCGCACGCAAGGTGGGCGAGACTCTCGCCGAGCGCAGCACGCAGGCGGTCGGCGGAGTCGGCGGGGTGCCGACGTCGGCGCCGTCGAACGGCATGCCGAGCCTGGGGCCCTACACCCCGTCCTGAACGGCCGGTTCCGGGCACGCTCGGTCGCTACCGGCGGCAGGGCCGCCCGCGCGATGCCGTGCCGCCCGAGTGCTGTGCCGCCCGAGTAGCGTGCCGGCCGAGTACCGTGCCGGCCGATCGGGGCACGACCGGCGCGGCCGCAGCGGCGCCGGTGGGGTTCCTCATCCACCGGCCGGGGGCCCGGGAATCCAGCCACCGCCGCCGGCGGCGGGCGGACCCGTGCCCAGCGCCCGGGGATGTGACGTCGCATACACCTCTCGCAGCCGATCCACCGTCACCAGGGTGTAGATCTGGGTGGTGCTGACCGATGCGTGGCCCAGCAGCTCCTGGACAACCCGGACGTCTGCTCCCCCGTCGAGCAGGTGGGTGGCGAAGGAATGCCGCAGCACATGCGGTGAGACGCCGTCGACCCCGGCCTGGGCAGCCGCGGTCCGCAGCACCGTCCACGCGCTCTGCCGGGACAGCCGGTTGCCGCGCCGGGAGAGAAAGACCGCCGCCCCCGACCGGGGCCCCGCGAGGCTCGGCCGGCCCAGGCGCAGGTAGTCCGCGAGCGTGGTCACGGCGCACCGGCCCAGGGGAACGATCCGGTCCCGGCCGCCCTTGNCGTGCAGCCGCACCGCGGCAGCCTCCAGGTCGAGATCGTCGACGTCCAGCCCGACCGCCTCGGAGATCCGCGCACCGGTCCCGTAGAGCAGCTCCAGCAGCGCCGTGGCGCGCAGCCGGCGGACCGCTTCGGCGGGTTCCACCGCCGCCGGCGCGGGATCCTCGGCCCGGTCCGCCACCCCCGCCACCCCCGCCTGCGCGGTGCCCGCGGCCGCGGCGAGCACCGCGGTCACCTGGTCCACGGAGAGCGCCTTGGGCAGCTTGCGGGGCGGCGTCGGCGGTCGCACCGGACGGGACACGTCCTCGCTGACGTCCCCCTCCTCGGCGGCGAAGCGGTGCAGTGAGCGCACCGCGACGAGCATCCGCGCCACCGATGCCGCGGCGAGCGGCGGATGGGTGTCGTCCCCCGCACGCAATGCCGCGGCGAAGCCGGCAACCTNTGCCTCACCGACCGCGTCCAACGAGCACAGGCCATGCGCCGACAGATGGCTCAGGTAGCGGCGCAGATCGCGACGGTAGGCAAGGACGGAGTTCTGGGCGAGTCCCCGTTCGCCCTCCAGATGATGGAGATAACGCGCGATGATGTTCCCGGGCGTGCCCCGCTGCGAGGGCACGGGATGATCGAGGGCGCGGGCGGGCCCGCTGCCGCCGGGCGGCGTTCCCAGCCGCACCGCCTCGACCGGCCCGCCCGCCGCAGCGGGAGGGCGCATCCGGAATGTCCGGTCGCCGCCGGTGGCTCCCATCATCAAACTGATAGTAGGACCTGCGCATCGTTCTCCGTTGGCGCCTATCCACATGCCGGGCTCCTGCGGCTATTCTGGCGACTTGTGCGGACGGACGCCGAATCGTCACGCTACGCCGCACGGCTGGGGGTCGTCATCACCGCCGTCACGACACTTGCCCTCCTGTCGGGAGCGGGCCTGCTCGCGGGTTGTGGCGGCGACGGCCACGAGCCCGCTGGCGCGGCCGTCCCCGCCCGCCCGGACGCGGCGTCCGCCGGCAACCCGCCCGTCGGCAACCCGCCCGTCGGTGGCTCGTCTGTCGGTGGCTCGTCCGTCGGTAACCCTTCCGCTGGCGGCTCCTCCGCAACGGCGGCCGGCCCGGCTGGGGGCTCCGACGACGCGCCCGCCGCGGCCGCCCGCACGGTCGAGGCCTACTTCCGCGAGATCAACGACGCCGCCCGGGGCGGCCGGCTCGCCGTGACCACGCCGACCGCGCTGGCCGGCTGCCAGCCGTGCGCCCTGGACGTCGGGGTGACTCGATCGCTCCAGCAGCGCGGCCTGCACGCCGACGCCGCCGCCTACCGCCTGACCGACCTGTCCGCCCGGCCCCGGGCCGGGCTCGTCGCCGCAGTGACCTTCACCCTGCACACCAGCGCCGTCGGGCTGCTGGACCTCGCCGGACGCCACGTCGCCGACGCCCCCGGCGTGCCCACCCGGGCCGCCACCGCCGAACTTGCCCTCACCCAGCACGGCTGGCGCATCCAGACCCTGCGCTACGCCCCGGGGCCGGCATGACGGCCCCGCCTGCGTCCTCGGACTCCCGTTGCGGTCGGCGAACGCTCGCCAACCCGCGTCCGCTGTCGGGCCGGCGGTGGCTCGTCCGGATGGCGGTGGTCGCCGTCATGGTCGGGCTGCTCGCGGGTGTCGGCGGTCTGCTGCCCGGCCCGGGGCTGCCGGGCCTGTCCACCGCCGGCCGCGCCGAAGCGGCTCCTGGCGACGAGACCCGGGTACCCTGCGTCGGCGTGCTCTGGGGAAGCTGCGACACCCGGGCCACCGCCAACGGCTACCAGTACCGTTACCACGACGGGGTGCTCGAGCGGATCCCCGACGGCGCCGACGGGGGCGTCCCGAGGCGGGCATCCTGCGGGCAGGCCTGCCCGGATGACCCCGCCGCGGTCTGTGAGCTGTACGAGCTCGTCGGCCCGGACCCGGCGATGACACCCGCCGAACGCGCCCAGTTCGACCAGACGATGGCCGGGTGCAACAACTACCTGCTGCCCGACAACGCGGTGCCGCTCGCGGCCGTGCAGGCGGCGCTCGCCGACTACCTGCGGGACAAGCTCCTACCGAAACCGTCGATCGTCATCGCGCCGTCCGGGCGCAGCTTCGCGAACCTGGCGACGATCCTCTACACGCCCGTGCCGGAGTCGTACACGTTCAACGTNGACCAGCCCGTCGTCGCCACGATCAGCGCGATCCCCCACTACCGCTGGGAGTTCGGCGACGGCGAGACCGGCCCCGACGCGCCCGGGCGGCCCTACGATTCGGCGATTTCCCCGCGTGACCATCCCGAGGCATACGTGTCGCACGAGTACGCCCGGCCGGGGCAGTACCAGGTGACCCTCACCGTGACCTGGGACGGAACGTTCACCCTGCCCGGCGTCGCGGAGGCCTTCCCACTGAACCCGGTGACCCTCGCCGCCGCGCAGGGCCTCGTCGTCAACGAGGCCGCCGGCGTCCTGGTCCACAACGACTGACCAGCCTGGACGGAACCCTAGGGGCCCTCGTGACCGTCCATGAGCACCGGCGAGCCCACGCACGGGTCGGGCGCGGGTGCGGCAGCGGATGCCTGGGAGAGCGCCTCCATGTCTCTTCCACAGGGTTCAGCGTCCGGATTTATCCCTGTGGAAGAGACAGATGGCGCCGCTCCCCCGCCCGGCGCTAGCCGCGGTGGGCTGGTCGGGCCGGCCAGGGGGAGTCGATGGGGCGCAGGCCGGCGAAGTTCGCCGCCCGCGCCCGCGCCGTCGCCAGCAGGCCGACGACCGCCATCGCGTTGGTGATCTCGCCGCGCAGGACCCGCGCGACGGCCTCGTCGAGGTCGATGCGCGCCAGACCCATCTCGGCCTCCTCGTGCACCGGCACGTACCGCTCGGCCGCCGGAATCTCGTGCAGGTCCCGAGCCAGGAAGACCCGGTATGCCTCGTCGGTCATCCCCGGCGAGGACCAGACGTCGACGAGCAGGTCGTACCGGTCGGCGCGCAGCCCGGCCTCCTCGGCGAGCTCCCGGGCGGCGGCGACGGACGCCGGCTCCCCGGGCACGTCGAGGATGCCGGCGGGCAGCTCCCACAACGGGCCGCCGACGGGATGGCGGTACTGGTGCACCATCACGACCCGGCCGCCGTCGTCGAGTGCAACCACGCCCACCGCACCGGGGTGGACGACGACATCGCGCTGGGAGACGTCGCCCTCGGGCATGCGCACCTGGTCGCGGCGGACGGAGATGATCCGCCCGGAGTAGGCGAGCGTGCTCTCGGTGACCTCGTAGCGGTGCGCGTCGGCGGTCACGGCGACACCAGGGCGGCCGTGCCGTTCGAGCTGGCCCCCGGACGGGCGTTGCCGGCGCCGCGGCGGCCGCCGCCACCCCGGCCGGATGTGCCCCCCGGGCCGCCCGCTCCCCCGGCGTGCCCCGCGCCGGCGACGGCCGGCGCCGCGGCGTCGTCCTCGGCCCCCTCGGCGAGGGCGGCCCCCGCCCGGGCCCCGGTGTCGGCCCCAGCGCCGGACACGGTTCCGGCCGTGGCAGTCCCGGCCCCGGTGCCGACCGCCGAGGCGTCCGTGCGGGCCCCGGACACCGAGGCGGGCGTGGCGGCGGCGTCGGTGGCCGGCAGGTCGACGGGCAGCACCCCGCGGCGACGATCGGCGTGCGCGATCGCCGCGGCGACGAGCCCCCGGAACAGCGGATGGGCCCGCGTCGGCCGGGACCGGAACTCCGGATGCGCCTGGGTGCCGACGTAGTAGGGGTGCACGTCGGCGGGCAGCTCCACGACCTCGACCAGCCGGCCGTCCGGCGAGGTGCCGGAGAAGACCAGNCCGGCGGCGGCGAGCCGCTCGCGGTAGTCGTTGTTGACCTCGTACCGATGACGGTGACGCTCGGCGACCTCCGGCACCGCGTACTCGCGGCGGGCGACCGTGCCGGGGGCGAGCGTGCACGAGTACAGGCCGAGGCGCATCGTGCCGCCCATGTCCCTCGTGCCGGCGACGACCTCGTGCTGGTCGGCCATCGTGGAGATCACGGGATGCGGGGTGTCGGGCACGAACTCGGTGGAGTTCNCTCCCTCGAGGCCCGCGAGCCCGCGGGCCGCCTCGATGACCATGCACTGCAGGCCCAGGCAGATCCCCAGGGTCGGCAGGCCGTTCTCGCGGGCGTGCCGCAGCGCGGTGAGCTTGCCCTCGATGCCCCGGATCCCGAAGCCGCCGGGCACGATGATCCCGTCGACCCCGTCGAGCAGCGCGGCCGTCTCCTCCGGAGAGGAGCACTCGTCCGAGGTGATCCACCGCAGGTCGACCCGGGTGTCGGTGGCGAACGCGCCCGCCCGCAACGCCTCGGTCACCGACAGGTAGGCATCCGGCAGGTCGACGTACTTGCCGACGATCGCGATCGTCGCCGAGTTCGTCGGATGATGCACCCGGCGCAGCAGGGTGTCCCACTCGGTCCAGTCGACGTCGCGGAACGACAGCCCCAGCCGGCGCACCACGTAGGCGTCGAGGCCCTCCCGGTGCAGCACCCGCGGGATGTCGTAGATCGAGCTCGCGTCCGGCGCCCCGACGACCGCCTCGTCGTCGACGTCGCACATCATCGCGATCTTCTTCTTCAGGGCGTCGGGCAGCGGCCGGTCGGAGCGGCAGACCACCGCGTCCGGCTGCAGGCCGATGCTGCGCAGCGCCGCCACCGAGTGCTGCGTCGGCTTGGTCTTCAGCTCCCCCGACGGACCCAGATACGGCACCAGGCTGACGTGGACCGTCAGCGCGTTGTCCCGGCCGACCTCGTGGCGCACCTGGCGGATCGCCTCGAGGTAGGGCAGCGACTCGATGTCGCCGACGGTACCGCCGACCTCCGTGATGACCACGTCGACGCTGTCGCCGGCGAGCCGCCGGATCCGATCCTTGATCTCGTCGGTGATGTGCGGGACGACCTGCACCGTCTGGCCGAGGTAGTCGCCGCGGCGCTCGCGGGCGATGACCGCCGAGTACACCTGGCCGGTCGTGACGTTCGCGCTGCCGTCGAGGTTCACGTCGAGGAACCGCTCGTAGTGCCCGATGTCCAGGTCGGTCTCGGCGCCGTCGTCGGTGACGAACACCTCGCCGTGCTGGAACGGGTTCATCGTGCCGGGATCGACGTTGAGATAGGGGTCGAGCTTCTGCATCGTGACCCGCAGTCCGCGAGCCTTGAGAAGCCGCCCGAGGCTGGATGCGGTCAGTCCCTTGCCGAGACTGGACGCGACCCCGCCGGTGACGAAGATGTGCTTCGTAACATGCACCTGGCCCACGTGAAACTCCCGTGGTCACGCCGCCGGTCCGGACCCGACGCCTCCACGGGACTTCACGGTAACACCTTCCCCGTGAGGTGCCTCCGGCACCTCACGGGGACCCCGGGTTCCAGGCCGCCGTATGGGGTCTCGTTCGATCGCCTCCGGCGATCCTCCTGGACACACCACCCGGCGACGCCTTGGGCGCATCACGGGGACCCCGAGTAGCCAGAGAGGTCCAGGAGTTCGCGGCTCGCGGCGACGATCACAGAGCGTGGCGGCGGCTGGCGGGNGTTCGGGGNGCATGCGTGGGAGAGCGCCGACGTGGTTCCTCTGATGGGTTCGGCGTCCGGTTTGTCCACACAGAGCGACCACGTGGCACCGGTCCCACGCACATCCCCGCTTCCGGCCCCTTCGCCGGCCACGGAACGTCGTCGTCAACCCCGACCCGACCCGACCCGGACCGGCGCAAGCAACCGTGCTTACGCGGCCGCCGCCGACCGTGACAGTCCCGCCCCGCCGCACAGGAGGACAGCCCGCCGCACCCNCAGCAGACGAACTCACGTCAGGCGATCGCGCCCAGGATCCGGGGACGATGCGGTCCATGCTCGCGGTGGATGACGATGGGAATCAGTAGCGGGCGCCGACCACCTGGGCGTCGAGGGCGTCGAGGACAGCCAGGTCGTCGGCGTCCAGGGTGAGGTCGAGGGCGCCGGCGTTCTGCTCCAGCCAGCGGCGGCGCTTGGTGCCGGGGATCGGGACCACCGGGACACCGAGCCGCTCGGCCTGCCCGTGCACCCAGGCGAGGGCGACCTGCGCCGGGGCGGCGTTCCTGCGGGCGGCGATGTCGGCGACCGCCTGCACGATCGCGCGGTTGGCCTCGCCGGCCTCCCCGACGAAACGCGGGCTGCGCGACCGGAAGTCGAGCGCACCGAGATCGGAGCCGTCGAAGGTCGCGGTGAGGAAGCCCCGGCCGAGCGGGGAGTAGGGCACCAGCCCGACGTTCAGCTCGCGCAGGGCGTCGAGGACGGACGTCTCGGGATCGCGGGTCCACAGCGAGTACTCGCTCTGCACCGCCGCGATCGGGTGCACGGCGTGCGCGCGCCGCAGCAGCGCGCCGTCGACCTCGGACAACCCGAGATAGCGCACCTTGCCCTGCGCGACGAGCTCGCCCATCGCCCCGACCGTCTCCTCGATCTCGGCGGTCTGCGGCGGCCGGTGCAGGTAGTACAGGTCGATGACGTCCACGCCGAGCCGCAGCAGCGAGGCGTCGCAGGCCCGCTGGACGTACGCCCGTTCCCCGCGGACGACCCTGGCGCCGTCGCCGCCGGAGCGGTCGATGCCGAACTTGGTGGCCAGTTGCACCTGGTCCCGGCGGTCGTGGATGGCCCGCCCGACCAGCACCTCGTTGTGCCCGGCCCCGTAGACGTCGGCGGTGTCCAGGAACGTGACGCCCAGGTCGAGCGCCCGGTGGATCGTCGCGATCGACTCGTCCCAGTCGGTGGCGCCGTACCACTCGCTCATCCCCATGCAGCCCAGCCCCTGGGCCGAAACGTTCAGTCCACCAAGGTTGACCTCGTGCATGCCGCTGCTCCCTGCCCGCCGATCCGTACGCCGTCAGCGGTAACCCTAGGTGTTGGAGCGCGCGCTAAGACAAGCCCGCGCTTACGGTCGGGCCTTGTCGGCGGCGGCGGCGGCGAGGAGTTCCTCGGCGTGGCCGCGGGCCAGCGTGCTCTCCTCCTGGCCGGCGAGCATCCGGGACAGCTCGCGGACGCGGCCGGCGTCGTCGAGGGTGATGACGCCGCTGCGGGTGACCGAGCCGTCGTCGGCCTTGTGCACGACGAGGTGCCGGTCGGCGAACGCGGCGACCTGCGGCAGGTGGGTGATGCAGATGACCTGGTGGGTGCGGGCGAGGCGGGCCAGGCGGCGGCCGATCTCGACGGCGGCGCGGCCGCCGACGCCGGCGTCGACCTCGTCGAAGACCATCGTGGAGCCGGCGTCGTCGGCGGCGAGGACGACCTCGATGGCGAGCATCACCCGGGACAGCTCGCCGCCGGAGGCGCCCTTCTGCACCGGCCGGGGCGGGGCACCGGGATGCGGGATGAGGCGCAGCTCCACGTCGTCGACGCCGGCGGGGCCGAAGGCGACGAGCCGGTCGCCGACGGGCAGGCCGGCGGGATCGTCACGCTGGGCCACGGCGGCCTCGACCCGGGCGCGGGGCATCGCGAGGCCCGCGAGCTCGGCGGCAACCGCCTCACCGAAGCGGGCCGCCGCCGCCGACCGGGCCTCGCTGAGGGTGGCGGCGAGGCGGGCGAGCTCGGCGGTCAGCTCGTCGCGGCGGGCCGTGAGGGTCTCGGCGCTGTCGCCGGCGCCGTCGAGCTCCAGCAGCCGGCGGCCGGCCTGGTCGGCCCAGGCGAGCACGCCGTCGATGTCGGTGCCGTGCGCGCGGGTCAGGCCGGTCAGGGCGGCCTTGCGGTTCTGGGCGTCGGCGAGGCGCTCCGGGTCGGCGTCGATGCTCTCGGCGTAGGAGGCGAGGTCGGCGGCGACGTCGGTGAGCAGCATGCTCACCTCGGTCAGCCGGGCACCGAGCGCGGCGAGGTCGGCGTCGAGGTCGGCGTCGCCGGCGATGACGCGGCGGGCGGCGGAAACCAGGTCGACGGCGCCGGAGTCGTCGGAGCCGGACGCGGGATCGCTGATCAGCGCCGCGTGGGCTGTGCGGGCGGTGCGGACGAGCGTCTCGGCGTGTTCGAGCTTCGTCAGCTCGGCGTCGAGAGTGACGTCCTCCCCCGGCGCCGGTTCGACCCGCTCCACCTCGGCCAGGCCGATCCGCAGCAGCTCCGCCTCCTGCTCGCGTTCCCGGGACCGCTCGGTGACCTCCGCGAGCGCCCGGCTGACCCGGCTCAGCTCCGTGTAGACCACGCCGTAGCGGGCCAGGGGCCCCGCGACGGCGTGGCCGGCGAAGCGGTCCAGCGCCACGCGCTGCGTGGACGGGCGCAGCAGCCGCTGCGCCTCGGACTGGCCGTGGACGGCGATGAGATCCTCGGCGATCTCCGCGAGGAGGCTCGCCGGCACCGAGCGGCCCGCCACCTGTGCCCGGGAGCGGCCCTCCGACGTCAGCGTCCGCCCGACGACGAGGACGGCGCCGCCGGGATCGTCGTCGAGGTCGCCGCCGACGTCGCGGACCCGCGCGGCGACCGCGGAGTCCGCCGGGATGAGCAGGCGCCCCTCGACGAACGCCCGCTCCACCCCCGGCCGGACCAGGCCGTAGTCGGCCCGGCCGCCGGTGAGCAGGCCCAGGCCCTGCACAATCATCGTCTTGCCGGCGCCGGTCTCGCCGCTGACCACGGTCAGGCCGGCGGCGAGATCGAGGGCAGCGTCGTCGATGACCCCGAGGCCGCGGATGCGAATCTCCTCGAGCACGCCCCGAACTCTAGCCGCCCCACCGGGTCCGCCGACATCCTCAACCGTCAACAACCGTCTACAACCGTCAACGGACCCGCCCGAGTCCACCCCAGCGGGTCCGATGGCCGCTCAGCGCTCGTTGCGGCCCCGCCAGCCCGCCACGGGCAGGTCGAACTTGGCGACGAGCCGGTCGGTGAACGGCAGCGGGCGCACCACGGCCAGGCGCACCGGCCGCCGGCCGCGCACGACCTCGACCCGCGACTCGGGCGGCACCTCGGCGAGACGCCGCCCGTCGCAGTAGAGCACGCCGGGCACCGGCTCCAGGATCTCCACGGCGACGGTCGCGCTCGGCGCGAGCACGAGCGGCCGGGCGAACAACGCGTGCGCGCTGATCGGGGCGACAAGCAGCGCCTCGACCCCCGGCCACATCACCGGGCCGCCGACGGAGAACGCGTACGCCGTCGATCCGGTGGGCGTCGAGCAGATCACCCCGTCGCAGCCCCACCGGGACAGCGGACGACCGTCGATCTCCAGGACGCATTCCAGCATCCGCGCCCGTTCGGCCTTCTCCAGCGACATCTCGTTGAGCGCCCAGCCGGAGTAGGTGACCTCGCCGCGGCGGCGGACGGTCACGTCGACGGTCATCCGGTCCTCCACCGTGTAGTCCTTGCGGACGACGTGGTCGATGGTGGACTCCAGCGCGTCCGGTTCGGCCTCGGCGAGGAAACCGACGTGGCCGAGGTTGACGCCGAGCAGCGGCACGTCGGCGCCGCGGGCGAACTCCGCCCCGCGCAGCAGGCTGCCGTCGCCGCCGAGGACGAGCACCATCTCCACCCCGACGGCGGCGTCCGCGTCGTGCGGGACGACGTTCGCGCCGGTCAGGTCGAGCTGCTCGGCCTCGTCGCGCAGCACCCGCGGCGACACCCCGGCGCCGGNCAGCCCCTCGATCACCCGCTGGGCGCTCTCCCGCACGATCGAGCGGCGTGGATGGGTGACGACGAGGATCTCCCGGGTCATGCCGGACGCTCCGGTCGGTTCCCGGCAGGACCGGCCTCGATGGCGCGGGTGAGCGCGTCGTCGTCGAGTGGCGGCGCGCCCGCGGCGAGCCAGAGCAGGTACTCCACGTTGCCGGCCGGGCCGGGCAGCGGACTCGCGGTCACCCCTCGCACGCCGAGACCGAGCCCGCCCGCCACGGCCGCGACCTCGCGCACCACCTCGGCGTGCAGCGCCGGATCGCGGACCACGCCGCCGGCGCCGAGCCGCTCGCGACCCACCTCGAACTGCGGCTTGACCAGAAGCACGAAATCGGCGTCCGGCGCCGCGCACTCCCGCAGCGCCGGCAGCACCAACCGCAGCGGGATGAACGACAGATCCCCGACGACCAGTTCGACCGGCTCGCCGACCTCGGCCGGGGTCAGCGCGCGGGCGTTGACCCGGTCGAGCACCCGCACCCGCGGATCCGAGCGCAGCCGCCACAGCAGCTGGCCGTAGCCGACGTCGACCGCGACGACCGACGCCGCACCGTGGCGCAGCAGCACGTCGGTGAACCCTCCGGTGGACGCCCCCACGTCGAGGCACCGCCGCCCGGCCACCACCAGCGACCCACCCGGATCCGCCACGGCCGGCGCGGTCGACGCGGCGTTGGGCTCGGCATTGACCGCCTCGGCATTGACGGGCTCGGCAGCGACCGCCTCGGCGTCGTAGGCGGGGACGCCGAAGGCGGCGAAGGCGCCGAGCAGCTTGTGCGCGCCGCGCGACGCCCAACCGGGATCGTCGCTCGCGGATACGGCGATCGATGTCGTTCCGTCGACGACCGTGGCGGCTTTCGTCGCCGGGATGCCGCCGACCAGGACCCGGCCGGCGTTGATCGCGGCCACGGCCTGCTCCCGCGAGCGGGCGAGTCCACGCCGGACGAGCTCGCTGTCCAACCGCACGCGACGGGCCACCACGCCCCCTGCTCGACTCACCGAACCGGCCGGACCGGACCCGGCCGTGGCTGCGCCCGATCGACCTCGGCTGCCGCGCCGCCGCCCGACCCGTCCAGGTCGGCCAGGGCGTCGGCCAGTCGGCGGTTCATCTCCTCGAAGACCTCCACATGTTCCGACGTCGCCACGACGTCGAGGGTGTCCAGCCGCGTAAGCGCGTCCCGGATCTCGGCGGGCAGGTTCTCGGTGCTCACTCTGTCAGCCTCCCGCACTTTTCGTCGATGGTGCGACGCCTCCCCCACGACGTGGGTCATGCGACGAATCTCATGACCCGCCGCATCCGCCGCGGTGCCGCTCGCGACCCGTCCGCCCGGGCGCTGCGCCACCTTCGCCGGCCACTCGCCCGGTGAGCGTCGCCTACCGCCCGATGGAAGGCACCATGGGAGGGCCCCCGCCGACGGGAGGCCCCGAACCGACCCGAAGGAGGCCGGAGCTCCCGATGGCCGACAGGTCACAGTGTGAGACCGCGTTCCGTAGCATCGCCGACCGTCTGGACAGGCTCGCCGCCGAGGGCCGCCCGCCCCGAACCCCCGACCGCACGATCGTCTGCCGCATCCCGGACCTGGGAACCNCCTTCTCCGGTGAGCTGCGCGACGGCTGCCTGCGCGACCTCGGCGAGGGTCACCGCGACGACGCCCAGATCACCCTGACCGTGAACAGCGACGATCTGATCGCGGTCACCGAGGGGCGGTTGTCGGTGCTGTCCGCCTGGACGAGCGGCCGGCTGAAGGTGGACGCGAGCGTGCGCGACCTGCTGAGGGTCCGCTCCCTGCTCTGACCGGCCGCCGGGTGTGCCCGCGCTGCCGACGTACTGCCGAGGTCAGGGCGCGACGGTGGGTACGACCAGGTCCGCGCAGCCCGCGGGCCGGTCGGCCGCGATCGCGTGGACTGCGACGCCCACATCGATAGCGGACCAGACCGCCGCGCACGCGGCCCGCAGCGCGTCGAGTCCGTCCCCCGCGCCGCCCTCGCCGTCACCGCCGTTCGCGTTGCCACCCTTGGTGTCGTTGCCGGCGTTGATGCCGTCGCCCCCGTCGTTCGCCGACCAGCTCAGCTCGCCGTCGTCGACGCGGGCGACCCACCCGCCGCAGGCGGCGGCGTGCTTGCCGGCGTCCGGCCGCGCCCGCACCGGTGGCGCCGGCCGCAGCAGGCCCCGCAGGTCGGCGGCCAGGAAGGTCGGGCGGTGCTCCGGCGGCGCGGCGAGCAGCTCCGACGGCGTCGTGACCCCGGTGAAGACGAGCAGGGTGGGCGTGGACGACCGGGTTCCGGCTTCGATGTCGGTGTCGAGCCGGTCTCCGACGATCATCGGGGTGCGGGCGCCGCTGCGCCGCATCGACTCCCGGTGCATCGCCGCCTCCGGCTTGCCGGTCACCAGGGGCTTCTGGTCGGTCGCGGCGCGCAGGAACGCGGCCACGGCGCCGTTGCCGGGGGCGATGCCGCGCTCGGTCGGCACCGTCCGGTCGGCGTTGCTCGCGACCCACCAGGCGCCGGCCCGGATCGCGTAGGTCGCCTCGGCCAGGCGGGCGTAGGTGAGGTCGGGGTCGAATCCCTGGACGACGGCCACCGGGGCGTCCTCGGCGGAGTCGACCGGGGTCAGCCCCTCCTCGATGAGCGCCTGGCGCAGCCCGCGCCCGCCGAGCAGGAGCACCCGGGCGCCGGCGGGCAGTCGTTCGGCGAGGACGTGCGCCGCGGCCTGCGCGGAGGTGACCACGTCCTCGGCCCGCGCCGGCACGCCGAACCCGGTCAGCCGGTCGGCGACCTCCGCCGGCGGGCGCAGGGCGTTGTTGGTGACGTAGACGGTGCGCAGGCCGCGACGGCCCGCGGCGGCGATCGCCTCCGGGGCGTGCGGCACCGCCGACCCACCGCGGTTCACCACCCCGTCGAGATCCATCAGGGCGACGTCGAACAGGTCGGCGAGCGGTCGGTCGGTGCCGCGCAGCGGGCCGGCCTCGGCCGCGTCGCGGGGCTTGGCCACCAGGCCGGCGGTCAGATCTGGGGACACGGCGAACTCTCCGGGGATCGCGCTGGTCGCGGGCCTGTCGGCCGCGCGGGACGGTGGCCACCGGGACGTCCCCGGCAGCCGATCGGTCATGCCCGGGCCAGGGCCGCGCGGGCACCGCGCAGCGCGACTCCGTAGTGCCGGATGTCCGGGCGCATCGCCACTGCCAGCGCGAGGTGCTCGACGGCCGCACGAAGATCGCCGATCTTGCGGGCGGACAGGCCGAGGCCGAACTGCGCGTAGTCGTCGGTGGGATGACGGTCGACGATCCAGGCGAAGGTCTCCCGGGCGGCGACGTACTGGCCGGCGCTGAACTGGGCACGGCCCAGCGCCTCGCGAACGCTCGGCGAGGCCGGCTCGGCCGCGACCGCGTGCGCGAGCAACTGCACCGCGGCATTGGCGTCCCCGTGGCCCAGCAGGGCCATCCCGCGGGTGTACCAGTCGTAGACCTCGCCTGCCGGCCCCGGGCGGATGCTGTCCGTCGGGGCGCCCTCGTCCGGAGTCTCTTCCGGGCGGCCGGTCTTGTCGACCATCTTCACCTCCACCACGTGGACGAACACCTACGCTGCGCCGGCCGCTCGCACACCCCTACGCGGCGGACCACTCTGCGACAGCGTCCCCGGCGAGCACCGCCTGCGCCGCACGGCGCCGCAGCGCAAACCCGCCCCCTCGGACCAACACCGCCGTGGACGGAATCACTCCGGTCGGCTCTGCCGCGNCTGGCAGGCCCACCAGCCGTGATCCCAAGAGCTGGGAATCACGCTTCGTAATCACTCCTCTCACCAGCGAGGATGGCGACACTCCCGGGTCCAGTGTCGCCGCAAAGCCCGCCGGGACGCCCCCGGATCGGATAATGATCACTACCGGTGGCCCGCGGCCTTGCCGTCACGACCGGACACACCACGCCCTGCGCTCACGGCGGCCGCGGCGGGCGATACCCGATGACGCCCACCAACGGGCCGCCGGCGCCACCCCACCCGGCCGGCGGATCCCCGGGTCGGCCGGCCGGCACCGGCCGGGTCCTACGATGCGGCTCATGCTGCACGCCGATCATCCCGTCCCCGTTCCCGCGGGACTCGTGCTCACCCCGTTCCGGGCGGCGCGCTTCCCGGTCTCAGGGCCGGCTCTCGCCGCGTTGACCTCGCCGCCCTACGACGTGATCGACGATGCCGAACGCGCCCAACTCCTGGCCCGCGACGTCCACAACGTGGTGNGGCTCATCCTGCCCGGCGACGACTACGACGGCGCCGCCCGCACGCTGCGGGAGTGGCTCGACGGCGGGGTGCTGCGCCGGGACGACAGGGCGTCCGTCTACGTGTGTGAGGAGGAGCAGGACGGCCACGTCCAGCGGGGGCTGATCGGCGCCGTCGCACTGGCCGACCCGGCGGCGGGGATCATCCTGCCGCACGAGAACACCATGGCGGGGACGGTCTCGGACCGGCTGGCGCTGACCCGGGCGACCCGCGCCAACCTGGAGCCCATCTTCCTGCTGTACTCCGGCGGCGGCGAGACCAGCCGAGTTGTCAGCGAACTGGTCGAGACTGTCCCGCAGATCGAGACGACCACAGACGACGGGGTGACCCATCGGCTCTGGGCGATCGACGACCCGACGGTGCTCACCGCCATGGCGGCCGACCTGCTGCCCCGGCGGGCCGTCATCGCCGACGGGCACCACCGCTACGCCACCTATCGGCAGTACCAGGCCGAGCGGCACGCCGCCGGGGACGGCTCGGGTCCGTGGGACTTCGGCCTCGCCTTCCTCGTGGACGCGACCGTCTCCGGCCCGCGGGTGCACGCCATCCACCGGGCGGTGACCGGTCTGGACCTCGCCGCCGCGGTGCGCCGGGCCGCCGCCGAGTTCACCGTCCGCAGACTCGCCGGCCCGGACGTCGCCAGCCCCGAACGGGCCGGCGCTGCACCGGCCGCCGCTGAACGGGCCGGAACCGAACAGGCGGGCGTCGACCCGAACCACCTGCTCGACGAACTGGCCAAGGCCGGTCAGGGCGGGCACGCCTTCGTCGTCACCGACGGCACCTCCGCCTACCTGCTTACCGAGCCCACCGCGGGCCTGCTGGCCCGCAGCCTGCCGGCGGGCCGCTCGGCCGCCTTCCGCCGGCTCGACGTCACCGTCGCCCACCTGGCGCTGATCGTTGACGTCTGGGAACTCGCGGACACGGTCGGCGTCGTCGACTACCACCACGACGCACCGGCCGCGATCGCCGCGGCGGCTGCGGCCGGCGGGACCGCGCTGCTGCTCAACCCGACCCCGGTCGCGGATGTGACCGCGGTCGCCGAGGCCGGGGAGCGCATGCCTCGCAAATCGACGCTGTTCACCCCGAAGCCGCGCACGGGCCTCGTCCTGCGCCCGTTGGACGCCTGACCGGCCCGACCGCGTCGCCCCGGCCACACGCCGTCTTCCGGCCACGCCGTCTTCCGGCCACAGTGCGGCCAGATCGTGCCGAGGCCGGAACGCGGTCTCGGCTCCGAGAACCGCCGCCAGACCTCGACACGATTCGGTACCGGCCTAGGACGGATCGTGTGACCGCTCCGCCGCTTCCCCCGAATCCGCTTCCGCCGAATCCGCCGGATTCACCACCGCTGCGGTGACGTCCCCCGAGTCGGCCAGATCCCCCGCATCCGCCAGATCGCCCGAGTCAGCCAGATCTCCTGCGCTCGTGGCATCCGGCGCATCAACGACGTTCGGCTCCTCGATGGCGGAGNCCCCGAAATCCGGATCGGCATCCGTGATGTCGACCGAATCGGTGGCGCCCGCTGCCGAGGAATCGCCAGAACCGGTGACGCCGGCTGCGGCCTCCTGATCCGTGGCTGCCTGCCCGCCGCCCAGCAGCTCGACGGCGTTCACCGCCTCGGACTCGACGTCCGCCTCGGACTCGACGTCCTCGTCCTCGGGCATCGGCTGGCCGGTGACGATCTCGTAAGCGCGAGCGGCCGCGTCCGTCTCGCCGTCGTCGACGGCCGCGGCGGAGGTGAACCACCGGGCCGCTTCCTCGGGACGGCCGGCGGCCAGCAGCGCCTCGGCGTAGGCGTACCAGAGCCGCGGAGCCCACGGCGCCGGCGCGCCCTTCGCGGTGGCGAGGTCGCGCAGCAGCACGACGGCGGCCTCCGGCTGGCCCAGGTCCCGGCGCGCCCCGGAGATCACGATCAGCATCTCGGCGCGGGCCGCCGGGTCCAGTTCGTCGGCCTGCGGATCGCGCAGGTAGGCGATGGCCCGCTCGGGCCGACCGAGGCCGCGCTCGCTGTCCGCCATCAGCGGCAGGTTGTGGCCCGAACCGTCCATCCGCCGGGCGGCCCGCAGCTCGACGAGCGCCGTGGCGTACTCGCCGGCGTGGTAGGCCGCGATGCCGACCGCCTCACGCACGGCGGGAAGGCGGGGCACCCGGTCGGCGGCGGCCCGCGCATGGGCGAGGGCCGCGGCCGGATCGTCGTCGAGCAGGAGCGCGGTCGCGACGAGATGCCGGGCGATCGTGTCCGCCAGATTCGTCGGCAGCCCCCGCAGCGAGCGGCGGACGTCGTGGTCGAGCATGTCCGCGCGGGCCTCGTCCGGCAGCGGCGGGGTCTGCACCCGGGGCCGCCGGCTGCCGACATCGGTGCGATCCGGCCGGGCCGACCGATCCGGACGGTCCCCCCGCCGATCGTCGGGACGGCCAGGTCCACCTGGTCGCCCACCGCGTCCCTGCGGGGCCCCGCGCCCCTGGCTCGCCCCGCGCGCCGCGGCGCCTCGGGGGGCGCCGTTACCCCGCGCGCCCGGTGCACCGGCGCGTTCCCCACGGCCACCCGCGTCCCGAGCACCCGCGCCCCGAGGGCCGGCGCCAGCGCCTCGAGTACCTGCGCCCGAGCCTCGAGTACCTGCATCGGGGACGCCGGAGCCAGCCCCGTCGCGCCATGACCGCTGCTCGCGGTACTCGCGCCGCTCGGCGCCGTCCGCCGCGGCCGGTCGGGGCGCGGCGGGTGCGTCACGACGATCGTTACGATCGTCGCCGGCCGTGGAGCCAGCGGGCCGCGTGTTCGCCGGACGGTTGGACGACCACCTGTCGGATCGGCCGTCACGCGCCGACGGATCACGGTCCGGTGCCACACGCTCCCGGCCGCGCTCCCACGGCCGCTGCTCCCGGCCATCTCGCTGGTCCTGGCGGGGACGCTGGTCCTGGCCTTGGCGGGGCGGCCGCTCGCCACCGGCGACCCGTGGCCGTTCGGACGGCGTTCGGGTTCCGGTGGACGGCCGCTGCCCGGCGGTCCACGGCCGGGCAGCGGGCCCTCCGCGTCCCTGTCCCTGGCCGGACTCGGCCCGCTGCCACCCGCCGCGGCCGGCAGCGCTCTCGGGACGCGACGGCCGCTCAGCCTGCACGCGTCCGTGCGCCATGCCGCGGTCGGGCGCGCCGCGGTCGGTGCCACGCTCGGTGGTACCGGCCGCACCGTACCTGCGGGCACCGTCGTCACGACGGTCGTTCCGGTCGCGCGACGGCTCCCGGAATGGGCGGCGCTGCGCGTCCGGGGCGCCGGTACGGTGGCCGCCGGTGGCGGTCCGCTCATCCGCACCCGGCCGGCCGCGGCGAACCCGCCACGCCGACTCCGCCGTCATCCGCCCCGGGACCTGCCCCGCACGGCCGACGCCGCCGCGCGCCGCCCCGCCAGCACGCCCGCCACCGCTGGCACCCGCGCCCTGACGAAAGCCGGGGCCGCCCTGACGGTCCCCGCCGGTTCGGTCGTCACGGGGCTGGCCGGCACCGAAGGACGCCCCGGCCGGCCCGCGCCGATCGAAGCGGTCGCCGCCGGACGAACCCTGCCCACCCTGCGGGCGGTCATTTCGCGGGCGGTCGGTCCGCGGAAAGCGCGCACCCCCGTCCGGACCACCGCCGGAGTCGCCGGCAGGCCGCGGCCGCCGGGCCGGTGAATCGGCCCGGCCATACCCACCGCTCTCGCCCTCCGTCCGGTCGGCCCAACGGCGGCCTGCCCCGGTTGGCCGAGAGCCTCGGCCGGGGGCGGCGTCGGTCAGCCGCCGGACCTGCCCGGACCTGGCTCGGCCCGCGCCGCTGGCGGCATCGCCGGACCAGCCGCCGCGGGTAGCGCTCTGCCCCCGGGTGCCACCGGCACGCGGCGCCGCCGACCGGGCCGGAGCTGCACCCCGCCCGGCGCCACCCGCCGCATGGTCACGGCGCGGTGCTCCCCCGAACGCACCGTCCGGGCCGGACCGGCCACCGCGCCGAGGGGTACCGTCCCGCCCGGGCTCCCGGTCACGCCGCTGGGGCCGGTCGGAGGCGTACGGCACCGATGTGCCGCGCTCATTCGCTCTGTCTTCCCTCGCCATGACCGGCCGTTCCCCTTCGTCCCGCATGCGCCGCGGTCGGCGGCCGCGGATCTGATGTGTGCTCTGCCAGGAGGGCATGGACCCACCGGTCTGCCCCGGCGCGGTCCGCCGCGGCGTCGGAGGAGACCTCGACGAGGATCCGGACGCCGATCCGCGGGATGCCCGCAGCGATGTCCACAGTACGGGGTATGCCCGACGCCGCCGCTCCCAGCCGGTCGGCGCCGCCACGCCGGCAGCGAGTCCGGGCCGGTCTGATCCCCGACCGGCCTGGCGCCGAACGCCGCCGGAGGACAACGCCGGAACCGGCCTCAGCCGCACGCCGGGGATCGTCCACGCACAAAACAAGTGTGGGGTTGCCTTAAAAAGGCAACCCCACACTTTGTGTAAGTCCGGCGGCGTCCTACTCTCCCACACAGTCCCCCATGCAGTACCATCG
>NZ_LJJX01000037.1:0-74767 GCF_001421075.1 Frankia sp. CpI1-P | reverse complement strand
GAGACCTTCACGTACGTCTCATCGACGAACCATCTGTCGCCTGGTTGGTGCCGGCAGGGCCGGGCCGCGTCCACGAGCAAGGGCGTGAGGCGCCGCACCCACCGGTAGATCGTGACGTGGTCGACCTCGATGCCGCGTTCAGCGAGGAGCTCTTCGACGTCCCGGTAGGACAGCGCGTACCGCAGGTACCACCGCACCGCAAGGACGATCACCTCGGGTGGGAACCGGAACCCGGCGAACTCTGACGTCGGAACCGGTGGATGGACACGACGTCGACGCACCACCCGATCATGAATGATCGGTCGCCGAGATGGCGGACTTCGCCAACACAACAGTGCCGCCACTCCTATTCCGGTGATGCCGCCGCGGCGGCGCCGACCACCCGCGGTCCGAACATGTGGCGCGCCGCACAAAGCGCTCCTCCGGCGCGGCCGGGGACGGCACTAAGGTGCCATATCAGTCTTTACTGACGCCCGTACGCGCGGAGTCCGACTGGCGCGGTACTCCGGTCCGTAGTCGTCGGACCAGTGGTCACGGCCCAGGCGACCGGGGTCTCCTCGACGTCGGGTGTCGTAGGGAAAGAAGTGGGTCTCCGTCGATCGACGCATCTCACGCTGCGTGAAATGCCGAGGAGATGCCGCATCCGCTGTCTCCCCTGCCACGGCTCCAGTTGTTCTCGGCATTCACCATCTCCGGGACCGGCGGCCATGGCCGAGTCGCCGGTGAACCCACCTGATACGGTGCCGCACTGCTTTCGCCGACGTGCCGGCCCGCCAGATGGCGGCCTCCGGGAGTCGTATGACCGGCGATCGGCGGGTTGCTAAATCCTTCGTCGTGAGTGAATACTTTTGGACATGCTGCTGGTGCGCCGGTCCTGGTACTGCGATCGGAGGGGTGCCGGGTATGGTCCACATGGCGCACCCCGAGGCGCTGGCTGGGAAGCGGCCGGCGTGCTGACGGGTGATTGCGTCCTGTAGACATGTCGCGCCTGGGGGGAATAAGTCGGATCCACCGTGCCCCTGCGTTACCGCCGGGGCTCGGCCGCCAGGCAGNGGCTACGGGTATCGCCGGCTCCGGTCGGAGCGAAGGCGGTGGGGCCTGGGTATGCCCGCCGAAAGGGAGACGTCGGCGGTGGGTGTGCGGAAAGAATGATCCCGGCTCGGAGGTGGTTTCTCATGAGTCTTCACCAGTGTGATTGTCCGCCCTTCTTCGTGCTGGCGGGGATAGACTACGCAGGCAAGTCATCAGCTATGCTCGAGCTGCGGGGGNTGGNGCCGGAGCTACGGCTCCTCTCGATCGACAGAAGTTTTCTGGAGCCTCGGCACGCGCTGATCACGAAGCTTCGCGAGCAGCTCGTGAACGACGCCGCGGCGCCAGGCGGCGCGTATTCGGTGGACTTCCTCGCCGCCATGATGCAGACCGGCGTCGTCTTCCTCCGCGACCGTCTTCTCGAGCTGCCCTCCAGACCGCCGGTTCTGATGGACTCCTATTACTACAAGATTCTGGCGAAGTGTCGGCTCGCCGGACTCTCGGACCATCCGATGTTCGGCTGGTGGCGGGCGTTNCCCCGACCCCGGGGGGTCATCCTCCTCGACACGCCCGTCGCGGAGGCCTGGCGGCGCAGCGCCGCGGACCGGGCCCCCAATCCGCTGGAGTACCACGGTGACCGGCCGGACCGGGCGGCCTTCGTCGCCTACCAGGAGGACCTGCGGCGACTGCTGCTGGAGGAGGTCGGCGGTCTGCCGCTGCGCATGGTGACCGAGCACGTCGACCCGCGCAGTACCGCCGAGGCGGTCAGGAAGGAGTTGCTGAGTCTTGACGACCGATGAGTCTGACCAGGCGGGACCGGTCGCATCGGCGGAACCGGTGGAACGGGGGGAATCAGCCGGGCGGGATCACGGGCGCGCCTACCGGACCAGGGTGCTCGCCGAGCGCGACCGCCTGCGCGCCGCGCTGCCCGCGGCGGCCGAGCACCAGCGGATGGTGCTCGACGATCTCGTCGACCGTAACGCCGGCACCGCTTTCGGCCGGCGCCACGGTCTGGCCGCCGTCCGCACGCTCGACGACCTGCGCGCCGCGGTGCCCGTCCAGACCTTCGCCGACCACGCGCCATGGATCGAGCGGATGGCCGCGGGGGAACGGCGGGTGCTGACCGCGCGGGACCCGGTCGTCTACTTCACCAGCAGCGGGAGCACCGGCGAGCGCAAGAAGATCCCGATCACGGCCGACTTCATGCGGACCTCGTTCTTTCCCTTCTTCTATGCGGCCTGGGCTCCGATCGTCGAGCACTTCCCGGACACCCTGGCCCGCCCGGAGTACTTCCTGAACCTCAAGCACGACGTGGTCGCGGCACCCACCGTGACGGCGTCCGGGCGGCCGCACCTCGGCGCGAGCCAGGTGGACTTCGGCGCGGCCTTCGGTGAGCCGCTGTCGGCCGAACCCGGCACCCGCGCCCCGTGGATGAGGCTCCCGGTCGCCGTCGACGACGCCGATCACGAGCGCAGGATGTATCTGCGGCTCAGAATGGCGGTCGAGGCGGACGTACGGGCCGTGATCGGCATCAACCCGGCGATGGTGGCCGTGCTGCCCCACCAGCTCGCCCGGTGGTGGCCGGACATCGTCCGGGAGGTACGCGACGGCACGCTCGGCGGTGTGCGTTGCCTGGAGCCGAACCCTCGCCGGGCCCGCGAGCTCGACGCGCTCGACACCTACGCCGGCACGATCCGCCCCGCCCAGGTCTGGCCCCGGATGCGGGTGTTGTTCTGCTGGACCACCGGCATCGCCTCCCTCTACCTGCCGGGGCTGCGTGCGGAGTTCGGCGCCGACGTGGCGGTGCTGCCGGCGCCGGTCGCGGCGTCGGAGGGGCCGGTGGCTGTCGCGCTGGACCGGCACGGTACCGCTGGCAGCCTGCTGGTGACGGCCGCCGTCCACGAGTTCCTCGACGCGGACGACGACGTCACGCCCGACTCCGACACCCTCCGATGGGAGGAACTGGAGGCGGGCCGCGAGTATCACGTGATCTTCACGCATGTGGGCGGCTTCTACCGCTACGCGGTGGGGGATGTGGTCCGGGTCGTCGACCGCGTCGCGGGGGTGCCCCGGGTGGAATACGCCGGCCGGGNCACCCGGTCGGACGCCGCCGGCGAGCGGCTGCGCGAGTCGCAGGTGACCAGAGCGGTGGCGGCCGCGGCCCGCGCTGGCGGTCTGGAGGTCCGCAACGTCGCCTGCCGGGTCCGCACCGCCGGGCCCGCGGCCTACGAGTTCGCGCTGGCGTCCACCTCCCCCTGGAGCCCGACGGAGATCGAGGCCGCGGCCGCGCGCCTCGACGAGGCACTGGGCGCCGAGTCCCCCGGGTACCGCACCGCCCGTGCCGCCGGCCACCTCGGTCCGCCGACGGTGCGCCAGCTCGGCACCGACGCGTTCGCCCGCGACTGGCAGGCCCGCGTGGCCGAGGGCGTGCGCCCGACACAGGTCAAGGACCGCATGTTCCGCCAGGACGCGGCCATGTGGGACCGGCTTGTCGCCGAGCCTTTCAGCGAGGCCCGCAGGGCACCCGACGCCACGGGCCAGCAGGAACCGGCCGCCGCAGCCGTCGCGGCCCTCGAGCCGTGACGTCTCGAGGGCGAAGCGGCCAGGAGCACCTCACGACGTGTGAAAGGACAGACCATGGCTGATCTTGCGGCGGTGGAACGGACCGCCCTTCTCACGGCGGCACTGCGGGCCGCCGAGACCCGCCGGCCCGACCGGCTCTACGAGGACCCCTACGCGGCCGCGTTCGCCGGCGAGGTGGGACCCGGTCTGCTCGCCGAGGTCCGCGCGGTGACCTTCCCGGCCGGCGCGCAGCGGACGGTGCCCAGNACGCCGGACTACAACGCGATCCGCACCCGCTTCTTCGACGAGTACCTGCTCGCGGCGGCGGCGCGCCCGGACATCGAGCAGATCGTGCTCGCTCCCGCGGGAATGGACTCCCGGGCCTTCCGGCTGCGCTGGCCGCGCGACCTGCCGGTGTACGAGATCGACCGTCCCGCCGTGCTCGCCGTCAAGGCCGAGGTCCTGGCCGGGCGCTCACCCGGCGTGGACCGGCGCCCCGTCGCCGTCGACCTGGAGACGGACACCTGGACCGACGACCTGCTCGCGGCCGGGTACGACCCCGCGCGGCGCTCCGCGTGGCTGCTGGAGGGACTGCTCTACTACATCCCCGAGCCCGCCGTGCACCGGGTGCTGGCCGCCGTGCGCGCGGTGACCGTACCCGGCAGCCTGGTCGCGGCCGACGTCGTCAACGCCGCCGCGCTGACCCTGCCGAACATGGCGCCGCTGCTGGGGGTCTTCGCCGGCTGGGGATGCCCGTGGGTCTTCGGCACCGACGAGCCGGAGGCGCTGCTCGCCGCGCACGGCATCGAGGCGACGGCGGTCCAGCCGGGGGAGGCCGGTGCCGACTTCGGACGCTGGCCCGACCCTGTGCCGCCGCGCGCCGAGACGGAGGTGAGGCGGGTCTTCTTCGTGCACGGACAGCGCCGCGAGGACCTGGCACGCGAGGACCTGGCACGCGAGGATCTGGCACGCGGGGACCTGGCAGCAGCCCCCGGGCAGGTCGCGCACCCCGACGGGCGCTCCTGTTGACCGGCGTCGAGGCGGCGCTCATGTCGGCCGCCGTGATCGTCGGTGCCAGCGTCGCGGGGCTCGCCACCGCCCTGGCGCTCGCCCAGCACGGGCGCCGGGTCCTCATCCTGGAGCGCGCATCTCCGCCACCGCTGGGCCCCGTCGCCGAGGCGGCCGGGCGGTGGCGGCGCGGCGCCGTCCCGCAGGCTGACCACTCCCACATCCTGACCTCGCGGGGCGTGGGCACGCTGCGCGACCGTGCCCCCGACCTTCTCGGCATGCTGGACAGCGCCGGCGGACGGCTGCTGGACCTCACCACGGCGCTGCCCCCGACGGCGNCGGGTCCCCGGCGGGAGCCGCCCGACGCCGAACTCGTGGCACTGGCCTGCCGCCGCTCGCTGCTGGAGCTGGTGCTCTACCGGTACGTCACGGGCCTCGCCGGGGTACGCGTCGAGCATGGCGTGACCGTCACCGGGGTGGAGCGGGGCGTCGGCGGGCGGCTGACGGGCGTCACCACCGCGTCCGGCCGGTTCGGCGCGCAGATCGTGGTGGACGCCTCGGGTCGTGCCGGCGCCGCCCGGGGCTGGATCACGACGGCCGGCCTGCCCGTGCCGCCCGACCAGGTCCGGCCCGCCGGACTGCGGACCTTCAGCCGCTTCTACCAACGCGGGGACGGCCAGCTCGGCCCGCTCAACCGCGGCAACGCGGCCGGGCTGGTGTCCGGTCACTACGCGGGCGTGCTGCACCCGGCGGACGGGAACATCTTCTCGATCGCGCTGGGCTCGCTGCCCGAGGACCGCGCGCTGCGCGCACTGCACGACCCGCCGTCCTTCACCGCCGTCGCCCGCAGCACCCCCTGGGTCCGCGACTGGCTGGCCGACGGGAGCGTGACCCCGCTCACCCCGATCCGGGCGGCGACCGGTCCCGACAACGTGCTGCGCGGTGTGGCAGTCGCGTCGCAGTCGCCACTGGCCGGCCTGTTCCCCGTCGGTGACGCCGCCTGCACCACGAACCCGCTGTACGGACGGGGGATGTCGCTGGCGCTGGCGCACGCGTTCGCGCTGGCCGACGTGCTGGCGGGTGCGCCGGGCGCGGACCTGCGCGGCGCGGGGGCCGCGGGCCTCGCCGACGCGCTCTACCGCCCGTGGTTCGAGCAGTCCGCCATCGACGACGCCGAGCGCGTCGCCGGTTGGCGGGCGGCCGCCGGGCTGCCCGCCACCCCGGCGGCACCGACGGTCCCGGCACGCCCGGCGGGGCGGCCCGCCCTGGCCGAGATCGGCGCGGCCGCAGCGTCCGACGCGGCCGTCTGGCGTGGGTTCACCCGGGTGATGATGGGGCTGCGGTCTCCCACCGACGTGTTCGACGACCCGGATTTTCGCCGGCGGGTCCGCGACGCACAGCCTGCCCCTGCCGCCCGGCCGCCGGGCCCGCGCCGTGGCGACCTGCTGGCGGCACTCGCGCAGGCCGCCGCGTGAGGAGTCCCGCCCCCGCCTCCGCCAGCGTCTCCACCCGCGCCCTCGCCGGTGCCGTCGCACCGGGTACCGACATCCGCGTCCCGCCGGCCGACATCCGCGTCCCGCTGGCCGACGCCCGCGCGCCGCTGGCCGTCGCCGTCCCGCCCAGGCGCCCTCGGGTCCTGCTCGCTCCGGTCACGGTCACCCCGACCAAACCGCTGACTCCCAGCCATCTCAAGGGACTGCTGTGGACGGACGTGATGTACCGCGCGACGACGGAGGTCGCCGACGTCACATTTCGGGCCAGCCCCACCGCCTACCACCTCACGGAGCAGGTGCTGGGCTTCTGGGAGTACCTGGACCGGGTCCACGGCGACATCGACTACGCCGAGCGCGACGACAGCGAGATCGGCCAGCTCTACGTCGATTTCCGTGCCGGCGGCGGCCCCGTCGCGGCGGACGCCGTACGCCCCTATGCGCAGGCGGCCGACGAGGTGGGCTGGGTCCACCCCGCGAGCGCGCGGCTGCTGGAGCTGTGGCGCGGCCAGTACGCGCGCATGGGCCTGCACGACCCGGGTCTGACCCGCCATCAGCCGCCCGGCTACCGGCTCGAGGAGGCGCTCGACCGGCTTGCCGCCCGCGGCCTGTGCCTGGACCTTCGCACCGACGGGGGTCCGGTGTACCTCGACGCGACCCGGTTCGGCATGCCGCTGCGGCCGATCGTCTCTCGCGACGGCCGCCCGAACTATCTCGCCTGCGCCCTGCGCGACCTGCTTCCGCTCGTCGGTTCCTTCGACGAGGTCGTCCTGCTGCACGATCCCGAACTCGACGCCGACTATCGCCTGCTGCAGCGGGTGCTGTCCGCGGCGGGCCGCGACGACGGCCCGGTCATCCGGCGGGTCGCGGTCGGGCGGGTACCGCTGGAGGGCCGGATCCGGTCGGCGCGCCACGGCGACTGGGCCGGGCGCAGCGGATCGGCGCTGCTGGACTCGTTCGCCGACGTGGACAGCGCCGCGCTGCGGCTGGGGCTGCGGCTCTACTTCATCGCCGTCCTCGGGCCGGGTGACCGCCAGTCGTTCCGGCCGGACCTGCTCGCCTCCACGGTCGCCCGGGCGGCCAGGCTGGGCTCCCCCGGGCCGCGACCGGCGCCGGCCTCGGCGGACCAGGCCGATCCGGCCTCCTCGGATGCCTCGGCGCGACGGGGGCCCGACGACGCCAGCGACATCGCGGAGTTCGTCGGGCACTTCCGCGGCATCGGCCACCTGCACGTCGATCCCTACCGGCTCACCACCCGCCTGCTGGCCCGACGCCGGCCGGCCGTGCCGGCCGGGCTGCTGCGGGCGGTGTTCCAGTGAGGCTCTCCCAGACGGTCCTGCGCGCCGAGTTGGAGCTGCGGGTCCGCGCGCTGCGTCCAGACCTGGCCCCGTCCCCGACGGCGCCGTGCCAGGCAGGGGAGGTGTGGTCGTCTGCGCTGGGCAGCCAGCCCCCGCCGGACGCGCGCACGTCGGCCGTCGTCGTCCTGCGCTCGTTCGACCTGCCCACGTGGATCCGCGAGACGTGCGTGTTCGCCGCCCGGGCCAGCCCCGAGCGGGCCGCGGACTGGCTGCGCTCGTTCACCCGAACCGTCTTCCTCGCCGGCAATCCCGACAACCTGCGTGGACGATTCCGTCTCGACCACGTGGCGCCCGACGGCAACGTGGCCTGGGTAGGCCCCGGGCCCGACGAGGAGACCGCGACGCTGCGGCGGCTGTTGCGGACCTTCGATGGCGAGCGGGTCCTGGGGGCCGGCCCCGCGTTGACGGTCGACCTGCCTCGCCTGGCACCCGGCCCGCCGCCGCCCGCGGGCGCCGCGGCGCACGGCGGCCCGACCGGCGCGCCCGGACACCGCCGCGATCTGTACCTGGCGGTCGCGGGGACGACGGTGGCCCGCGCCCTGGTCACGATCAACCATCTGCTGGTGGAGGCCGTGCTCCACGACGAGCTGACCGGCCCCTGCCGGTTGCGGATCCACCGGGTGCCCCGTCTCGTCGGCCTGCGGGCCGCGCCGGCCGCGCTGCGGGTCGGCGCGGACCAGTCCAATCCCGACCGCCTGCAGGCGCTCGCCTGCCTCACCACGGAGGTTCACGATGGCCAGTCCGCACCCACACGCTGACGGGCGGCGGCCCGCGATCCGGCTCGGCTATCACGGATCGACCCTCGTGGTGGATCGCGTCGTCGCGACGGTTGGCTGGGACCGCGCCGAGGTCGTCCTGACCGAGTACGACGTCGCGAACCCGTTCGCGCCGATCCGCGCGGGCGACGCCGACGTGATGATCACCAAGTTCGCGCTGGACGAGCCGGACCTCGTGCCGGGCAGGGTGCTGTTCAGCGAGCAGCGGGCGGTCGTGGTCGGTGCCGCCCACCCGCTGGCGGACCGCGCCGAGGTGTCCATCGAGGAGCTCGCCGCGTTCGAGGCGTTCGCGCCGCCAGGGCGGATGCCGGACTACCTCTGGGAGCACATCGTCCCGGGCCGGACGCCCGCGGGCCTGTCGATCCGGCGGGTCCACCGGGTCGCCACCGTTCCCGAGATGATGGAACGGGTCACCCGCACCGATGCCATCCACATCACGGTCGCGTCGCTGGCCGACCTCGCGCCGCCGTCGATCAGAATCATCCCCATCATCGATCTGGCCCCGGCCCCCGTGATGCTCACCTGGCGCCGTGGCCGCCACGTGGACCACGTCCAGGCGTTCATCAACGATGTCGAGCGGGCGGTGGCGCTCTGAACCCCGCCGCTCGCAGCACCGCCGCGGACGGACCGCGGTCCACGGCCCAGCGCGAACGGGGACGATCCAGCCAGGAGAGGCCGATCATGACTCGGCCGTCGCGCGGTGATCGGACCCTGGCCGCGGGCAGGGACGAGGTGGCGCGTGTGATCGCGTACTTCGACGCCCTGAGCGCCGCCGGAGCGGGCGTGAGTGCCCTGGTGCGGGCGACCGCGATCCTCGTCGGCTGCCCCGCCGGGCTTCGCGCACCCGGGATCGGTGAGGTGCTGTTCGATCCCGACGGGGCCCGCGCCGCGGCGCCCGCGGGAACCGGGCGCCCGCCGCGCGACGCGACGCGGACCGCGGCCTCGAGTCGACTGAACCTGGGCGAGGGAAGGGAGGTCTGGCTTGCGCGGCCTGGTCCGCCCGCTGTGCTCGACGAGCTCGTCCTCGAGCGGATGGCGGCGGTGGCGAAGACCGCACTGAACGTCCAGGGGCACCACCCGCCGGAGCCCACGGACCCGGCTCTCGTCGAACTGGCGCTGTCCGCCCGCGAGTCCCTGCAGGACCGGGCCCGCGCGCTGCGCCTGCTGGACCTGGTGCCCGAGGTGCCGGTGCGGGTGGCCGCGGTGCGGGTGGCCGCGGCGCGGACCGCGGCCGACGCCGGCCTCACCGCCTGGGCGCTTGCCCTGTTCGCCGGGAGCCGGGACCGTGAGGAGCGCCCGGTGCGGGTGGCCAGGGTTGGCCGGTTCGTCGCCGTGCTCTGTCAGCAGGAGACGGAACCGCGCGACATGGTGGATGAGCTTCGCGCGGCCATCGTCGCCCTCGGCGTACCTTCGGGGGCGCGCGAGCGTGGCGCCGAGGCCTCGCCGAGCGCCGTGCGGTCGCGAGGACGACGGGCGGCGGTGTCGCTGGCGGCTGTGGACACGGCGTCGGCCGCGTCGCGGCGGCGCGGCCGAACGATGGCGCCCGCGCCGGACCCGAGCGCGCAGCCCCTGGTGGGGCTCGGCGGCGTGGTCGACGGGCTTGACGCCGGACTGTCCTGGCGGCAGGCACAGCTGGCACTGCGCTTCGCGGTGACCGGCCCCGCGCAGGACCGTGTGGTCGACTACGACGGGCTCGGTTCGCTCACCCTCCTGGCGGCCGTGCCGCCCGATCGGCTGCGCGCCAACGCCGACGTGCGGGCGCTGGACGACCTCGCCGCCACCGCGACGGGCGAGTGCGCCATCGCCATACTCGACGCCTTCTGCCGGGCGGGCTCACACCGCCAGGCAGCCACCGAACTGCATCTGCACCACAGCTCGGTGTCGGCCCGCATCGCCCAACTCGACAGCGTGCTCGGCTGGGATCTCGACCGCCCGGAGGGGCGCTACCGGGCGTACCTGGCACTGCTGGCCCGCCGGCTGGCCCGGCGACCCGAGAGCCCTGCCGGCATCGAGACGGAGGAGTAGACCGGCGGACTCCCTCCGTCACCGACGACCTGGCGGCGAGGCCTGCTAGAGGGAAAATGAGGTGACCGGTCAGCGCGGGGTGCCCACGCGTGGCGCCCGCGCTGGAACCGCCGCCTGTGAGGGGGTGGCCACGCTGGAATGGCCAGGATCAGGTGGTGACCACGCTGGGACAGGGGCCGTCGCGTCGGGACCACGCCGCGTCACCCGCTGCCCGGGCCCGGGCAGCGGGTGACGCTCTGTCCAGGTTCTTGTCAGGCAGCCCTCGCGGGGCTGGTAGGCGGTGTCGGCCGTTTGGTGAAGACCACGTCGTAGCCGAGCGAGTTCATCTGGGCGGCCAGCCGCTGGGCGTGACGGTCGGGGTCCCGGCGGCGGGCGAAGTAGTCAGCGCCGAGGTCCTGGTAGGGCTCGCCGCGGCTGAGCATGTGCCAGACGGCGACGAGGATCGAGTGGTCGACGGCGACCCGGGCCTTGGAAGCGCCCCTGTTGGCCTTGATCCGCCTGTACTGGGCGCAGAGGTAGGTGCCCTTGGTCCTGGAGGCGGCGCGGGCGGCCTCGTGCAGGTGCAGCCGCAGCCACGTCGAGCCCTTGCGGGTCTTACCGCCCTTGGACCTGCCGGCGGACTCGTGCTGGCCGGGGCAGCGGCCGGCCCAGGAAGCCAGGTGCCCGGCGGTCGGGAAGACCGACATGTCCGGGCCGATCTCGGCGAGTAGGCATTCGGCGGTGCGGCGGTCAACCCCGGGGATCGTGTCCAACAGAGCGACCTTCNCCTCGAAAGGGGCGATCACCCGGTCGATCTCGGTCGAGAGCCGGTCGATCGCCTCGTCGAGGTAGTCCAGTTTCGCGAGGATCTCCCCGATGATCAGGCCGTGGTGGCCGGTGAAGAACCCGTTCAGCGCCTCCCGCAACGCCGGGATCTTGGCACGCAGCCGCCCGCGGGCGAGTTCCGAGAGCACCTCCGGGTCGGTCGTGCCTGCGATCATCGACTCGAGGATCGCCCGACCGGACACCGTCAGGATCGACGACGACACCGACGACAGCTTGATCCCCGCGTCCTGCAGGAACTTGTCCAGCCGCTGGACCTCGCGGGTCCGCTCCTCGATCTGCGCCTTGCGGTAGCGGGTCAGGTCCCGCAGCTCCCGGATCGGCTGCGGCGGCACGAACGAAGGGCGAACCAGGCCGTACTCGACGAGCTCGGCGATCCACTGGGCGTCGGCCGCGTCCGTCTTGNGGCCGGGGACGTTGTGCATGTGCCGGGCGTTGAGCAGCCAGCACTCGCCGATCACGTCCTCGAGGATATGGAAGACCGGCCGCCAGTACACGCCGGTCGACTCCATCCCGACCCGGGTCACCCCCAGGCCGGTCAGCCAGTCCCGCAGCGCCAGCAACTCCCGGGTCGTCGCCCCGAACGTGTGCAGCTGCACCTGGACCGGCCCACCCGGCGCCTCGGCCATCCGCACGCAGGCAACGATCTCGTCCTTGTGCACGTCCAAGCCCGCGCACCGCGCGACCTGCGCTTCCATACGACCCCCTCCAGGCCATCCCGACAGAAAAAGGTGGCACCCGGAGGGGATCCAGTAATCACAGAGTCTAGAGGTCGCGCTCAAGGCGGCAGTCCTACGTGCCTGCAGATCCCCACGTCACACTAGTAGACGGGCTTGCCCTTCGGCACCAAGGAGGCCCGACGTCGATCCNGGTGACCACGGACATTTTCCATCGCCCCATGTGGCCGGCCGACGCCGACCTGAACCACTATTGCGGCGTAAACAAATGCTCGTTCCAGTGCCACTGTTAGGCTAGAAAAAGTGTGGGTAAATTGGGCACATGATCCTAACTGATAGTCAACGCGATATTCTCGAGTCCTTGGTTGGAGGCGGTGGGTACGACAGGTCTGCGGCTGCCCGCGCCCGTATGGTGCTATGGCGGGACGAAGGATTCTCGGTGCGGGAAATAGCCGAGAAGGCGGGCGCGTCGAAGCCTACCGTGCGGCTGTGGCTGTCGCGCTATGACGAGGAGGGGCCGGACGGCTTGGTGAGCCGGGTGTCCCCGGGGCGGCCACGGGAGGTCCCGGGGCGGGTACGGGCGCGGATCCTGGCGTTGACCAGGACCACCCCTCCACCGGAGACCGGACTGAGCCACTGGACGAGCGCCGAGATGGCGCGGTACCTGAAACGCCGCGAGGGAGTGTCGGTCTCGCACACCTTCGTGGCCCGGCTGTGGCGGGAGAACAATCTCCAGCCGCACCGGCACCGAGTCTTCAAGCTCTCGGCGGACCCGGATTTCGAGGCCAAGGTGGAGGACGTCGTCGGCCTCTACCTCGATCCCCCCGAGGGCGCCGAGGTGCTGTCGATCGACGAAAAGCCTGGGGTGCAGGCACTCGACCGGACGCAGCCACCGCGGCCGGTCGCCTCCGGCCGGGTCGCCACCCGCACGCACGACTACCAGCGGAAGGGCACGACCGACCTGTTCGCCGCCCTCGACGTCGGGACAGGGCGGGTCACCGCCAGGTGCTTCCCCAGCCACACCAGGGCCGATTTCCTCACGTTCATGGACCAGGTCATCGCGGAATACGGCGGTGCGGAGCTCCACGTCGTGGTCGACAACCTGGCCACCCACTGCGGCCCCGGCGTCGACACATGGCTGCACAGGCACAAGAACGTCACGTTCCATTTTACCCCGTCCGGCAGTTCGTGGCTCAACCAGGTCGAGAACTGGTTCGGTATTCTCACCCGGCACGCACTCCAGCACGGGGCGTTCGTCTCGGTCCAGGACCTCGTCAACACCATCAACAACTATGTCGAGAACTGGAACTGGGACGCCCAGCCGTTCGAGTGGACAGCCACCGCAGAAGAGATCGTAGCCAAGGTGGAGGTACTCCACCGGGAATTCAGGAAACTGCTCGCCAACAACTTGTGACGACATTTGGTTATGTATCATCGGAAAGAATTTTGGTTTACAGTCTACTAGTAGGGCTTTGTTGTGCGCCAAGCGCCGCATAACACTCGACTTTCGCACTTTTCCTTGATCGCCGGTGGCTGCCGGTGAAGGTGTGCTGATTGCGTTCATCGAGCTGGGGTGGATGTTTCCGCCAGTGGCACGGCTCGGTGTGGCGTGCGGGGAAACAGGAAGCTCGGGAGGCTGGTGGCGGGAGCATCGGCGCTTCCTAATACCGGCTCGAAAGCTGGACGCCGATGCTCCCGGATGTCACGATACCCGTCTCGCTGGCGGTGCTGCTGGAGGGTTTCCGGCCGTGTTTCACCGCGCCGACGTTCCAGACCTTCCGCGCGCTGGTCGCCGGGATGCTGTCGGCGACGGGCCGCCGCACGGTGTGCGGGATGCTGGTCGGGGCGGGGCTGTCGAGGCTGTGGCCGCATGACCGGGCGCACCGGTTCTTCGCCGCCGCCCGCTGGGACCCGGCCCAGCTCGGCGCCGTCCTCGCCCGCCTCGTCGTGCGGCTGCTCATCGTGGACGGGGCGCCGGTGCTGGTGGCGGTCGACGACACCCTGTTCCACCGCGCCGGCAAGAAGGTGTGGGCCGCCGGCTGGTTCCACGACGGCTCCGCGCGCGACGCCCGCCAGGTCGGCTTCGGGAACAACTGGGTGATCGTAGGGATCGTCGTGACGCTGCCGATGCTGGACCGGCCGGTCTGCCTGCCGGTGCTCGCCCGCCTCGTGCGTAAGGACACCACCTCGGCCTCCCGGCTGTGGCTGGCCGCCCGCGCCGTCGAACAGCTGGCCACCGCCCTGCCCGGCCGCCGCTTGCACGTCGTCGCCGACGCCGCCTACGCCGGCGACGAGCTACGCACCCTGCCCGCCCAGGTCACCTGGACCACCCGGCTCCGCAAGGACGCGGCCCTGTTCGCACCGGCCCCACCACGGACCGGGAAACGCGGCCGGCCCCGGCTCAAAGGCGACCGGCTGGGATCGTTGGCCCAGCTCGCCACCGGCGCCGTGTTCACCCCGACCACGGTGACCCGCTACGGCCAGACCACCATCGTCCAGGCCACAGCCCCGCGCTGCCTGTGGTACGGCGTGTTCGGCGCCCGACCTGTCACCGTGATCCTCATCCGCGAGCAGACCGGCCGCGCCGGCACCTACGACCTGGCGCTGGTCACCACCGACACCCTGGCCAGGCCCGCCCAGATCATCGAACGGTACGCCGCGAGATGGTCCATGGAAGTCGCGGTCGAGGACGCCAAGCAGATCTTCCGGGTCGGTCAGGCCCACAACCGCGTCGCCCGCGCGGTCGAACGCACCGTCCCGTTCGGACTGGCCTGCCAGACACTGGCCACCTGCTGGTACGCCACCACCGGCCACCNCCCCGACGACGTCACCGACCGCCGCGACCGCACCCCCTGGTACACCACCAAGACCCACCCCTCCACCGCCGACATGGCCGCCAAGCTCCGCCGCGTCCTGATCACCACCAAATATCANCTCACACACCCCGAACAGCCGACACCAGCAGAAATCCACACCCTCCGGCTGGCGTGGGAGACCGACGCTGCATAACTACGAAAGTCGAGGTAACAGCGACATCCGGATAATGGGCACAGCACAGTTGTACGCCGGCGAGCGTGGGGTCATACTGGTGCCAGCCGGCGTAGTCGTCCCGGGTGAACAGGCCGTGCCAGCCGGTGAGGACGCCGGTGGCGTCGATCGCCTNGGACGACCGGGAGCTGATCGCCGCGTACCAGACCAGCCCGGGCGTCGGGGTGCGCACGACCAGCAGGTGCGGGGTGCCCGACAGGACAGCGCCGGTGGCCTCGTCACGATCCTTGCGTAGCACGTTGACCGGCGACTCGTCGCCGCACAGCACCGGCTCGCCGCGCAGCGCGGCCTTCATCGCCTCGTCGAACCCGGCGGCCTGAAGATCCCCAGCGAGGCGTTCGTTCGCGCGGGCGACGAACCCGGCCGAGACCGGCACTCCGAGGAGCGCGTCGATGACCGTCGCGGCCCGTTCGACCGGCACGTTCGCCTCCGAGGCGAGCAGTACCGCCGCGCCGTGCAGCCGGTGCCCATAGGCCACGCCGCCCGCCGCCGCGTGCCGCACCCCCGCAACAGCCGCGGTGGTGACCTTCCGGCAGCACGCGCAGCGCCGCCGCGGCAGCACCCACTCGACCTTCTCCAGCACCGGTTCGAGCAGGTCCCAGACCTGCGCCCACCCGTCCGCCAGCACCACCGCGTCGGACAGATCCGCCTGGCACGACGCACATTCCGACGGCGGGTCCGCCGATAACGACCGGTCCGGCTCCGCCTCCCGCGTAAGCCCCGAGCCCGGATGGCCCGGCTGCCCACCAGGCTTCTTCTCCTTCCACCGGACCCGCTCCGACGACGCCCGCCGCTTAGCCTTCCGCTTCTCCCTCGCGCTGATCGGCTCCTTCGACGGCGGCACAGAGGAGTTCGTGCTGTCCATCGACAACCGCCGCCGCAGCTCGGCGACCTCCAGCTCCAGCTCGGCGACCCGCCTGTTCGCCCGGTCCCGCTCAGCCCGCGCCGCGCCCAGCTCCACCTCATGCCGCTCAGCCCCGTCCGCGATAACCCGCCGCAGCCGCGTGTTCATCGCCACGACCTCGGCCTGACCCGCGGCGAGCTCCTCGATCCGCGCCTCGGCCGCCACCAGACGCGGCTCCCACGACCCGGACGGCTCAGACACAACCCCGATCATCCACACCCAACCACGCCGATCAAGCAACACCAGCGACGTGTCCAGCCAACACAAACCCCAAGGTCAGCGACCTACGGCCACCCACCCCTGAATGGACACCGGTCACGGTGTCGCGCCACAGATCCTGAGCGATCGGACGCAAGTCGAGGCCNGGGATTCCGGCGGAGGATCCGGCCGCCGGGGCGCCGCAGGTCGTGTGATCCGCTGGTGCAGACTTGGAGCGTAAAAGCCCAGGCAGTGGACTGATCGGAGCGCGTTAACCGCCCGAGCGGCGCCGCCGGATGAGACGTGCTGAACAAGAACATCGGCGGACCGTTGCGCAGGCATTTCCCGAAGGTGCCCGGGTTCGTCGTTGCGGCCCCAGGAGGGCCTTGGTATAGTGACCGCGTAACCAAACGGAAGGCCACGGCAGACTGCGGACTGACTGAAACCCGTCGAGGTCTTCNATGCCTTGCTGGTAGGCAGGGCTGGCACAGTAGGTGCCGTTTTAATCGCCGGATAATGGTATGCTTCTCGGGATCCTGTTTCTCCAGGGAGCCGCTCAACGCACGGTATATGCCGAAAACCTTCGACTGGGTAAGATTTCGCGGGACGCTTCAGCGCGGTCCTGCGCGGAGTCTATCGGAGGATGTGACAACCATGACCCGTAGTCGTCATTCCGCGCTCGCACTGGCGACGATCTCCGCCGCTCAGCTGATAATCGTCCTTGATGCCACCATCGTCTTCGTCGCGCTGCCGGCGATACACCGGGGGCTGCATTTCAGCACCGCCAATCTCGTCTGGGTCACCGTGGCATACGCGTTGACCTTCGGGGGCCTCCTGCCGCTGGGCGGCCGGGCCGGTGACCTCTTCGGCCGGCGGCGGATGTTCATGACCGGCACCGCTGTCTTCGCCCTGGCGTCCCTCGTCGGCGGCTTCGCCCAGAACGACGTCTGTCTCATCGTCACCCGCGCCGCGCAGGGGGCCGGGGGCGCGCTTACCTCGCCAGCCGCGCTCTCCCTCATCGCGACCAACTTCGCGGAGGGCCCCGCGCGCAACCGGGCGATGGGCGTCTACGCGGGGATCTCCGGCGCCGGAACCGCCATCGGACTGCTCGTGGGTGGGCTGCTGACCGAGCTGGTGTCCTGGCGCGCGGTGNTGTTCGTGAACGTGCCGATCGCCCTCGTCGTGCTGCTCCTGGCCNCACGCGTGCTGGCAGAGTCCGAGGGCCAGGCCGGCGGCCGGCTGGACGTGCCGGGAGCCGTCACCGTCACCTCGGGGATGGTCCTGCTCGTCTACGGCCTGACCAACGCCTCGAACCATGGCTGGACCAGCCCCGGCACGGTCGGCTGCCTCGTCGCTGCCGCNGCGTTGCTCGCCGTCTTCGTCGTCATCGAGACCCGCGCCCGCAGGCCGCTCATGCCGCTGGACATCTTCACCAGCCGGAACCGCTGCGCGGCCTATGGAATGATGCTCTGCTTCGGCGCGGCGATGTTCGCCTCGCTGTACTTCATGACCCAGTACCTGCAGGACGTCCTCGGCTACAGCTCGATCATGGCCGGGCTCGGTTTCCTGCCGATGTCCGCCACGATTGTGATCATGTCCCAGGTCGCCGCGCGGCTGGTGGGACGGATCGGAATCCGGGCCGCGCTGTTGATCGGTCCGGTCTGCGCGGCCGGTGGCCTGCTGTGGCTGTCGCGGCTCANCCCCGGCAGCGGGTATGGCGGCACGCTCCCGGCCCTGCTGTTGATGGCCGCCGGGCTCGGCTTCTCGTTCGTCCCGCTGACCCTCACCGCTGTGGCGGGGGTGCGCCCCGGAGAGTCGGGGTTGGCCGCGGCCCTGCTCAACACCTGCCAGCAGATCGGTGGCTCGACCGGGCTCGCCCTCCTGTCCACGGTGGCCGCGCACGTGTCGCACAGCCGCGCCCGGCAGCTCGCCGACGACCACCACGGCCAGCTCACCGTTGCGCTGCAACACGCCGCGGTCGTCCACGGCTATGACCGCTCATTCCTCATCGCCACCGGCCTGGTCGGACTGACCGTGCTCATCTCGGTCGCCGTCGTGCGCCCGCTGCGGGCGCAGGCCGCGGTCCCCGAGCCGTTGCGCGAGGTCGCCGCTTGAGCCAGACGCTCGCCGCCGCGGCCGGCGGCCTCGGGTCTGGTCCGCGTGTTCGACACCGTCAACCGGGTGGCCCGATCTGACCGCTCGGGAGATATCCGCGGGCCGCCGAGTCGATCTGGCGTCCACAACCCATAGGGAGGTTTCGCTGTGCCGGAGTTTGAGCTGCTGCCCGTCACCGCCGCCGGAACGCGGTTCGTGGAACTGGCCGAGAAGCACGCCGCCGACTTCGCGCCACGGGTGCCTGAGGCGGACCGCACCGCCACGTTCCAGACGCAGAACCTCGACGAGATGAAGGCAAGCGGTTTCACCAGCGCGCCGGTCCCCGTGGAGTTCGGCGGCCTCGGCGTTCGCTCGGTCCACGACCTGGCGCTGGGAATGAACCGGCTCGGCCGGACCGATCCGTCGACGGCCATCGCCATCAACATGCACCTCTCGATCGTCTGGGCCGCGGACTTCCTGCACCGCCTGGCAAAGGGGACCGACAACGCGGCCCAGACGGAGGCCATGGCAGGGCTCCTGCAGCAGATGGCCAGTGGTCTCATCGCCGCCGCGAGCAACACCGAGCCCGGGACGACCATGGGCTGGCCGATGACCGAGGCCACCAAGGTCGACGAGGGGTGGTCGCTCAGTGGTCGCAAGACCTTCGGCACTCTCTCCCCTGCGGCCGACCTGGTGCTGGTCTCGTGCCGCACGGCCCGCGGTGACGGCACCTACGAGTCGGGCTTCGCCATCGTGCCCGGCGGCGCTCCAGGAATGACGTTCCTCGACGACTGGGACACCCTCGGGATGCGCTCGTCGGGCAGCAACGGGGCCGTGTACGATGGCTGCCTGCTGCCGGAGTCGTCGATGATGTCCGGCGCCAGCTGGGGGGACAGCGGTGGCGTCATGGGCGTCTCGCTTGGCGCCGTCACCAACCTCGGGCTGATCGCGGCCTTCGTCGGCATCGCGGAGGCGGCCCGGGACCTGGCCATCGACCTGGCTAGGACGCGCACGAAGCAGCCGAGCGGCGCCCCCGTCGCCCACCGGTACGGCATCCAGCACGCGGTGGCGGAGATGGAGGCCGACTTGGCCACCTGCCGCGCGCACCTGTCCTGGGCCGGGCGGCTGCTGGACGAGCGGGTCGCGAACGTCGCGCCTCAGGATCTCAACATCCAGGACCTCTACGCGATCCAGGGCCAGTTCCAGTGCTCCAAGCTCGTGGTGAATCGCAAGGCCATCGATGTGGTGGACAAGGCGCTCCAGATCTCGGGNGGCAGCGGGTACTTCAGCTCCAGCCCGCTGTCTCGGATGTATCGCGATGTGCGCGCGGGGCCGTTCATGCAGCCGTACTCGCCGAACGAGGTCTACGAGTACATCGGCCAAGTCGCCCTCNGTCTGCCGCCCGCCATCCAGACCTGAGCCGGTCCGCGCCGCGGTCCCGCGCGCTCGGCTGACCGGCGGAGCCCCTGCTCGCAGGCTCGAAGGTGAACGACGTCATCCGGGGGCCGCTCAGAAGGGATGCTGCCGCCTGTGGAGATCCGAACCCGCGTGACCCCACCGGCCGGGGGGCAGGGCTCCGGCGCGCTGAAGTGGGAGGAGGCCGGGGCCGGCGCCATCGGGGCGGGCACCGCGGAGATGGACGTCGGCACGGCCCCGCCGGTCCTGGAGGCGCTGCGGCGGGCGGTCACGGACGGGCTGGTGGGATACCTGCCGGCGGCCCTCGACGCGCGGCTGCGGGAAGCCTGCGCCGGCTGGCTGTGGTCCAGCCAGGGCTGGGCGGTCGACCCGGCGCTCATCCAGCCGGTGCCCAGCGTGCTGCACGGCCTGCGGGTGACGATCGAGCGGTACACCCCACCCGGATCCGCCGTGATCGTGCCGGTCCCCGCGTACCCGCCGTTCCTGGCCGTGCCGGGCCTCCTCGGCCGCCAGGTGCTTCCCGTTCCACTCGTCGACGTGAACGGGCGTCCCGAGCTCGACCTCGACGGGATCGACGGCGCGTTCCGGCGGGGCGGCGGCCTAGTGGTGCTGTGCAATCCCCACAACCCGGTGGGCCGGGTGTTCACGCCGGCCGAGCTGCTGGCGCTGTCCGCCGTCGTCAACGCCCGCGGTGGCCGAGTCTTCGCCGACGAGATACATGCCCCATTCGTCTATCCGGGACGGCGGCATCAGCCCTACGCCGCCCTCTCGCCGCTGACCGCCAGCCACACCCTGACGGCCACCTCCGCGTCTAAGGGGTGGAACATCGCTGGGCTGCGCTGTGCCCTGCTCATCACCAGCCATGACGACGACCTGGCGCAGTGGCGAGGCCTCGGGCGGTTCGATCGGGAGACGCCCTCCGTGCTCGGCGCGATCGCCAGCACGGCCGCGTTCCGCGACGGCGTTCCCTGGCTGCGCCGCGTCCTGGCCGGCCTCGCGACCAACCGTCGGGCGTTCGGCGACCTGCTCGCCGAATTCCTGCCGGAGGTGACNTACCGGCCGCCGGAAGCGACCTACCTCGCCTGGCTCGACTGCCGCAGGCTCACGTTGGGCGGGACCGAGCCCGCCGCCTTCTTCTCCGCGCTGGCCGGGGTGTCGCTCCTCGAAGGGTCGGACTGCGGCTCCCCTGGACGCGGGTTCGCGCGCTTCAACTTCGCGACCGAGCCGTGGGTCCTCGTCGAGGCGCTCCGCCGCATGGCCACCGCCGTCGCCGACGCCGGATAGCGTCCCCGGCCCGGCGGCTCGCGGTCAGGCCGGCCGCGCGATTACCAGGCCGTGGGCGCTCGCGTACAGGTGCGCCGGCTGGCCGCAGTTCGCGAGGTGGTAGTCCCGGAAGGCGGCGAACTGCTCGCGGGTAAGCGTCTCGACGGACGGGGCAAAGAACCCGGCGACCCCGTCGGTTCCCACATGGTCGACCACCGTCAGGCCGCAGGACCGCAGCTCCGCCTCGANGGTGTCCGGGACGGCGAAGTGCGTTATGTTGAAAAACTCGTCCGGGTAGTCGGTCCGCATGTCGTCGGGATCGACGATCGACCGGTACTGCGCCGGCGACAGGGGCCGCCCGCTGCGCAGCAGGAAGTCGACCGCCAGCACCCGGTTGATGTACGACACCGCCACGAATCCCGNGGCGTCGGCCACCCGGCGGCACTCCTCCAGACAGTTGCGGCGCCGCTCCCAGGTGCGCAGGTGGTAATAGGGCCCGAGGCAGAGCACCGCCTGGTAGCTGGCCGTCGGAAAGCCGGCAAGGGAGCTGGCGTCGACCTGCTCGACGCGGATCGACGGACGGCCGTGGCGCTCGGCCTTTTCGGCCATGGCCCGCACGTTGTCCGCCAGCAGGTCGGTGGCCGTCACCCGATGGCCCATCCGGTCCAGGAGGAACGAGTACGCGCCGTGGCCGGCGCCCAGCTCCAGCACGGTGGCGGTCGGCGGCAGCCAGCGGTGCAGCGTCCGGACTGTGGTCTGGAACTCCAGCCGACGCAACCGCGACGCCCGCAGTCGGGGACCTTCGCTGAAGGTCTCGTAGTGCCGGCTCACGAGCGTGGCCTTGCTCATCCGTAACCTCCGACCTGGGAATCCTTAGGCGTCTCGGGATCATCACCCGCGGCTGAGCCGCGTTCGCGGCGCGCGCATCGTGAAGCGGCGCTGGCCGAACTCGCCGCCGTCGACGACTGAGCTGGGGCTGGGCACGGGTGGCTGGCACTCTACGACAACCACGCGGCGAGAGCGGCGGCGCCTCCCCGCCAGGGGCCCGACCCGAAGCAGAGATTCCATCAAACGGGCCCGGACNATCAGACGACCGTGGCGCCTGGTGCCAGGGCATCGGCCGCACCTACTGTCAACAACGGTCAAGCAACGACGATCCCGACGCCAATCATCGCCTCGTCGCGGGGGGCATGCAAGGGCCTTGGCTCACCGTTCGGAAAATTGGCCGGCATCGATGAGGCGAGGGTTGGCCACGGCGGTCGGCCAGGTCAGAGCGCGATGAGGCAGTCGCCTACCCATGGTCTGGCGCACTCCGATGATCTTTCGGGGCGCCACTGACCGCTGCGCGGACTCATCCGCACCTCATCCGGTTGACAGTGATCTGGGTAACACTCGGTTTCGCGGGGTAGGCGCGCGTTCGGATACTCACCGGAACCTTGCGGCATGAACGTTCTCCGCGCCGCGCCCGGATTTGGCTTCCCGGCGACCCCGGTCTCCNCAGCTCAGCAGCGCTCTGCTATCTATGACGCCCCGCTAACGATCTTCCATGGGAAAGGCGAACAAATCGCCGAAAGGTGACGCTAAGTAATCTGGGGGCGGTGTATGGTCGCGCGACCAGGGTCGATCGAATACCTTGACGGATGTCAGTCGATAACATAGTCTGCAGGTGCTTCGGTTTTCGGCCTAATGTTACAGCGGTGCTTCTCGCCGCATCAACGGCGACCTGCCGAAAGAGCGCCGAGCCGGACTGGNGATCAGTCAATAATTCCAGGTCGGCCCGCTGATACATAGGTTGATCGCGGCAGTCGCGACTGTGCTACTGAACGCGGAGGTGGGTGAACCATGCGAAAAACTGGCGAAGTCTTCGTGTCGCGCTCAACCCTGACGAGAAGAATCACGCGGTACTCTGCGCCGTGCCCTCAGCGAAACGCGGCGGGCGTTCACCCTCAGATCGCCGCCGAGACCGACTTCTTTCCTGTCATTTCTGTCGAGTGGCCGTCTTCGTGGCTGCGTTCTTTTGATACCCAACGCCGGGCCTATTCTACGTATCGGCGTCGCTCCACCGTGTTCAGGTTGGCGTCCGATCTGAGAACGCGGTCGATATGACGTGCCCCGGGTCGGTTCTCCTCGTCCCACGGCCCTCTCCGTGCCTGAGAGCCGTCTGGCACCGAGAGGCGGTCGCGGGGCGGCCCTCCCAGCCCGGACCACGAGGGCCCGGCGCGGTCGAGGCAGCGCGAGCCAGGGCCAGAAATAGTCCGAAACAATCCGAGACGANCAACACGACCGGTCCGAGTAGCGGCGCGAGACTGATTGGTGATGAATGGTCCAGCAGAGCAGCCGACTGACGTATGACCCCGCCCTTATCCGCGAGCAGCTCGACGCGATCATGGTCGAGGCGGTGCCGATCCATCCCTTCGAGCGGCCCCTCGACCGCCAGGTTCTCGAGCGCCTGCTGCCGGAGTACCTGGCCATGTCGATCGCGTTTCCCTATCTCCAGGCGGCGGCCCAGCGCGACCTTGCCCTGCACCACATCCACGCGGGGATGGACTTCACCGAGGCGGAAGAGATCACCCTGGTCGTGGGATCCTTCCTGGTCGCCGACGAGACCGCGGTAAACAGCACCCTGATGGCGTCGGGGCCGCGGGGTCTGCCGGACATCCTCCAGACGCGGCGGCGGTTCCATTCGGCGCTGTTGCGCCAGGACATCCAGCGTCTACTCGGCGAGGCGACCGACCCGAGGTTCTCCGACGACACCAAGTTCTACCTGCACCGGCTGCTGGACGGCCTGTCGAGCATGGACATGGTGACGCGGGTGGCGACCATGGTGAGCTTCGAGGCACACGCGGAGCGCATGATCAACGGCCTCTGGGAGCGCCTCGCCGAGGTCTTCACGGTTGACCGGAGNGAGCTGGCCTACTTCCATGCCCACGTCGGCGGGGACGACCCCGCGGAGCAGTACCACGTGGCCATGACCGGCTCCATGATCACTCGGACGCTGGAGGTCACGGACCTTCCGGAGCTGTGCCGCGCAGTCGTCGATGCGTATCACCTGCACAGCGACTGGTGCGGAGCCATCGCCGGGATTCCTGCCCAGCAGGGCGCGAGCTCGCTCTAGGGGGTCCGTGGGCTCGTCAGACGGCGTGCCGCGCAACCCACGCGGGCGAGAAACGGCCGCGGACGGTCAGGTCGCGCGGTTCGCCGGCCCCGGGGATGAAGCCACACGTGCACCAACGCCCGGACCAACGGGCCCCGACCGATCTGACGGACGGGGCCCCGCCGACGGGATCAACCAGTCTCTCGCCGCCTACCGCCAGTGCATGAGCGGCTCAGGAAACGCGGAGCGGGCGGCGCGAATCGCCTCGCGATGGCGCTGACGGTAGAGGAGAACAGATGACGCAGAAAGTGCTGGTGCTGGGCGGCGGAACTGCGGGCCTCCTCTCCGGGATAGCTCTCCTCCAGCTGGCTCCCGGCGCCGAGGTGACCGTCGTCCGATCCAGCGCGCTCTCGCACATCATGGTCGGCGAGGNCACCTTCGCCGACACTCCCCGGATGCTGCACGGCCCGCTCGGAGTGCCTCGCGACGAGTTCCTGGCCTCGACCAACCCGACGGTGAAGCTGGGCATCCGCTTCGAGTGGGGGCCGCGGCCCTACTTTGACTATCCCTTCGAGGAGGATTTCGACAACCAGATCCTGCCGGGCCCGGACAAGCCCTGGGGCTACTACCACCTGACCGACGCGCGGGACGAGTCACCCTTCCCGGCCACCACNCGCCGGACTCGGGTGGGGTACCACGTCGAGAACCAGCGCTTCGTGGAGTACCTCGAGGGCTTCTTCGAGCAGCTCGGCGGTGACCTGGTCGAGGGGAAGGTGATCGGCGCCGAGCGCAGTGACGCCGGGCTCGACTGTGTGCTGATCGAGGGCGGCGCGCGCATGTCGGCCGACCTGTACGTGGACGCCTCCGGGTTCCGGGGGGAGCTCATCCACCGCACGCTGGGCGAACCCTACGTCTCCATGCGGGATCACCTGTTCTGCGACCGCGCTGTGGTCGGCGGCTGGCAGCGCGGCGACGAGCCGATCCAGCTCTACACGACCGTCGAGACCATGGACTCGGGCTGGGCCTGGCAAATCGAGCACGAGCACCTGGTCAACCGGGGGTACGTCTACTGCAGTGCCTTCGCGGACGACGAGGAGGCCTCCGCCGAGTTCCTGCGCAAGAACCCGCTGGTCGCCCCGGCCACCCTCCGGGTGATCCGATTCGAGACCCGGCGCATCCGTCGGTCGTGGGTGGGCAACGTCGTCGCCGTCGGCAACTCCTGCGGCTTCATCGAGCCGCTGGAGGCGACCAACCTGCAGCTCATCTGCCAGCAGGCCATGCGGCTGGCCGAGACGGTCGCCACCTCCGGCCCGTCGGGTGCCGAGGCGATCGACGCCTACAACGAGGCCGTCACGGAACAGTGGATCGACATCCAGGACTTCCTGGCCATGCACTACCGGTTCAACNCCCGGCTGAACACGCCGTTCTGGAAGATGGCCCGCAACGACACGCCGCTCGGCAACCTCGAACCCTATATCGAGGAGTATAAGCGGAGCGGTCCGGTTCTGATGGGCCAGCGTAACTCTATGTTCGGCGTGGACGGCCATCTGGCCATCTTGCTCGGCATGCGCGTGCCGTGGCNGGAGACCGGTGTTCGTTAGCGGCTCGGCGTCGTACTCGGACGGCCCGGCCCATAGCGGCCGAGCGTTCATCGTCCGGCGGGATTAACCAGACCTGGTCGTACGGAAGGAGCAAAGTGAGCGGACCTCCAGATGATGTCGTCTTCATCGCTGTCCAGCGGGAGGTGGTCAAGCTCCTGGAAGGCAAAGGCGCGGAGCTACAGCTGAACCCCCCGGTCGGGCTCACCCCCGCCACTCGGCTTTTCGACGAGGGGAGCGGCGGGGAGGGCACGGCGCTGGGGCTCGACTCGCTGGACACCGTGAGCCTGATCGCGGCCCTTGAGGAGGAGTTCGCCTGCGCTGTTCCCCCCGAGGTGGACATGGGGCGCATCAGGACCCTCCAGGACGTGGTCGACGCCATCGTCCTGGCGACCCGGCCGAAGGAGACAGCCAGCCTGGGCGAGAAACCCCGTGATGTCGACGTGGCCGCCCGCGACTAGGCGCCTGCGTGGTCCGCACGTGATCGAATCACCTCCTCGGTCCGGGGCCATCGACCCGGCTTTCCGCTGACGGCAGTGAGGGGAGATCAGCCTGACCGCGGAACCTGGCAACGCACAGCGACCCACAATCGAGGCTTCAGCGATGGTGAGCGGCGGCGCCCAGGCCGACCTCGGCCAAGCCCCGGACCCGCCGCGTCCGGCGGCGACGGNCGTGCCGTCGGTTCCCTTCGAGCTCAGGCAGCCGAAGGCCGGCCATGTGCCGCTGCGCGCGGTGGCAATCCTTGGCGGCTATGCGGCCTGTTGCGCGCTGACGCTGGTCGTCGGGAACTGGGGACTGACGCTGGTCGCGGTCTGCGCGCAGAGCTTCATTCTGGCCGGCTTCCTGAATGCCGCCCACGACTGCGTCCACCGCACACATGTCCGCTCGGCGCGCGGGAACCGGATCCTCGGCGCCGCCTGGTGNACACCGGTCCTCCTGAACTTCTCGGTCTATCGGTACCAGCATCTGCTGCATCACCGGTTCGCCGGCGTGAATGGCGATACCGAGTCTGGGTCGAGCTACGCGGGAGTACGCCAGTATCTGGCAGGCCTGCTGGCGGTCGGCTACTGGCGGTTCGTCCTGTCGATCTCGGTGGCGGGCGCGCTGCGGCGGCGCGACCGGCTCCCGCGGAGCGTCCAGCGCCCCGACCGGTGGTCCGCCACGGTCGCCGACAGCCAGGTGATCTGCGCGTGGCTGGCCGTCGTCATCGCCGCCACGGTGCTGGCCCCGATGCCGCTGCTGCTCTGCTATTGGCTCCCGCTGGTGGTGTCGGGGCCCGCGACGCTGCTGCTGAGCCTGCCCGAGCACTACGGGCTCCGGGGCAGCCCCGACTNGGCCAGCAACAGCCGGTCCGTGCGGTCGAACCCCCTCATCCGCTTCGTCATCTGGAATGCCAACTACCACGCGGAGCACCATGCTGTGCCCTGGGTGGCCGCCGTCAACCTGCCCCTTCTACACAAGGCCATGCGGGGCGTCGAGTACCGGCGGGAACGTTCCTACCTTGCGTTCCACCTCGGCCTCCTCAGGTCCCTGCGCGGAGCCGGGCACGCACGGGAGTAGCCAGCGAGGAAGGTCTGCCCACGTGGGGAACGAGGAGCTGAAATGGAACGCCTTTGGTACGATGGCCAGTGCCACTGCGGCCACCTGCGCTTTCGGGCCGCGGCCAGCCGGTCGCTGACCATCACGTTGTGCAACTGTCGGATCTGTTTCATGTCCGGCCACCAGGAGCTAATGGTCCCCAATGATCGTTTCGAGCTGCACGAGGGCCAGGAATTTCTGAAGCCCTACCGCTTCGGTAACCGGGTGGCCGACCACACGTTCTGTGCGGTGTGCGGCATCATGCCGTTCTACCGGCCGCGGTCGCATCCGGAGACACACATGAGTGTCAACGCCCGATGCCTCGACCTGTCGGCGGCCGCCTCCATCGACTACGTCGAGTTCGACGGGCAGAACTGGGAGGCCAGCATCGCGGCCGGAAAGCACGTCCTGACCGAATAACAATCGCTCCGCGCTGCCCGACGGGCGTCGACGGACGGCTCCAATGCGACGGAACGACCGGGTGGGCGATCCCTCGGGAGAAGACCGGGGCGAAAGGCCGAGGAGCCGAGATCAAGCGCGCTCCATCGCTCGGCGCGCACGGCTACTCGCCAAGGAATGAGGTATCTGGTGAAAACAGACCTTGCTGCACCGACAAGGGGTGCGGTGGCCAGTGGAGCCGGTGATCCGCACCACGAGGACCTCCCGCGCCGGGCTGCGGCGTCGACCACCTGGTTCATGGCTCCGCTGAAGCGGGTNGTGTGGGACGTCACCTACGCCTGTCCGCTGCGCTGCGCCCACTGCTACTCGGAGTCGGGGCGACGCCCGGCCCGGGTCCTCGACACCGCGGGCATGTGGGAGGTGGTCAGCGCCATCCTCGCCGCCGGCCCGGACCGGGTGTCGTTCGGCGGCGGTGAGCCGTTGCTGGTGCCGTGGTGGAGCGAGGCCGCCGCCGCCCTCGAACAGGCGGGGGTGCCCGTGACCGTCTTCACCAGCGGCTGGCTCATGGATGTCGAGACCGCGGTCAGGCTCGCCGACTGTTCCTCCGGAGTGGCGATCAGCATCGACGGGGCCTGGCCCGAGGTGCACGACCAGATCCGCGGCCGTCCCGGCTCGTTCGAGCGGGCGATGCGGTCCCTTGAGGTGCTTGACCGCGTCAAGCGGCAGCGACAGGCGGCCGGCGACCGAGCATTCCAGTTCGGGCTGGAATACACGGTGACCCGGACCGGCCGGAACGGGCTGGACCAGTTCGTCAGGGAGATGGCCNCGCGTTTCCCGACCCTCGACACCATCCGCTTCGGTGGCGTCATCCCCGAGGGCCTGGCGCAGGAGGAACGGTTCGAGGCGGCGGAACTGCTGGCCGAGCCGATGCTCCAGGAACTGCTCGACTCCGCGGATGCCCTGGCCGCCGCGGCCGTGAACGGGGTCTCGGTGTCAGTCTCCGATGCCCGGTCGTTCCTGCCGGGATCCGCGCTGGTCGAGGAAGACGGGGGTCTGGCCCATCTGGAGCCGGACGGCCAGCTGCGCGCCTNCACCAACTTCGAGGCCAAGGTCGGAAATGTCAGGGAAGAACCGCTTACCGCGCTTTGGGAACGCGCGCTGGCCTGGCGTAACGACCCCTTTGTGGTAGAGCAGATCCTCTCCATCCACACCCTGGAGGACTGGGCTCGGGTGACGAGAGTTCTGGACCGCCAGTATGGCTCGGCGGCCGACCAGCTGCGCATAGCCAGACGGAAGTAGTCCGCTACCTGACGGGTAGCCGCCGATTGGCTGTGTTCATTCATACAGAGAGGTAGCGCGTGTCAACCACGTCGCTCGACACCCGGGCACTGGATTCCTATGAACGGGACGGCTTCGCCATCTTCCCTGGCATCCTTGATACCGACCTGGTCGCCGAGGCCCGAGATCATGTGGACTGGCTCCTTCATCGATTCCCCAATTTTCGACCCGAGCACCTGCATCACCCGCTGATGCGCGACGACGCCTTCTGGGTTCGCCTGGTGACCGATGAGCGGCTGCTCGACCTGGCGGAGTCGTTTCTCGGCCCCGACATCGCCTGCTTCACGGCCCACTACATCTGCAAGCCGCCCGGAGACGGCCAGGCGGTGCTCTGGCACCAGGACGGGGCCTACTGGAACCTGCGGCCCATGGAGGCNCTGACTGTGTGGCTGGCCCTCGACGACTGCGACCCCGCGAACGNCTGTCTACGCATGATCCCCGGCACTCACCAGCTGGACCTGGCCGACATTGTGCTGCGCGACGACGTTCCCAACATGTTGTGTTCGTCGATCGATGCGCGGTATGTCCGAGACGAGGCTGCCGTGGACGTGATACTGCGGCCAGGGGACGTGTCCGTGCATCATCCCGCCATCATTCANGGCTCCGAGGGCAACGAATCGGGCCGCTGGCGCCGGGGCCTCGACATCGGTTACATCCGGACGACGACCCAGCTCGGGGACACCGGCCTCTACGTCGACCCGATCGTGGCCCGCGGGCGGCCCGTGCCCNGCGTCAACCGCTACCGGCCGTGGCCCGCCTACGACCCCAAGACCTCGATGGATTTCCGGGGCCGAGAAACGTGGGACGCCCGGTGCCAGGCCGTGAACAGCCAGGTCGGAGTGGCCAGGCCGACCGGGGACACCGACGTCGCCGAGATGACCGCACGCATGATGGACCGCCTCCAGGCGGGCACGACCAAGGCGGGGAGACCTTGACGTTCGTGGTCGGCGGTGACGGTCGCGAGCGGGTGCCGTCCGATGGCTCCGTCTGAGGGATTCGGCGACCGCGTGGGGCGGACCCGGTCGCTGCTTGAAACGCGGATTCACGAGGCGAGGCGCGTGGTCGGGCCCCGTCCGCCGTCCCAGCGGCCGGAATCGGCCTCGTCCGACGGCGCACCGGCGGCTGTGACCTTGGTGGAAAGTCAGAATGACCGTTTCGTTCAGGAGGNGGAACGGTTGCTCCAGGCGTGCCGGGAGTCCCATGGCACGACGACCGCTCACCCGTCCGGCCCGGCCGCGGCCCCCGAGCGCAAGCGGCTGGACAAGGCGTACAAACGCCTGCGCGAGGCCGTCGATGGCTTTCTGCCCCACTTCCATCAGGTCCGGGAGCGGGCGGCGCGGCTGGCGGACCACTATCCCGGTCTGACCACGGAGGAGTATCGAAGAGCCGCGGTGAGTCTGGCCATCCTCGGGGAATGGCACGCGGGTGACGCCGCCCCGGCACCGCGGGCGGCGGACGAGGCCATTGACCACCCAGCGGGTGTGGCCGCCGCGGTGCTCGCGAGCATCGCGCGGGACGGCTTTTTGCGGCTGGCCTTCTTTGTGTGTCCGCCGACCGACTACCGGAGGTTGGGTACGGCGGAGCCGGAGCGTTATCTGCTGACGCACCTGAACGGCAGTGTGCTGAGCCGGCAGGTGCGACGGCTGCGGGACCTGTTCCGGGGGCTCGAGGCGGCGGACATCCCGACGAGGGTCTGGGCCGTCGTCGCCGACACCGACGAGGACGACTACCTGTGGCGGTTCCTCCCACAGCCGCGCCCGCTGGACGAGGACGCGCTCACCGAACGACGGCGGCTCCTCTTGGCCGGTGCCCATCGCTATCTGACCGAGCAACGGGCCGCGCCCAAGGACGGGCGCCCGCAGCCACGGGTGCTGCCCGAGAACATGCTGCATGTCACGAATCTGTCCGCGGCGTCGTGGTCGCCGTTGTCAGCGGCCGTCCATCAGCGGGTCCTGCGGGAGCCGGACCGCTATTTCGACGCCGAGGACTGGCGGGCAGAGATCGAGACGATGCGGCGGCTGTGGCGGCCGGGCAGCTACTACGAGGCGCTGCCCGAGCCCGACGAGACCGTCATGCGCGAGATTTTGCGCCACAAGTTCGCCGCGTATGCGCAGCAGGGGGTTCTGCTGGCCGAACAGCAGCCGTGGCTCGTGCTCATTCAGACCGAACGCCCGCCTGAACTGCGCACCAAGATGTTGAACATCGGGTGGNCCGAACAGACCGATGGCAGCCTTCCGGCCGTGAACTTCTTCGGCCCAGGGGAGTGAGGCGATGAAGAATCGCGCGTCGTCCAGTGGCCGGAGCGGGTGCTGATGGCCAAGGTAATAATCCTGAACGTCGGAACGGAACATCGATTTCCCGGTGAGCGCGAGGTGGGCCGGGACGTCACCATGACCTGCCTGCGCCATGCCTGGTTCGCCCGCCCCGGCGACGTCATCGTCAGCCCGGTGCCGATGCCCCAGGAGCTGATGGACTACATTGGGTCCGTCCTCGGCTTCGATGCGTCGACCGTGTCGGTGGTGAGCCGACCGCGGCTGCTCGACGACGAGGTCCTCGTCTCGCCGGACCTGCTGGAGGAGATTCGGTCCCACCTCGCCGGAACGTCGTCCTGGCGCCTGTTGCCCTGTTTCGCCAGCATCGGGGTGACCGACCTGGCGGAGGAACTGGGCGTCGCGCTGGCCGGGGCCGCCTTCTTCCGCCAGCGCGGGATGGAGCTGTTCAACCGGAAGTCGCACTTCCGGCAGCTAGCCGCCGGCCTCGACCTGCCCATCGCCCCGGGCGCGGTGGTCGCGAGCGCGCCCCGGCTCGGGCCGTCGATAGAGCGCCTGCTCGCCGAGACGGGCACGGTGATTCTCAAGAGCGACGACGGCGCCGGTGGATTCGGCAATGTGGCCCTGAGCCTGAAGGAGGCCGACGTCCTGCCGGGCTGCCGGGAGACGATCCATGCCTCCGACATCGCCGGCCTGAGCGCCAGCCTATGGGACGACCTCAGCTCCGGCGGCCGGAAACCGGTCACCGTCGAGGCATATTATTCGACGACCCACCAGTGCTATTTCGAATACGAGGTCGGCCCCGACGGCTGGGCTCGTTTCGTGGACGGCGGAAACATCCGCCTGAGGCGTGACACCGATCCCCGGACCCGGTCGCTGGTGTGGGTCGGTCTGGACCTGCCGCTCGACCTTCCGCTGGCGGCGTTGACTGTGACGTCCGGCGCCGCGGGCCGGCTGGCGGATGCCGTCGCCCGACTCGGCTACCGCGGGTTCCTGAACGTAGATGCCGTGCGGGCCGACGGCGGCGAGGTGCTGCTGAACGAGATCAACGCGCGATGGGGCGGTGGCCTGGTCCTGCACTCGGTCGCGGCGGCGCTGCTCNGCGACGACTATGCGGACCGCGCCGCCGTCAGCTCCCTGCGGGACGTACCCGGAACGGGGCTCGATGCCGCCGTCTCGCGGCTACGCCAGTCCGGGCTCGCCTTCTCCCACGCCACCGGCGAGGGGGTCGTGGTGCTCGGGGCCGGCCCGGACGCGGGGCCGACGACGGAAATGCTGGTACTCGNCGGCACCCGCGCCAGAACCCGCGAGCTTGAGGCGACCACTCGTTCCGTGTTCGAAGCGGGGGTGACACCGCCATGATGCCCAGCCTGTTCGACCGCTCCCAACCTGATCCCATACGGACCTACGGCCCGCTGCTGGACTGCCTTCCCCATCTGGGCCGGGAGCGTGCCTGGGCCCTTCTCGCCGACCTGCAGAGCGCCTTCGGGCAGCGGACGAGGGCTCCGCTGGGCGACCAGGAGCGGCTGNGGCCGGAGGTCGCGCGGCGTTTCGAGGGCAGCGCCCTGAGCGCCGAGATCGAATTCGAGTCGTTCTTCGACCACCATCTTCGGTGGCGCCAGCGGGTCAGCCTCGACTGGATGTACGTCCTGGCCTTCGGCGGCGAGCTCGCCAGTCTGATCACCTTCGAGGGAACCGAACACGCCGACGCTGCCCTCGCCGAGGGGGCTGTTGTGTTCGTGCCCTTCCACATCGGCAGCTACATGACGGTCCTGCCAGCGCTGGCGTCGTTCGCTGCCGGCCGCGACCTCCCGTTGCACGCCCTGATGGNCCTGGTGCTCGAGGCGGGCTCGAAGCATCTCGACCAGATCCTGCCNGAGGTCGTGATGCTGTCGCCGACCGCGCTTCTGGAGCTGGTCCGCCACGCCCGCCGGGGCGGCGCGACAGTGTTCTTCCCCGACGTGTATTTCGGGACCGGCGCGGCCCGTACGCCCTTCACCCTGGCCGGCGCGGACTTCCTGACCTCGGACGGCTGCTCGATGCTGGCCTCGCGCACCCGGGCAACGTCGATTCCGGTCTGGGTCGAATCGAAGGGCTCCGACGGGTTCGTCTGTCATTTCGGTCCGGGAATTCGCCCGCCGGAAAGCCCTGGCGATCAGGCTCCGTATCTCGCGGCCGTCGCCCAAGGGTACGAGGAGGCGCTGACCGGAAACCCGTGGAACTGGGCCGGGTGGAGTCTTGCCACGCCCGGCCGCAGAGCCGCCGTCCTGTCGGGAGACCCGCATGCCAGCTGAAGAGGTGTCGCAGATGTTGACGTCCAACGGGCCGTCCCCGGTCTTCGATCCCGAGGCCTACGCAGCCAGCTTTCAGAGCGGCGTGGTGGTCGATGATCCGCACCACGACTTCGCCCGCCTGCGTTCCCAACGCCCCGTACATGAGGGAACCGTGGCGGCCTTGATCGGAGTCCCCGAGGGCCTTTCTCGCCGACCGCGGCTCCGGCACGAGGCCCCGCATTTCTCCGCGTTCAGCTACGAGACGGTCCACGCCGCCCTGCAGGATCACGAGACCTTTTCCAACTCCTACTACGAAGGCGTCACCACCGACGTCTTCGGGAGGTCGATCCTGGAGATGGTGGGCGACGAGCATCGGCGCCATCGCGCGCTGATCCAGCCCGCCTTTGGCCCCGGCCGGGTGCCGTGGTGGGTCGAGCGGTGGATCACGCCCGCCGTCGAGGAGGCCGTCGACAGGCTGGCGGCCGCCGGCGAAGGGGAGCTGAGCGGCGAGCTGTGTCACGCCGTGCCTCTGCGCACGATTACGTCCAGCCTTGGGCTGAGCGCCGCCGAGGCCAACGAGTTCAGCGGGCTGTACCAGCGCGCCAACCCGGATCCGGAGAGCGAGACGCGCCGCCGGGCCCGGTTGAAGGCGGTGATTCATCGCATCGCTGAGGATCNCCGCAACCAGGAGGGCGATGACCTCATGAGCGTCCTCGTCGCCAGCAGACTGGCGGGGGAGCACAATGACGACCGGTCCCTCAGCGCCGCCGAGATTGAAAGCCTTCTGTTGCTTCTCATGGTGGCCGGTCTGGGGACGGTCTGGCGCCAGCTCGGCATCCTGTTGGCTGTCGTGCTAAGCGAGCCGGAGATTGCCGTCCGGGTCCGAGAGGACCCGGAGGCCCTCTCCAGGGCCATCGAGGAAGTCATCCGTTGGGAACCCACCGACCCGGTATTGCGCCGACTGGTGACCCGGGATACTGTTNTCGGCGGAACCGCCCTGCCCACGGGTGCCGTGTTGGAGCTGAATCTGGCGGCGGCGAACCGGGATCCAGAGCGCTGGGACGCGCCCGATCTTTTCGACCTCGACCGAGTACAGCGGCGGCATGTGGGATTCAGCGCCGGACCACATACTTGTCTGGGCACCCATGTGGCCCGCGCCCAGCTGCAACTGGCGGCGACGATCCTCTTCGATCGGCTGCCCAAACTCCGCCTGAAGGATTCCGGCCCGCCGCCCCGGATCATCGGACTTGAACACCGCTGCCCGACGCGCATCCTCGTAACCTGCTGAAACGCCCCGCGCGGCGGCGCGGCTGACGCGATGGCTGACCGTCGAGTCGAGTTATGCGGCGGTCAGCTGTCAGGTCGGCGCGCTCATCGCGGATCGATTCGACTGAGCTGCCCGGCTTCCCACCAGTTAACCCGGCTCGCTGTTGTATCTACCGTCGCCGAGACGACGGGTGAGGTATTCACACCAGAGATTGGAGTCGGCGTGAAAGCGAATCTCGACCTCACGGTCCACGCATTCGGGGCGATGTTCGTCGTGCTCGCGGCCACGACACTGTGCGGCCGGCTGGCGCGGCTGATCAGGCAGCCCACCGTGGTCGGCGAGATGGTGGCCGGTGTGCTCCTGGGCCCTTCATTCTTCGGCGCCGTCGCGCCGGGTCTGCAGCACCACCTCTTCAACACGAACGTGAAGAGCGTGCTCTACGTGCTCAGCATGATCGGGCTCACGTTCTACATGTTCCTCGTCGGCACCGAGGTCGACCACGGAACCCTCGACCGGCGAACGACCCGGCGGGCCGGTGTCCTGGCTGTCTCGGGAATCGTGCCGAGCTTCGCCCTCGGCGCCGGCTCCGCGTTTATCTTCTACCACACGCTGTCCCGGCCGGACGTGAGCCGCTGGAATTTCATGCTGTTCCTGGGCGGCGCGCTGTCCATCACCGCTTTCCCGATGCTGGCGCGCATCCTCGAGGAACGGGGCATCACGCGCACGCCCCTGGGCGGGCTCACCCTCGTCGCCGCGGCAATCGATGACGCCGCGGCCTGGGGAGTCCTCGCCGTCGTCGTCGCGGTGGCATCGGCCGGCGGCCCGGCGGACGTGGCACTGACCATCGGCGGCGCGGCGGCATTCGCACTGGTGATGCTGACCGTCGGAACNCGGCTGCTGACGGTGTTCGCCAGAAGCGTCGAGCGTGACGGGACGCTGCGTCGGGAAAAGATGGCGATCGTGCTGCTGCTCGTGCTGGCGGCCGGCTACTTCACCGAGGAGATCGGGATCTTCACGGTGTTCGGAGGGTTCATCACGGGCCTCGCGATGCCCGACCGACCGATGCTGCGCAGGGAGCTGCGGACCCGGCTCACCGACGTCAACTCGATCCTGCTGCTGCCGGTCTTCTTCGCCTATTCCGGCCTGAACACAAGGCTCGGAGGGCTCGACAGCTGGACGATGGCGGCCATGCTCCTGTTGGTCGTCGCGGTCGCCGTGGTGGGCAAGTACGGCGGCTGCCTGCTCGGCGCCCGATCGCAGGGCACTTCGTGGCGCCAGGCCTCGGCGATCGGCGGGCTCATGAATGCCCGAGGGCTGATGATCCTGATCTTCATCAACATCAGCATGTCCTACGACCTCGTGTCCTCCGAGACGTTCTCCATTCTTGTCATCGCCGCGATCGTCACGACGGCGATGGCCTTGCCGGTCTACCGCGTCTCGATGCCCGACTGGCTGGAGGAGAACGAGCGCGCCGCGGCCCGGGCCCCAGCGGCCGACGTCGAGACCGTCCCGGCCGCCTCCCGCGGTGGCTCGCTCGTGGTCGGGAACGAGGTCTCTCCCACGTCGGCGTAGATATTCGGTCGGCCCGCACCGACCGGAGCCTTGGCGACATTGCCGGCCCTGCCCGCCCGGCGCGCTGACCAGGCGCGTCGGCCGGCGGGGGGCCGGCTCGGTCCCAGGCCGCTCGGCCGGTCGCCAGAGATGGCGACGTCGCATCGGCCGCCGCCCGACGTGGTGGCCCATCGCCGTCACGGTGCCCGGGAAGACGGCGCCGCGCTCGGGCGAGCCCGACATCGATGATCGGACTGCCCCGCTCACGAACGGCATAGGCGCACAGGCGCTGTCGGGCTCCATTGGGCCACGGCCCGCGACGCCGGGCCCGATCGTCGGCCAACTGGGCCTGGTCGTCGGCCAGTCGGGGGCACCGGCCGGGCAACGCGCGGCGCCGCTCTTGGCCCGGCTATGCTCCTGGGCACGCTGTATGATGAGACCGTTCTCGCCCAGGCATCTCAGCAAGCATTCGTAGTCATCGTCCGATGGAGACCGCCGTGTCTGACCTCAGTGTTCCTGCCTCCGCAAGTGGAAGTGCTCAGGGTCCTGGGGTCGGAACGACGACGGCAGCCAGCGTTGTGGGGCGCGGGAAAGGCGTGGTCGCGGCGCGGGTCAACGGCGTGCTGCGGGACCTGAGCCACCCGGTCGCCGAGTCGGACATCGTCGAGCCGGTTCTCGCTTCTTCCGACGACGGGCTCGCCATTATTCGGCATTCCTGCGCGCATGTGCTCGCGCAGGCCGTCCAGGACGCTTTCACCGAGGCCCATCTCGGTATCGGCCCGCCGATCAAGGACGGCTTTTATTACGACTTCCAGGTCGCCCGGCCGTTCCAGCCGGACGACTTGGCCCTCATCGAGACCAAGATGAAGGCCATCATCAAGTCGGACCAGGTGTTCGTCCGGCGCGTCGTCGCCGACGACGAGGCGTCTATCGAGCTGAAGGACGAGCCGTTCAAGCTGGAGCTGATCGGCCTGAAGGGCTCGGCGGTGGACAGCGCGGCCGACGCCGGCGTCGAGGTCGGTGCCGGCGAGCTGACGATCTACGACAACGTCACCCGCGATGGAAACCTGGTCTGGAAGGATCTCTGCCGCGGCCCGCACGTGCCGAGCACCCGCTACATTCCGGCCTTCAAGCTGATGCGGTCCGCCGCGGCGTACTGGCGGGGCTCGGAGAAGAACCCGCAGCTGCAGCGGATCTACGGGACCGCCTGGGACAGTAAGCAGCTCCTCGCCGAGTATCTGGAATTCCTCGCCGAGGCCGAGCGCCGCGACCACCGGCGTATCGGCAAGGACTTGGAGCTGTTCCACCTAGACCCGACCGCGCCCGGGATGCCGTACTGGCTGCCGAAGGGAATGCGGCTGCTGAACAACTTGCTCGCCTTCTGGCGGGACGAGCACGAGGCGCGAGGCTACGAGGAGATCTCCTCGCCGCTCATCAATAACAAGAAGCTCTGGGAGACCTCCGGGCACTGGGAGCACTTCCGGGAGGACATGTTCATCCTCGAGAGCGATGGTGAGAACACCTTCGCGGTCAAGCCGATGAACTGCCCGAACGCCATGGTGGTCTACAATCTGAAGACCCGCAGCTACCGGGACCTGCCGCTGCGGCTGAGCNACTGCGACCCGCTGCACCGCAGCGAGCGGTCCGGCACGCTNCACGGCCTGCTGCGTGTGCAACNCTTCCAGCAGGACGACGCCCATATCTTCGTCAGGCCGGAGCAGATCGCCGACGAGTACGAGCGGATCTTCGACATCTGTGAGCGCTTCTACTCGATCTTCGGCCTGGGCTACCGGTTCCGGCTCGGTACCCGGCCCGAGAAGTTCATCGGCGACGTGGCGACCTGGGACGAGGCTGAGGCGACGCTCCGCAGGATTCTCGACGCCCGCACCGGCGGCGACTACGAGCAGGAAGAGGGCGGCGGCGCCTTCTACGGTCCGAAGATCGACATTCTGATGTCGGACGTGCTTGGCCGGTCCTGGCAGATGGGCACGATCCAGCTCGACGTCCAGCTGCCCCGCCGCTTCGGCTGCGTCTATGTGGACGAGAACGGCGCCCGACAGACGCCTGTGGTCATCCACCGGGTCATCTATGGCTCGATGGAGCGTTTCCTCGGTATCTACATCGAGCACACCGGCGGCGCGTTCCCGCTGTGGATCTCGCCAGTTCAGGTCATCGNAATCCCGGTGGCGCAGGAGCACGCCGGGTACGCGGACCAGGTCGCCGCCGCGCTGCGCGCCGCGGGCGTGAAGGTCGAGGTCGACGCCCGCAACGAGACGCTCGGCAACCGGGTCCGGATGGCGCAGCAGCAGAAGGTGCCGATGATGCTCGTCCTGGGCGCGCGTGAGGCCGAGGACGGGACGGTCAGCGTCCGCCGCCGGGGCGAGCGCACGCTGACCTCGCTGGCGCTCGACGACTTCGTCGCCCAGGTGGCTCAGGCCGTCGCGGACCGGGTGGACCTGCCGGCCTTCGCGTCCTGAGTCAAGTCCGGCCCCGCCCGCATCACCGAGGCCGCCCCCAAGCGGTGCGGGCACACCGGTTGTCAAAGGCCGCGGCCGCTCTCGGTCGGGTGACAGCGCGCGATGCTCGACGGAAGGCCGCAGCGAAGGAGTGAGCCGGTGGNGACCATCACGTGGACCGACTTCGAGCGGGTCGAGCTGCGGGTCGGCACGGTCCTCACAGCCGAGCTGAACCCCAAGGCGCGCAAGCCCGCGTACGTGCTCACGATCGACCTCGGCGACGCGGGGATCCGCACCTCCAGCGCCCAGATCCTCGACCGCTACGCGCCCGAGGATCTGATCGGCCGCCAGGTGCTGTGCGTGTGCAACTTCGAGCCGAAGCGCGTCGCGGGGGTCAAGTCCGAGGTCCTGGTCACGGGCGCGCACGACAAGGACGGCGCGGTGGTTCTGGCCGGCTTTGAACACCCGGTCCCGGACGGCACCCGCCTCCTCTGACCGACCCTTCCACGCGGCGCCGGGACCCGCGACGAGGACGAAACGGGACCGGCGTCCATCCCGACGCGCGGCGGCGCCGCTCCGTCGAGCCGCTGGCCGGACGTAGCAAGATCGTTCGGGTGGCGGCCCCGACTTAACCTGCCGCCACATCTCGGATGGGATGCCTGCCTGCTCACCGCCCCACCCGTGGGCGTGCCGCTCAGCACACCCGACCTGGCAACGAAAGGAACCNGATGACCCACGCCACCAGCACCCGACCCGAGGACCTGCGTGAGGAGATGATCAGCCGTATTCGCGCTGCTGGTCACCTGTCCTCCGCACGCATCGAGCAGGCGTTCCGCGCCGTTCCCCGGCACCGGTTCGTACCTGCGGCGTCGGTCGAGGAGGCGTACCAGAACAGGGCGATCACCATCAAGCCCGGGAAGGACCGGCCCGCCAGCTGCATCTCCGTGCCCACCGTCGTGGCGATGATGCTCGGCCAGCTCGATCCGCAGCCCGGTGACCACGTCCTGGAGATCGGCGCCGGAACCGGATACAACGCGGCGCTTCTCGCGGAACTCGTCGGTGACACCGGAAGCGTCACTACCGTCGACATCCACCCCGACGTCACCGATCACGCCCGCCACGCCCTTGCCGAGACCGGCTACAGCGGGGTGCGCGTGGTCACCGCGGACGGCGCCCTCGGCGAGGCGGAGCACGCCCCCTACAACANGATCATCGTGACCGAACTGTTGACCGGACTTTCCTGACCTCCCGCGGCGTGTCGTAGGGCGGGCTTGGTCGCGGCGGAAGAGTCTGCGCCTCTCTGATCTTGGAGGGGTGCTGAGGTGGTTGACGACAGCGATCATCGGGTGATCGAGGCGATCCGGCTTCCGGTGTGGGGAAGCGTGGTCGCATCCGGCGATGTGGTGCCGTGGAGGCTGGTCGACGGGCTCGGCGAGCCGGTCGGGCCGGTCGAGGTGTTCCTGCGGGACTTCGTTGCGCAGGGACGGTCGGCGAACTCGGTGCGCAGCTATGCGCTGGCGTTGCTGCGGTGGTGGAGGTTTCTGGTCGCGGTCGGGGTGGCCTGGGACCGGGTGACCTCGGCGGAGGTCCGGGACTTTGTGCTGTGGCTTGGGCAGGCGGCCAAGCCGGTGGCGGCGGCGCGGGTCGCGTCACGGGCGACTGTGGGCCAGGTCAATCCGGTGACCCGTAAACGCCATCTCGGAGACGGTTACGGGCCGGCGACGGTGCGGCATAGCAACGCCGTGCTGCGGACGTTCTACGAGTTCTGGCTGGAGCGCGGCGAGGGGCCGCTGGTGAACCCGGTTGTGCTGGCCCGGGCGGCGCGGGGCCGGGCGCATGCGCATCACAATCCGTTGGAGGTGTTCCGTCCGGAAGGGCGGCTGCGTTACAACCCCCGCCTGCCGAAGCGGAAGCCCCGGGCGATGCCGGACGAGCAGTGGGATGCGCTGTTCGCGGCGATGGGCCGCAACCGGGACCGGGCGATCCTGGCAGTGGCGGTGAGCACCGGGGCGCGCGCGGCCGAGCTGCTCGGTATGCGCGGCGCGGACCTGGACTGGGGTGAGCAGCTGGTCCAGGTGGTGCGCAAGGGGACGCGCGCGGAGCAGTGGCTGCCGGCCAGCCCGGAGGCGTTCGTGTGGTTGCGGCTCTACCTGGCCGACGTCGGTGGCGGTGTGCTGGGNTCGGGCGATCCGGTCTGGCGGACGGTCTATCGACGCGGCGGGGTCCACGAGCCGTTGAACTACGACGCGCTGCGGGCGGTGTTCCGCCGGGCGAACGGCAGGCTGGGCGCGAACTGGACGATGCACGACCTGCGACACACCTGCGCGATCCGGATGGTGCGCGACGGACGGTTGTCGCTGCGGGACGCGCAGACGATCCTCGGGCACGCGCACCTGTCCACGACCCAGCTCTACCTGGACCAGGACGACGAGGAGGTCTTCGCCCGGGTTCGGGAGCATCTGGCGGCACGAGAAAGGCCCCGCCCCGCGCCGCCGCCGGCGGCCCTCGGTTACGACCCGGCCGACCTCGCGGTCCTGTTCGGGAACCCGCGGTGACGCCCGCCACGGTCTCGGTCTCGGCTGCCGCGGAGCTGGCCTGCGCCGCCCCGGCTCCGGGCCGGGAGCCGGCCACGCGTCCGCCGGGTCCCTGGGACACGGTGTCGCTGGCCAGCGTGCTCGAGGCCCTGCCGGCGTTCCCGTGGTGGCCAGGGAAGCAGCAGCAGGCGTCGCGGTCGGCTGCCGGTGTCCGCCGGCTGCTGGACTGGCTGGGCCAGCTGCCTGGCGGCGGCTGGCAGGAGCGGTGGGAGCACGCCGAGGCGACACTCGGCTCCAGGTGGGCGACCTGGTCGGCTGCGGTTCCCGAACCGGTCACGTCCTGCGGGGAAAGCCATCGCGTGGTACTGACCCGGGGTCTGGCCTGCCTGCTGCGGATGAGGCTCGTCCGGCCGAGCTACCCGTTCCTGAGGAAATACGGCGCGACCACCACGTTCGCGGTGGTCCGCGCGTCGGTGAGCCCCGAGCTGTTCGTCCGCGCGGCTGACGTCGCGCGCCGCCGGGGCCAGTCCGACAACGCGATTACACACGCGTTGAACGTCCTGACCGCGATCGTCATCCACACCGGCGGTGGCCTTGAGGAGGTCACCACCGGCGACCTCGTGGCGTTCCAGCCGGCCACCGCGCGTCGCCGCAACCGAGCCACCGACGGCTCCCACCCGGCCTGGCAGATGATGGTCGACCTGGGTGTCTTCCCGCCGCACTCGACGCTGCGCGCCGCGCTGCAGCCCGGCCCGCAGACCACCGCCGAACTCGTGGACCGCCACGGCATCACCGACCGGCAGATCCGCGCGCTGCTGGTCCGCTATCTCGACGAGCGACGCCCCGCGCTCGACCACAGCACCTTCCGTGGGCTCGCCGGCCGCCTCGCAGGGGCGTTCTGGGCNGACATCGAGCGTCACCACCCCGGCATCGGCACCCTCAACCTGCCGCGCGACGTGACGGACGCCTGGAAGGAACGGCTGCGCTTCCCCCAGGGCGGCGGCAGCCGCCCGACCCCGCAGCGACACATCGATATTCTGATCACCGTCCGTGCGTTCTACCTCGACATCGCCGAGTGGGCGCTGTCCGACCCTTCGTGGGCGCCGTGGGCGTTCCCCAGCCCGGTGCGCAAGACCGACACCGCGGGAGTCGTCAAACAGCGCCAGGCCACGACCGCGCGAATGCATCAGCGGACCCGGGAGCGCCTGCCGCGGCTACCGCGCCTCGTCGACACGGCCGAAAGCTGGAAGAACGACCAGGCCGCGCTGCTGCACGCCTCGAGCCGCACCGAACCCGGGACGGTCTTCGAGCACGCCGGAACCCGCTACCGGCGGGTCGGCACCGGCAGCCGCCCGGCCGCCCCCAACCACCGGCCGTCACACCTCGTCGTCGAGGACGCCGCGACCGGCGCCCGCACCGACGTCACGATCACCGAGGACGAGGCGTTCTGGGCCTGGGCGGTCATCGAGACCCTGCGCCACACCGGTGTCCGCATCGAGGAACTGCTGGAACTGACGCACTTCGCGCTCGTCTCACACCGGATGCCCGACACCGGGGAACTCGTCCCGCTCCTGCAGATCGTCCCGTCCAAGAGCGACGAGGAACGGCTCCTGCTCGTCACACCCGAGCTCGCCAGCGTCCTCGCGGCCGTCATCAGCCGGATCCGCACCCCCGACGGCACCATCCCGCTCGCCGGCCGTTACGACAGCCACGAACGCGTCACCAGCCCCGCGTTGCCGCACCTCTTCCAGCACCCCGACGGCTTCATGCACAAGAACGGCTGGCGCAACGACGTTCTCGGCACCAACACGGTCCGGCACCTGCTCAACCGGGCGATCACCCGAACCGGCCTGACCGACGCCGCCGGCCAGCCCCTCCACTACACCCCGCACGACTTCCGCCGCATGTTCGCGACCGAAGCCGTCACCGGCGGCCTGCCCGTCCACATCGCCGCGAAGATCCTCGGCCACGCCAGCGTCAACACCACCCAGGCCTACACCGCCGTCTTCCAGGACCAGCTCATCCGGACCTACCGCGCCTTCGTCGACGAACGCCNCGCCCTGCGACCCGGCGAGGAATACCGCGACCCCACCGACGACGAATGGGCCGAGTTCCAGCAGCACTTCCACCTGCGCAAACTCGAGCTCGGCGACTGCGGACGCCCCTACGGCACCCCCTGCATCCACGAGCACGTCCCGTTGACCGAACTAACTGGGAGGCTTCCTGCACTCCTGCCGAGGGCGACGGACAGGGGCTCTGTCGGCTGGTCTGGGCCTTGGCGTCGGTCCGCGGCTACTCCCTGTGATCGCGTCGATCTGCTGTCATCGCGTGTCGTCGACTATGGCGACTCGCGGAGGTACGGGTGTCGGAACGCAGCACGACGGTCCGAAATGTTGCATCGCTGGCGATTGCGAGGGTTGGCGGGGTTGAGGAGACCGCTGATCCACTGCTGCCGTTCCGCGTTGTGGATGGCAAGGGCATCGAGGTGCCCGCGGTCGCCGAGTTTCTGCGTCACATGCTCGCCGACGACGCCAGCCCGGCGTCGCTGCGGTCCTATGCCTACGAGCTGTTGACGTGGTTCCGGTTCTTGCAGGCGCTGGAAGTGCCGTGGGATCGTGCCGGCCGTGCCGAGGCGCNGGACTTCGCCCTGTGGCTGAAGACCGTCAAGAAGCCGCCGCGGCCGCGTCGCGGTGATGCGCCTGTTCCGGGCTGGGTGAACCCGGTGACCGGGAAGGCGACGCCCGGGGAGAACTACGCTGCCCGGACCAGGCGGCACGCGCGTGCGGTGATCCGGTCGTTCTACGAGTATCACCGGGAGATGCACGGCCGGCCGCTGGTCAACCCGTTCCCGCAGGCCGGGGGCGTGGAGGACGGACGGCTGGGCGCCCACCGCAATCCGATGGAGCCGTTCCCGCGGCCGTCGCGGCGAGCCGTCTACCAGCCCAAGGAGCCCAAACCGGCCCCGCGAAGCATCCCCGACCAGGCGTTCAACGACCTGTTCGCGGCCCTGTCGTGCAACCGGGACCGGGCTCTGGTCGCGTTCTACGTCTCCACCGGGGCCCGCGCCTCGGAGCTGCTCGGCGTCTGTCAGGGGCAGGTGACCCCGGAGGACCAGGTGATTGGCGTGGTCCGCAAGGGCAGTCGGGCACTGCAGCGGCTCCCAGCGTCGTCGGACGCGTTCGTGTGGTTGCGGCTCTACCAGCAACAGATGCGGAACATGGTCCCCTGGGGGCCGGACGAGCCGTTGTGGTGGACGCTGCGCCGCCCGTTCCGGCCGCTGGCCTACGACGCGGCCCGGATGCTGTTCACCCGAGCCAACCGTGTTCTCGGTGCGAACTGGACGTTGCACGACCTGCGGCACAGCGCCGCCAAGCGGATGGTCCGCGACCCGAACCTGACCTTGGCCGACGTCCAATGGGTCCTCGGGCACGCCCACATCTCCACCACTGAGATCTACATCGCGCCGACCCCTGACGAGGTCATCGCTCATGTCCTGGCCCATCACGAGCGGCAGCGCGCCCAGCGGGAGCGGCCACCGGCGCCCCCGGCGCCTGGCTACCGGCCCGAGGTGCTCGCGACGTTGTTCGGCACGACGGCCGCCGGCGGGGGAACCCGATGACCGTCGCGGCGCCTGCCGCCACGGCCGCGAAGACCAGCACCGTCGAGGTGGGACAGCCAGCTGAACTGGACCCGCGGCCCTGCGAGCAGAGNTGGTGGCAGACCCGCCAGAGCCGGGAGGCCCTGGTCGAGCGGCTGCTTGGCTTGTTCACCGAACCGAGCGCGGGCCGCACCCGCGACAAGACCCGGCGGCGTGGCCTGAACAAGATCTTGGATTGGCTCGAGGGCCAGCCCGGGGACAGTTGGCAGGAGCGGTGGCTGGCCAGCGGGGCGGACACCGCCGGTTCTAGCTGGGCTGACCTGCCGCTGAAGGGGCGCGCCCCGGCTCGACGCCATCATCGTGACGAACTGTGCTGCGGGGTGGCGCTCCTGGTCGCCGGGCAGATCGTCCGGCCCGGCTACCCGTGGTTGCTGCGGCAACGCCAGGCGCTGATGCTCGCCGAGGCTCGGGCGGCGATCGACCCCGACGGCTTCCAGCGCCTCGGTCTCCGCGCCGACCACGCGGCCGGCTGGGCCAGGTCGGACGCCCTGAACAAGATCACCTGGATCCTGGTCCGCAAGGGCGGCCTCGTCAGCGACATCACTCTCGGCGACTGCGTCGAGCTGACCAGAGCTCTGCAGGAGCACCATTTCCGTGGCAGCGCGGGAAGGCCGCTGTTCTACGCGTTGCTGAAAAAGACCGGCGTGCTTCCGGCCGCGGCACCGGAGCGGTTGCGAGTTCTGCGGCTGGACGGCCGTCGCAGCATAGAGCAGATCGTGGAGGCCTACGGCATCGAGTGCCGGCCCGTCCGCGACCTGTTGGTCGAGTACCTCACCGAGCGGGCACCCGAACTCGACCACACCTCGCTGCGCTCCATCGCCCGTAACCTTTGCCGACTGTTCTGGCGCGACCTGGAGATCCACAATCCGGGCATCGACTCGCTACGGCTGGCACCCGAGGTCGCGCAGGCATGGAAAGAACGGCTGGCCCACATCCGGGACGCCGACGGCCAGCCGGTGCGCCCCCGCGTGAACTACCGCAGCGAGCTGGTATTCGTCCGGGCCTTCTACGAGGACATCGCCCGATNGGCCGCCGACGACCCCGCCCGGTGGGCGACGTGGGTCGCGCCGTGCCCGATCAAAGCGGCCGAGGTGACGCAGAAGAAATTCAAGTCACGGGTCAAGTCGCGGATGGACCAGCGCACCAGGACCCAACTGCCCCTGCTGCCGGCGCTGCTACGGGCCGTCGAACAGCAACGGAGGGACGCCGAGCAGCGTGTGAACACGGCCAAGGCGACCGCCGCCGAGGGGCGGTTCAACGCGGGCGGCCAGCAGTTCCGACGTTGCCGCCAGGGCGAGTCCGGCCGGGTCTACGCCGTGGACCTGGCCACGGGCAGGCGGCGGGACCTCACCCACGAGGAGTCGGCGGCGTTCTGGTCGTGGGCGACGGTGGAAGTCTTGCGGCACACCGGGATCCGCATCGAGGAGATGCTCGAGCTCACCCACCACAGTTTCGTCGCCTACACGCTGCCCACCACCGGCGAGGTCGTGCCGATGCTGCAGGTCGCCCCGTCCAAGACCGATGCAGAGCGGCTGCTTCTGGTTTCGCCCGAGCTCGCCGACGTCCTGACCACGGTCATCTTCCGGGTCCGTGGCGGGAAAGCGGCTCTGCCGCTGGTCTGCGCCTACGACGTGTTCGAGCAGACCTGGAGCCCGCCGATGCCGTTCCTGTTCCAACGGCGGTACGGCACCGAAGACCGTCCTCTCACCCGCAGCTACATCCGAGAGTGCCTCGTCGCAACCTCGCAGGCCGCACAGATCACCGCAGGAGACCAGCCGTTGGAATGGCGGCCCCACGACTTCCGCAGGATCTTCGTCACCGACGCCATCCGCTCCGGACTGCCTCCGCACATCGCCGCCAAGGTCTGCGGCCACTCCACGGTGGACACGACGATGGGATACGCCGCGATCTACCCCGAGGACGTGATATCCCACCACCGGGCNTTCATCGNCCGCCGCCGCGCCGAGCGACCCAGCGAGGAATACCGCGACATCACCACCCAGGAATGGGACGAGTTCCTCGCCCATTTCGAACTACGGAAAGTCGCCCTCGGGACCTGCGGCCGTGACCACGGAACCCCCTGCGCGCACGAAAACGCGTGTGTCAGGTGTCCGCTGCTCCGGGTCGACCCCGACCAGATGCCGCGACTGGAAGGGATCCGCGCCAATCTCCTCGACCGGCTCCAAGAGGCCAAAGAACAGGGATGGTTCGGTGAGGTCGCCGCGATCCAGACCACCCTGGCAGCCGCAGAGCAGAAACTCGCGACCATGCGCGAGACTGCCCGCGGTGCCGCCGTCCATCTGGGCATGCCCGACCTGCGTTCGGCCGCCGGACGAGCGGAGCAGACAAGGGCCTGACCCCAGAGGCACCACCCATCAGATTATGATCTTGGGTGTGAACCCTCCGGTCGCGGGCCCGTCAGATGCCGTGCTGGCGGCATTCGGCGTCGCGGACGACCCGGTCGTACTGCCCGGCGGCCAAGGCGGGACGTGGCGAGCTGGCCAGCTCGTCCTCAAACCGGTGGAGCTCCTGACGGAAACGCTCTGGCGAGCCGAGGTGCTCACCGGCCTGCCGGACGCCACCGAGTTCCGCGTTGCCCGCCCCGTCCAGACGCTGGACGGGGCATGGGTGGCCCACGGCTGGGAGGCGTGCCAACTCGTCGCGGGCGAGCCAGACGTCAGCCGGCAAGACGACGTGCTCCGCGCCGGCACCGCCTTCCACGCGGCAATCGCGGACCTGCCCCGACCGGCGTTCCTGGACCTCCGCGACGACCCGTGGGCTTATGGGGACAGGGTCGCGTGGGAAGAACTCCCGGTCCGTGGCTGCCCGGCGGCCCTGGACCTGCTGGCACCACTGGCACGCAGCCGCCGTCCGGTCGACCTCACCCCGCAGGTGGTGCACGGCGATCTGCCGGGCAACGTACTGTTCGCCGCCGGACTGCCACCGGCGATCATCGACTGGCCCGCGTACTGGCGCCCCGCGTCCTGGGCGTCGGCCGTCNCGGTCGCCGACGCGTTGTGCTGGTACGGAGCCTCACCCGACCTCGCTGCCCGATGGGCGCACCTGCCAGCCTGGGGTCAGATGCTCGTCCGAGCCCTGATCTACCGGATCGCCACCCACGAGGCGGCCTTCGGACCCACCGGGTGGACACCGGACCAGGTCGAGGCCTGCCGACCCGCGGTCAACCTCGCGGTGACCTACGCCAACCACGATCCGAGCTCGGGCAACCGCCACGATCCATGAGCCGCTCCCGCGACACGCCCGAAGCCCCAGCGACCGCAAGCCGATGTGAGTACTCTCCGTGACCCCCCCTCCCAGGGAAGACGGGTTACGCGGATAGCAAGATCATTTCGGTTAAGCCTGCGTCCGCTGCCCCATGCTCCGCGTCGACCCCCGCCAACGCACTCGCCTCGAACAGATCATCCGAAACCTCGGTGAACGCACCGACGAAGCCAGAACCAACGGCTGGCAGGGCGAAGTCGAGGGCCTCAAAGTCAGCCTCCACGCCGCCCAGAACAAGCTCGCCACCCTCGACCGCGCCGCCCGCAACACCCCCAGACCAGCGCCACTCGGAATGCCGTCAATCCCACCCAAAACTCCATGATCAAAATCCGGATAAGTGGGGCCATGGGACCTGCCCCCAGCCTGGTTTGACCAACTCGCGCCTGGCGGAACGCTTGTCGTGCCCCTGCACTGGCGCGGCCAGGCCCGAAGCATCGCCTTCACCCGCCACGACACACATCTCCGCGCGGAGAACAGCCAACTCTGCGGATTCATCCCCATGATCGGCATCGTGCCGACCGGTGAACAGACCGGCACCGTCACAAAGGACGTCGCGCTGTACTGGGACGCCGACCAGAACATCGACGCCGCCGAGCTGCAGGACGTGTTCTCCGGGCCCGAGATCACCATCTGGTCCGGCGTGTTCGTGGTCGCCAACGAGCCCTTCGACCACATCTGGCTCTGGCTGACCGCCACAGAACCCGGCACCTGCCGCATCGACGCTGAAGACCAGGCCATCGAAGCCGGCGTCTGCCGGCCCGCCTTCGCCTACCGCACGCCCACGATCGTAGAAGGCGAATCCCTGGCCTACCTCACCAAGCCCCGTCCCGCCGACCAGCCAGGACCGCACGGCGAACGCCGCTACGAACTCGGCGCCACCGGCCATGGTCCCGCCGCCGCCCGCCTCGCCGAGCGGATAGTCAGCCAGATCCGCCGCTTTGACCGCGACCGCAGCGCCCAGCCCATCATCACCTCATACCCTGCGGACAGAGCTGAGGAAACTCGCCCCGCGGGCATAGTGATCGACAAGTCTCACGTGCGTCTNGTCATCACATCCTGACGGTCAAGCTNGGCGCTTTCCGGCAGGCCCGGCCGCGCCGGCGACTGACAGTGCGACAATGNGTTGACTGGGCGGGCTGTTGACGATTGGGGTGTCCGGGTGATCTCGATGACCTATATCCAGGCCCAGTCGGACCTCGGCGCCAGGCTCGCCAGGGCCCGGAAGCAGGCCGATTTGACTCAGCAGGAGCTGGCCCACCGCGTCTCATACAGTCGCAGCACCATCGCCAACACTGAGAGNGGGCGCCAGTGTCCACCTCGCTCGTTCTGGGCTGACGCAGACGCCGCTCTAGGAACCGGCGGCGCGCTCACAGCCGACTTCGACAGGATCACCTCCTCGTCCGAGCCATCGACGCCGCCGGCAACGGCGGACAACTCGACTGCCGCGGCGGTTCGGCCGGGCGGCCCGGGAGAGAGCGTGGCGCGCCTTCGCGATGTTCTTGATCACTACCGCCGGCTGGACGACCTTCTGGGCGCGTCCGGTCTGGTGGGTCCAGTGACGGCGCACCTTGGTCTNCTCGAGCAAGTCGGGCGGGCGGAGGTCGCGACCGCGACCGAGGTGGATCGGCTGGAAGCCGAGACCTGCCAGCTCCTGGCCTGGTTGTGGCTGGACCTGGACAAGCCCGCTCGTGCCCGCGACTTCTATGCGCGTGCGGTCCGCGCGGCGCGGCGTGCCGGGGACGATGCCCTGGCCAGCTACATGATCGGCTGGCTGTCATTCGCCGCGTGCGGCGACGATCCACGCGACGCCGTGGTCCTGGCCCGGATGGCCGTCGCGCGTGGTGCGGGTGGACCAGCCTCGCTGCGCGCCTGGCTGGCCGCGGTGGCGGGACGTGCCCACGCTCACGTCGGCGACCGCGAGCAGGCTCTGCATTCCCTCGGCGAAGCCGAACGGTTGCTGCCTGACGCCCCGGACCGGCGGGCGGCCTGGTACTTCTTCGGTAGCGCCGCCTACACCGGATACCGGGGCACGAGTCTGGTCCTGCTTGGCCAGGCCCGTGACGCGCAGCGGCTTCTTGAGGACACCCTCGCTGGGCTTGACGGAACGTTCGTGCGCAGCCGCGCCCTCTACGAGGCGCAGCTCGCCCACGCACTCGCCGACCTCGACGAACTCGAGCAGGCATGTCGACACGCCCACCAAGCAGCCGAAGTCGCCTCGGCTACTGGCACGGTTCGTGGCCTTCGTGCGGTCCGTGACGTCCGTCGACACCCCCTCCTCGCGGCTAACCCCAGCCATCGGGGTGTAATGGACCTTGATGAGTACCTCCTGTTCGCCAGCTGAGTATCAGCCCGCCGATGCCACCGCGGCCACCCGGGTGCGGGACGCGGTGAACACTTTCACTCAGGCCGGCGGACGGCGCGCGGTGGCCGTCGAGGCGCTGNGCGGCCCAGCGGTTCGCGTCGAGGTGAACGCACACACCCCTCAGCCCGGGGCGAGCACNCTGAAGCTGATCGTTGCGGCGGCGGTCCACGATGCTGCCGACGCCGGCCAGATTGACCTGTCAGAGCGCGTCAACTGCCGCGACCTGCACCCGACCATCTTCCCGACGGTCATGGCGGCGTTCGACGACGGCGATCAACTCGCTCTCCGACAGCTGTGCGCCCTCATGCTCATCACCAGCGACAATGCGGCCGCTGACGCACTCCTCGACCGCGTCGGGCACGACACAGTGAACGCCACCGCCCGGCGCCTTGGAGCGACGGCGACCACACTGGCTGTCGACTTCCGCGATGAGCAGCTCGGGGCTGCCGGCCGACGCAACACCACCACCGCCGGCGACCTGAACTTGATCTTGAGGGGACTTGCCGGGCACGAGCGCTATCGGCCGGTCTTGGCTTCCATGAGAAACAACCTGCGGAACACGCGGATACCCGCCAGGCTCCCTGACCGCACGCCGGTCGCGCACAAGACCGGCAGCCTCGACGGCGTCGTCTGCGACGCAGGGATCATTTATGGGCAGCACACCGACGTCGCGGTGGCATTCCTCNCCGACGGCGAATCCGATAGCGCCCGCACCAGCATCGCGATCGCGGACACCGTCGCCACGATCTGGTCCGCACTCACCGAACTTGCCGACTGACAGGCGCTTCGGACCGTCGTACGTCTCCGAGGCCAGCGCCTCCCGGCCAGTGTCGTCGGCCCGCTCGTAGCTCGGCCAGTCGTCAACAGCGCTCAAGCACTGGATGATGCGTGGCGTCTAGAGCGAGTGCACCGCGCTGTCGGTGAGCAGCACCAGGCTCTCGTCCTGGAAGCGCCTCACATCACTGGGAGCTGACTGTCAAAACAATCGTTCCGACAGTCGATCACGATTCTAGGTCCTGATCGTGCGCCAGACTGACACATTGTGGCATACAGGATCAGGCACAGACGTCGAAACCCCGCGCAGCACGGTGGATCTCGGTCCAAGCATGGTGGCTTGCTGTGACAGATCCGGGTACGGTGTTCTNCGTGTCCGGGGCGGTGTCCCCGACGGATCTGGCGGTCGATCAGGCGCACTCGGCGCGAATGTACGACTGTCTCCTGGGCGGCAAGGACAATTTTCCCGCGGATCGGGAGGCGGTCNAGGCGGCGGTGGCGGCNTTCCCGCACCTGCCGTCGGCGGCCCGGCAGAACCGGTCGTTTCTGCACCGGGCGGCGCGGCTGGTCGCGGAGTTCGGGGTGCGGCAGTTCTTGGATGTGGGGACGGGTATTCCGACGTCGCCGAATCTGCACGAGGTGGTCCAGGCCGCCGCGCCGGAGTCTCGGGTCGTTTATGTGGATAACGACCCGATCGTGTTGGTCCATGCGCGGGCGCTGCTGACGGGCAGCCCGCAGGGCCGCATCGCCTATCTGGACGCGGACCTGCGGGACGTCGACCGGATCCTGACCGCGCCGGAGCTCATTGACACGTTGGATCTCACCCAGCCGGTCGCTCTGTCGCTGATCGCGATCCTGCATTTCGTGGGGGACGACGACGATCCGTATGGCATTGTGCGGCGGCTGGTCGAGCGGTTGCCCTCGGGCAGTCATCTCACGATCAGTCATGTGGCGAGCGATCTGAATCCGGATGTGGAACGGGCGGCGGAGGTGTACCGGCAGCGCGGCGTTGATATCCACGCCCGGTCACACGCCGACATCAAGCGGTTCTTCGATGGGTTGGAGCTGGTCGGACCCGGACTGGTGCCCGTGCAGCGCTGGCTTCCGGACGATCCTGGTTTCGCGGCGGTGCCCGACGCGCAGGTCGGCACCTACGGCGCGGTCGCCGTCAAACCATGACCCGCGCACCTCGGGTGTTGATCGTGCTGCCGGACGGTGGCCTGTCGCTGGTCGCGGGCATCGTCGCCGGGATGGGCCAGGCCGCGCGGATCGTGGCGCTGGTGCCGTCGCTTGCCATCGGCGAGGCGGAGTGCGGTGGTGCCGGTCGGGTCGTGGCGGACCTGGCGTCGAGGCTACCGGTCGCGGACGGGGCGGTTGAGATGGTGGCTGGCTACGGCATAGCGCCGAAGGAGCCGGCACGGCTGCTCGACGAGGTGTGTCGGGTCCTCGCCCGGTCGGGGCAGGTCGTGTTTACCGTGGTGATGGCGCATCTGGGCCAACCCGTCTGCGCCCTGCCCGGTCTCACCGACGATGACGCGCACCGGATCGAGCGGGCCGTGGACGCGGNGGTGAGACCGGCTCCGCACCCGTGGGATGCGCTGGTGGAGGTGATGTCGACCGGCCGTCCGGGGTTGCATCCCGCCGATGTTGACGTGATGAGGCTGACCACCGAGCTTGACCATCGCGGTGTCGACGACTACCTGCACACGCCGACACCCGTGGCGCCAGCGCCGGTCACGGCGGTGCGGGCTGGCCTCGACGCGCGGGCGGCACGCCGGTACGCGGCGGCCTGCCATCGGGCCGTCGACGTGCACGGCGCGCTACGGCTACGCACCCCGGTGATGTGTCTGCGTACCGGGCGGGCCGCATGAGCAGCGGCGACGGCCGTCGAACGGTAGGGCCGGCGCGAAGGCCCTACAGCCGGATCGAGCTGCGTGCCGCGTTGGCGACGGCCGCGGTACGCGCGGCGACCTGGATCCGGACGGCCGTGGCGGTGGCGCGTGGCTGCGGCGCGACCTGGGTGGACGTCCACGATCTGGAGGACGGTGGGTTGTTCTGGGTGCCGGGCCGGAACCGGCCCGGCACCCGCCCACGGATCGCGGAAGCCGAGAGCGGCCGGGCGACCGCCATCACGCGGGAGAGCTTCCTTCGCTTTCGTGTGGACACGCCGACCGTCACCGGGGCGACACGGCACGATGATTGATCTTCACGCGTATACGACCGAGTCCGGCGGCGGCCTGATGCCGCACGAGCTGATCGGGCACGCCGCCATCGTCGGCGTGCGGGTTGTTGCGGTCACCGATCGGGACACGGTTGCGGGGATCGATGCGGCGGCGGCTGTGCTGCCGGCCGGGATGACGCTCGTGCCTGGCGCGGAGATCTCCTGCCGGGCGGTCGTCGGCGGGCGGCCGAGGTCTGTCCGTCTGCTCGCCTACCTGGTCGATCGCGACGATCGGGCGATGTCCGAGCTGCTCGGCCGGGCCCGTGACAGTGCGGAACTGCGGGCGCGGCGCGCTGTGCGGCTGCTGCGGGTCGAGGGCTACCCGGTCGACTGGCCGCAGGCGGCCGACGAGGCCCGGGGCGCGCCGGTCAGCCGCGGGCACATCGCGGCGGCCCTGGTCGCGGCGGGCGTCGTGCCCACCGTCGACGTCGCGCTCGGGCCGGCGTGGCTTGGTGTCGGTGGCCCGTTCCACATCGCGTCACGGCAGCCGGACGTCGCCGCGGCGCTGACCGTGGTGCGCGGCGCCGGGGGCGTCGCGGTACTCGGCCACCCCTGCGCTTCACTGCCCGTAGAACTTCTGAGGGACTTGGCGGCGCGCGGCCTGGCCGGTATCGAGGTCGATCACCCCGGGCACGACGCCGACACCCGCCTTCGCCTGCGCGACGTGGCTGCCGAGCTGCGTCTGCTGCCGATCGGCGGCAGCGGCTACGACGGCCCCCCAGGACAGCTCGGATCCGACACCACGCCATACGCCACCTACCAGCGGCTGATCGCCCAGGCCGCCGGCGCGACACCGATCCGAGCGTGAACCTCCCGTGGAGACGCCGAAGGCGGGTCGTCGACCTGGACGACGACGCGCGATGGGAGGTGATGGACCCGGCCGTACGCAGGGAGGTCGAGGAAGCGGGCCGAGCGGGGTGGGGGCTGGTCTGCGTGTCGGCTGGCCTGGGCGCCGCCCTACTCCTTTCCATGATCGTGTGCCGGTAGCGGGACCGCCGCTCTGCCTGTCGCCCCTGCGGGCAGAGCGGCTTCACGTCGGACAAGGGGCGGGGTGGTGACGGACATCGACACGCACGGGTGGACGCGGCTCGAGGGCCTGGACCGGGGCCATACCGCTGCCGACGTTCGCGGCGGCGCAGTCTGCGGGCCGGCCACCTCTACGAGAGGTACTGCGCGGCGCTCGCGACCACGGGAGACGAACGCCGCGTGGGGGAACGAGAGGAGGAACCGGGATGACGCTCACCGGTGCGGGAATCGTGATCGCCGTAGGTGTGGCGATGGGCCTGCTCCTCGCGTGGTACGCGGACCTGATCCNCCAGGCCATGCGGCAGGGGCACCACCACGAGATCCGCCTCGCCATGATCACGGGAACGAGAAACGCGCTGATCATATGGATGCTCGGGGTGGGTATCTGGACGCTGGTGGTCCGATGAAGGTCCACGCCTTCGACATCGGAGCGTCGACGATCAAACAGGGGATCGTCGACACCGGCCCGCCCAGCCAGCTCGTCACCAGGCTGCCCGTGCTGCGGCTCCCCCCAACCCCGACCTTTCACGTGGTGCAGGAACGGATCCTCGCGGCGCTGACCAGCGCGGCCGACGTCGAGCTGGTCGCGATCGCCACCGCCGGCGCCGTCGACACCGACGGGACGGTCGTGCGGGCCGGGGCGATCCAGGGGTACTCCCGCATCCACTGGCCCACCCTGCTCGCCGGCTTCTTCCCCGGCCTGCGGGGGCGGGTACGGGTAGTCAACGACGGCCTGGCCGCGACGTGGGCGGAATACGAGCGGCGCGGGCGCACCGGGACCCACGTCCACTTCGCCCTCGGCTCCGGGATCGGCGGCGGCATCGCGATCGGTGGACGGCTCGCCCACGGCACACCCCCCGGCCCGGCCGGCCTCGGGCACATCCTCGTCCACCCCACCAGCACGGTGCGCTGCTCCTGCACCCGCACCGGCTGCGTGGAGACCCTCGCGTCGGTGCGGGCGGTCCTCCGCGGCTACCAACCCCCACAACCCGCCGCCTCGCCGCGCACCTCCCCGCCTGTTCGGACCAGGGTCCCGACCCTGCTCGAACTCGTCCACAAGACGCGGAACGGGGACCCCGCGGCCCGACGGGCGTTCGAGGCCGCCGGCTACTGGCTCGGGATTGCCGCCGCGACCGTCCTGAACATCCTGGCGCCCGATGTGATCACCGTCGGTGGGGGGCTCGCACAGGCCGCCGAAAGCGCCGCCGGCCCCGACGGCGGCTACCTCGCCGCCGCGCAGCGCGCCATGCGGGAACGCGCGGTACCCCGCCTGGCCGACCGGGCCGTCCTCACACCCTCGCCCTACGGGGCGAACGGGCCCCTGATCGGCGCCGCCCTCCTCGCCGCCACCTCAGAAGGCGACGGGTGACAGGTGATCGACGAGTCACAGGCACGGGAGATCGCCAGAGCCCTGCTCCGGCGGCTGGACAATGATCAGGAGCGGCCCTGGAGCCTTGTCGAGTTCTCCCAGGGATGGATCATCAACGAGACCGGCTACCTCGACGCCGATTTCGTCGGTTCCCTCGGACGGGTGATCGAAAAAATGTCCGGAAAGGTGATGTGCTTCCCCGCCCGTGTCCCGACCGACCGGATCATGGCCAAATATGAATCCGTCGTCGGCATGGCGAAGGTCGTTCCGCTGCCTCAGCGTTGATGGCCGGTGGTGCTGATCGCGAGCAGCGGCATGCTGATGGTGATCAGCCAGAATTTGGCCGGGCCTGGGTTCCGTGCGGCTGTGGACTGCGCTCGCGGTATGAACCCGGTTCGTGCCGACCTCCCGCTGCTCGTCGTTCTCCGGCCGGACCTGCTACCGCTGCTGGTCATGGTGCCCAGNCTGCCCCGGCGTTTCTGTGCCGACCGGGTGGGATGACGCCAACCGCTGACCGTACATCGGTGGGGTCCGCCTCGCTTCCACGGCGCGGCGCGGGGTCAGCCTGGTGTCCGCTGCCTCGGGGCCGGCGGACCCACTCCCGGTCATCGACGAGGCTGGGAGCGACGACCCGAGATGGATCTGCCTCGGGCGTTTTTGTGCTGGCCAGCGAAGTCTGAGCGCGATCGGTGGCGATGGAGGCGGGCGGGAGAATTTTTCGTCTGTTGCGTCCAGTGACGTGGAGACCACGACGAGATCGTGGTCTCCACCTGATGCTCTCCGTGCACGGATCGCTGTCGCGGACGTCGGCCTTCCCGGCTCCGGGGGACGACGAGACCTGCCGTATCCCTTTGCGGCCACGCAACTACTCAGCCCGAGGCGCTGTGAACGATGTCGTCGCACCCGAGATCAAAAATTATCGCTTTCCGTGACCCTTTCACCNCGAATCGCGCATTGTAGAGACTGCGTATCTCGCTCGCCGCGAGATGTTTGTCTCACTTGCGACAGCCCCCCGTGATGGGGTTACAACACTGCGGTCGGAACAGGTCACGGACGGGCAGCGTGCCAGGTGAATCAATCGGCAGGACGGATGCGGCGAGTAGCGATCATTGCCGTGGCCGGCGTCGCCTTGGGTGGATGCGGCGGCGGTGCGCGTGATGCGCGGCGGCTGCCGTCGCCGCCTGCGAGCAGGACCTCGGCCACGGCCTCACCTGCGGCGACGCCGACCGAGGCGACGCCAGAGGCGGCGGCGCTCGCCGCGTATCGAGGTATGTGGGAGGACTGGGTCGCGATCGCGGCGACCTCGGACTACCAGAATCCCCGCTTGACGCGGCATGTCAGCGGCCGGGCCCTGTCCACGATCTATCGCGCCGTCGCCGCCGATCGGCATAGAGGTCTCGTCTCCCACGGTACGCCGACCTTCTCGCCCCGCGTATCGGCTTTCTCACCGAGCGATGATCCCACCCGGGTCACTATCGACGATTGCGCGGATGCCAGCACGTGGCTTCACTACGACAATGCCTCCGGAAAACTGGAGGATGATGTTCCCGGCGGCCGGCATCGCGTGCAGGCTCTCGCGCTGAGAACCGCGGGAGTATGGAAGGTTGATGAACTCGTCATTCAGCCGGTCGGCACATGCTGAAGGCCGGGGGTGCCGCCCTCAGCGTGATGATCCTTACCTGCGTCATGCTGGGACAAGGCGCCGCGTTCGCAGGCGACGCTTTCGGCGCGGCCGTCTGCTCCTCGGGTCAGGNGGGCTGTGATCTGTGGGCGGGAACGTCTGGCCATCCCGAGAAGCCCTCGGTGCTCTCGGGGGCCCGTCCGTCGACGTCGTCGGAGGCGGAGTCCGTGACCTGCCCGACCGTGGGCACAGGCGCGTTGCCCTGTTTGGACACGATGCGGGGCTGGTCGGGCAGTGATGGCTGCCGTTACCAGGCGGCGACGGATTTCGTCCCGTCCGCGGNGGTGGAGGCCGAGCGGGCGACGCCAGGCGAGAAAGGGTCCTGGTATTGGCGGTCGTGCGGCGGTGCCAGCTTCGAGGCGGTGTGGCTGCCGGACGCGGTGACGGCAGGGGCCGTGCTCTCACCTGCGACGTTGGCGCAGGTGGCGGTGAAGAAGCTGAGGTTGCCGGCGCCAAGCGTGATGATGTCGCCGGGGGTGGGGGTGCCGCAGCTGGTGGGGGTGCCGGTGTGGTTGTGGCTGGGCGGGGTGTGGGGGCCGGTGTCGGTGACGGCGACGGTGCCGGGCGTGTCGGTGACGGCGACGGCGCGCCCGCAGGAGGTGGTGTGGGACTTCGGCGCGGGGGGCGCGGTGTCGTGCNGGGGGCCGGGGACGCCGTTCCGGGTGGGGGTCGATGACCCGGCTGCGGGCTCGCCGGACTGCGGTGTGGTGTTCGTCCGGTCCTCGGCGGGGCAGTCGGACGGCCGCTTTCCGGTGACGGTGACGGTGCGCTGGCAGGTGGGGTGGGTGGGGGCTGGTCAGCAGGGGGCGGCGGCTGGGTTGACGTCGCAGGCGACGTCGGCCGTGGTCGTGGCCGAGTCGCAGGCGCTGGCTGTGCCGTCGGGGGGTGCGCGGTGAGTACGGCGACGGCGGTCCGCCGGTCTGACGGTGAGGGGTTCCGGTTGGAGGGCCGGGGCCGGTCGTGGCGGGGTGGGCGGCGGGCGTTGGTGGGGGTGGTGCTGGTGGTGGTGTGTGTGGCGGTGTTCGTGGTGGTGGGTGGGCGGCTGGATGGCCGGCGGGAGGTGCTGGTGGTGACGCGGCCGGTGCCGGTGGGGCAGCTGCTGGCGGCGGGGGATGTGCGGGCGGTGTCGGTGGTCGTGGATCCGGCGGTGGAGGTGGTGCCGGCTGGGTCGGCGGGGCAGGTGGTGGGCCGGCCGGCGGCGGCGCCGCTTGCGGCGGGCAGTTTGCTGTCGTTCTCCGCGGTGGGCCGGCGTGGTCTGCCGGCGGGGGTGCGGCTGGTGGGCGCGAGTCTGAAGCCGGGTTCCTATCCGCCGGGGGTGAGCGCCGGTGATCAGGTCGTGGTGTTGCTGACCGGGGGTACCGAGCAGGGCGCGGCGGTGGCAGGGGCCACGCCATCCTCGACTCCGGGTGACGTCGGGGTGCCGTCGGTGGCGAGGAGTTCGTCGGCGGAGGGGGTGGTGGTCTCGGTCGAGCCGGGGCCGGCGGGTTCGGGNGGGCTGGNGGNGTCGGTGCAGGTCGACGCCGCGGACGCGGACGCGGTGGCGCGGGCGGCGGCGGCCGGGCAGGTCGCGCTGGTGCTGCGGGGTGCGCGGTGAGCGGGCTGGTGGCGGTGGGTTCGGTGAAGGGGTCGCCGGGGGTGACGACGGCGGCGTTGGGGTTGGCGGCGGGCTGGCCGATGCGTCCGGGCGGTGCGCCGGTGGTGGGGGTGGAGGCTGATCCGAGTGGTGGGGATGTGCTGGGCTGGTATGAGCTGCCGGCGGCGGTCGGGTTGGTGTCGTGGGCGGCGCAGGCGCGGTCGGGCCGCCTGGGCCTGTCGGGGCATGTGCAGCAGCTTCCCGGCGGTGTGGAGGTGGTGGCCGCTCCGGTGGAGGCGACGGCGGCCCGGGGGGCGGTGGAGGTTCTCGCCGGGGCGGGGGCGGTGCGGGCGGCGGCGGACACGGTGACGGTGGTGGCCGATGTCGGCCGGGTGGACCTGTGGTCCGCGGCGGCGCCGGTGGTGGCCGTGTGCGATCTGCTGGTGGTAGTGGCCCGTCCGGTGCCGGTGGAGCTGGCGCGGGTCGTCGGGCGGGAGGCTGATCTGACCGCGGCGGGCCGCAGGGAGTGTGTGCTGCTGCTGGTCGGGGAGCCGGCGTGGCCGGTGGAGCGGGTCGCGGAGTCGGTGGGCCTGCCGGTGGCCGGAGTGTTGCCGTGGGATCCGCGGGGCGCCGGCGTGATCGCGGNCCGGCCTGGGGGGCGACGTGCGCCCGGGCCGTTGGCACGCGCCTACGGCTTGGTCGCGCGCGGGCTCGCTGACCAGCTCGACAGGCGCCGGGTTCCCTTGCCCCCGCCTATCGCCGGGGTGCCGGCGTTGCCGGCGGGGAACGCCCGGGCGACGGCGGGACAGAAGACGACGGTGTTGGTGCCGGGGGCCTCGTCGCCTCGCGCGGGGCGGGATCGTGAGGCATCGGGGTGGGTGCCCTCGACCACTGTCCGCCGTGGCCGGGTGGGGCGGCGGTGATGGGGCCCGGGTACGCGCTGTCCGGGTTGATGGCCGCGCTGCGGGAGCGGGTCGCCGTGGAACTCTCGGCGCGCACGCGCGCGGGGCAGGGCGGCGCCGCATGGTCGGTGGCGGATCAGCGGGCGTACGCCGCGGGGCTGATTGCGGACATGCTGCGATTGCACGCCGAGCAGTCCATTGCCGCCGGCCGGCGGACGCTGACCGCGGCCGAGGAGGAACAGGTCGCCCGAGGGGTGCTCGACGGGCTGTTCGCGCTGGGTGGGCTTCAACCGTTGCTGGACGACCCACAGATCGAGAACATCAACGTCAACGGCTGTGACGTGGTGTGGGTGCGCTACGCCGACGGGCAGCGGCGGCGGATGCCTCCGGTCGCCGCGTCCGACGAGGATCTGATCGAGCTCGTACGCACGGTGGCGGCCCGCGCGGGGGTGGAGGAACGACGTTTCGATCGGGCGTCGCCCCGGTTGAACATGCAGCTGCCCGACGGGTCCAGGTTGTTCGCGGCGATGGCGGTCACCGCCCGGCCGGTTGTCTCGATCCGCCGTCACCGCTACCCGCGGGTCTCCCTCGATCACCTCGTGGAGATGGGCACGCTCTCGGCTGAGCTCCGGACGGTCCTGCGTGGTCTGGTCCTGGCCCGGCGCAACATCCTCGTCGCCGGGGAGACCGGGGTGGGCAAGACAACGCTGATCCGGGCGTTGGCCGCGGACGTCCCGGCCGACGAGCGGATCATCACGATCGAGGACTCCCTCGAACTCGGNCTCGACCGCGACGGCCTGCACCAGGACGTGGTCGCGATGCAGGCCCGTGAAGCCAACGTGGAAGGCGAAGGGGAGATCGGCCTGGCGGAGCTGGTGCGGTGGGCGCTGCGGATGAGCCCGGACCGGGTGATCGTCGGGGAGGTCCGCGGCGGCGAGGTCGTCCCGATGCTCATGGCGATGAGCCAGGGCACCGACGGCAGCCTCGCCACCATCCACGCCTCCTCCTCCGCAGGCGTGTTCGCGAAGATCGCAGCCTATGCGGCGCAGGCGGACGGCCTGGCGATGGAGGCGACGACCCTGCTGACCGCCGCCGCGGTGCACGTCGTCGTGCACATGACCGTCACGCAGGGCCGCCGAGTCGTGTCCAGCGTGCGGGAGGTGACCGGCGCCGACGGGCTGCTGGTCACGAGCAACGAGGTGTGGCGNCCGGGTGCGGACGGGGCGGCGGTGCCGGCGGTTCCGTTGCGGGCGGAGACCGCCGCCGCCGTGGACGCCGCGCTGGCCGGCTACTACACCGCCCCGGCGGCGGGCACCGGCGCATGGTGAGCGTGATGTCGGCCCAGGTGGTGCTCGCGGCGGGCTGCGGGCTGGGTGTGGCCGTCGGGCTGTGGCTGCTGGGTTCGGCGGGCACGCCGGTGTGGACGCGGCTACGCGCCCGAGAACAGTCGGGTCGCCGTCTGTCACCACAGGTACGCACCGTGCGTCTGGGCGCCGCGGTCGGCGCCGGGCTTGCCGTGGGGGTGCTGACCGGCTGGCCGGTCGCCGCCGCCCTGGCCGCCCTCGCCGTGATGGCCGCCCCGACCCTGCTCGCCGAAGGACGGGCCGGTGCGGCCGAAACAGCGCGGGTGGAGGCGCTCGCGTCCTGGGCGGACATGCTCCGCGACACCCTGTCCGCGGGTGCGGGGCTGGAGCAGACGATCCGGGCGACCGCCCCGATCGCCCCCGACCCGATCCGCGTCGACGTGCTCACCCTCGCCGCCGCAGTGCAGGACGGCGCCCGGCTCGTCGACGCGCTCGACGCCTTCGCCGACCGGGTCGATGACCCGGCCGCCGATCTGATCGTGGCCGCGTTGCGGTTCGCCGCGGCCGGTCAGGGCCGTCACCTCGCCGACCTGCTCGACCGTCTCGCCACCGCCGCCCGCGGGCAGGCGGCCGTGCGGCTACGCGCGGCGGCGACCAGGGCCCGGATCCGCACCTCGACCCGCGTCATCGTCGTCACCACCCTGGCCATGGCGCTCGGGCTGACCCTGTTCAGCCCCGCCTTCGTCGCCCCCTACAGCACGATCACCGGGCAGCTGGTCCTCGCCGCCGTCGGCGTCCTGTGGGCGGGAGCGTTCGTGTGGCTTGCCCGGATGGGCCGCATCACCCGCGAACCCCGCATCCTCACCGTCGCCGCTGGGAGCGGCGGATGATCCTCACCCTGGCCTGCGGTGCCGGTGTTGGAGCCGGATTGTGGCTGACGTGGACGGCGCTGCGGCCCGCCAAACCCGACCTCGCCGCCCTCCTGTCCGCTCTGTCCCCGAACCCGCCCACACCCGCGCCCACCGCGGCAGCTGCCGGGCAGGCGGACGGCTGGGCGGCCCGCGCCGGGAGGCCACTCGCCGCGCGGCTCGACCCGTTCCGGCTCCTGCCGCAGGCGATCCGCCGCGACCTGGTCGTGATGGACCGGGATCCGACGAGCCACCTCGCCGAGAAGATCACCTCCGGTCTCGTCGGTCTCGCGCTCCCACCGCTGCTGTCCGGACTGCTCGCTCTCGCCGGGATCGGCCTGCCCCTCGCACTGCCCGCCGTTGCCGCGTTCGCCGTCGCCGCCGGCCTGTTCCTCGGCCCGGATATCGCGGTGCGCGCGGACGCCGCCCGCCGACGCCGCGAGCTGCGCCACGCCTTCTCCGCCTTCCTCGACCTCACCGTGATCGCCATGGCCGGCGGCGCCGGCCTCGAACAGGCTGTCACCGACGCCGCCGCGACCGGCACCGGCGACGCGTTCACGGCGCTACGCGCCACCGTCGATCACGCCGCCCTGACCCGCGCCCCGATCTGGGAACCCCTCACCGCCCTCGGCGAGCGGTACGACATCCCCGACATCGTCCAGACCGCCGGCGCGATGCACCTCGCCGGCGGTGAAGGCGCCCGCATCCGCGCCAGCCTCGCCGCGAAGGCCGACACGATCCGCCTGCACGACCTCAGTGACGCCGACGCCGACGCCGCCGCGGCCACCGAACGCATGAGCCTGCCCGTCGTCCTGCTCACCGGCGGCTTCCTCATCATGATCGCGTATCCGGCGGTCTCGCGTGTCCTGAGCGGCCTGTGAACCTCCAGTCTCGACCCTCGAAAGGCACCGCCGATGCCCCACTTCCGCCGAGGACGCGGCCGACTGGCCACCCTCGGAACCACCATGATCATAGTGCTGCTGTGCCTGCCAGCCGTGACCGGGGCCTGGCTGCGCCGGCTCGAGGAACGCGGACGCGAGGAGGATCGCGATGGNGGCTACTCCACCGAGTTCATGGTCATCACCGCGATGTTGGTTGCGTTGGCACTCGCGATCGTGGCGGTCATCGCGAAGAAAGTCATGGACAAGGCCAACGGCCTGAACCTGTAGCCCGTCACCTTCGTGTCCCGCCGGCGGGGGACCAGCCGCCGTCACGGAAGACTAGGCGGCCGGTACGACGATCCCGGCGCGCCGTTGCCGAGGGCGACGAGGGCGGCGCGTCGACAGAACTCGTGGTCGCGACTCCCCTTATTCTGATCATGCTGCTGGTCGTGGTCCAGCTCGCCGTGTGGGGGTGGGCGCAGCAGGTCGCCGCCGCCGCCGCGCGACGCGGTGCCGACACCGCCCGCCTCGCCGGCGCCGACCCCGCCGACGGCCCCACCGCCGCCCGGCTGATCACCAGCCAGATCGGCGGCGGGGTCCTCACCGACCCACAGATCACCGTCACGCACACCAGCCCGACCCTGCTCACCGTCACGGTCACCGGAACCGCGATCCGCTACCTGCCGGGTCTGGCACTGCACGTCACCGCCCGCGCCTCCGGCACCCGAGAGATCTACACACCGTGACCGACCCCGCAGCCGACGACCCGCACCCACCCCCGCCCTGGACGTGGGACGCGGGGTCGGCCGCGGTCGAGCTCACCCTGCTCGCCCCCCTCGTCGTCCTGATCCTTCTGTTCATCGCAGCGGCAGCACGTGGCACCGATGCCCGTGGGCAGGTCGACGCCGCTGCCGCAGCCGCGGCGCGGGCGGCCAGCGCCGCCCGCTCCCCCGTCGAGGCCACCGCCGCTGCTCAGGCGGCGGCTGAGGGCGGGCTCACCGTCGGGTCCGCGGCCTGCCGCACGATGCACGTCACCGTGGACACCAGCGCCTTCGTCCGCGGCGGCCTGGCCCGCNCCACCGTCGCCTGCCGTGTTGATCTTGCCGACCTCGGCGGGTTGCGTCTGCCCGCGACCCGCACCCTCNCCTCCACCGCGACCTCGCCACTCGACGTGTTCCGGGCAGTCTCATGACCTCGCTACCCGGACGTCCTGCGCCCGCCGACATCTCGGACGACGGGTATGTCACCGCGTTCTTCGCGATCCTCGTCGTCGCGCTGTTCGCCTTGGCCGGACTCGCCCTCGACGGCGGCGGAGCGTTGAACGCGAAGACGCGGGCGATCAGCACCGCCGCCGAGGCCGCCCGCGCGGGCGCCCAGGCGCTCGACCTCGCCGTCTACCGTGCCGACGGCACTCGCCAGCTCGATCCTGAGCAGGCCCGTGCCCGGGCGTTGGCCTTCCTGGCCGGCGCCGACGCCGACGGCACCGCGTCCGCGACCCTCACGACGGTCACCGTCACGGTCACCGCGACCTACCAGCCGCAGCTGCTCACCCTCGTCGGCGTCGGCCCGCTGCACCTCACCGGTACCGCCAGCGCGAGCCCCCGCAGCGGACCCGTCCCATGAGCGCCCGACCCGCACGCGCAGTCCGTGTCAGCGTGGGCCGCCGGTTCGTCGCGTTGCTGCGCGCTCTCGGCGCCCTCGCCGTCCTGCTGGCGTGTCTGGTCGTCGCGCCGATTGTGATGTGGCGGCTGATCGGCTGGCCGCTGCCCCACCACCCACCCAGCCGCGCCGAGGTGTCGGCCGCGCTCACCCGCCCCCTGGACCAGCGGCTCATCACCGGTGTTCTCGGCTGCCTGTTCTGGTACCTCTACCTTCTCCTCGTCCTGTCGGCGGTCACCGAGACGATCAGCCGGGCCACCGGGTGGCGCCGGCCACGGCTGCCCACCGCCGGGCTCACCCAGACACTGTCCACCGCGCTGGTCGGCACGATCGTCACCGGGCTGATCCTCGCCGCCAGCCGCAGCAAACCCGCACCCCCCGGCCCCGCCGTCGCGCTGGCAGCCTGGCGCGCCCCGACCGTCACCGCCGCCGCCCCTGCCGACCCCGCGTCCGCGCCGCTCGNCGCACCCAGCCCCACCTCGGACGAGCAGCCCGCGCGCAGCGTGCCGGTGCGGGCGCACGACAGCCTGTGGAGCCTCGCCGAAACCCACCTCGGTGACCCCCTGCGCTACCGCGAGCTGTTCGATCTCAACCACGGCCGGCCACAACCCGACGGGCATCGTCTCACCCGCCCCGACCTGATCCGCCCCGGCTGGACCCTGCTTCTCCCCGCCGACGCCGCTCCGGCCGCACCCGCCACCACCACCAGCACACCCTCGCCGCCACCCGCCAATCCGACGCCGGGCACTCACCCCGCCGGTCCGCCGACACCCGCCGTGCCATCCCCGCCGACTCCCTGGCTGCCTACCCTGCCCGACGGACCAGCAGCCTCGACGCCCACACCGGCCGCACCCGCCACCGCCAGCCCGACTCCGGCCACGCGGCCCGCTCACCCTGCCCATCCCGATCCGATCCGACTGCCCTCAGGGCCGGTGCTGCCCGTAAGCCTGCTCGCCGCCATCGCGATCGCGGTCACCGTCGCCCGATTCCTGCGCCACCGCACCCGCCCGGTCGGACAGCACCGCGGCCAGCCAGCCGACCCACCCCTCCCACTGATCATCCGCGAGATCCTTCGCAGCGGCCGTACTCTCGACGACCCCGACCCCGACCCCGACTCCGAGGACACCGCGTCGTTCGACGACGACCTGCTTCCCGCGGCCGGTCCTCCGCCCGACGACGATCCGCCGGCCGGTGACGTGCCGTTCGCCCCGCCGGCGATGGCGTGGCCGCCGCCCTATCCCGACCTGGACGCGCCCGCCATCCCGGCCGCACCGCCCGTCCCCGCGCTGGTGGGACCATCACCCGCCCCGGACAGCGCCAGTGCCACGTTGCCCGTGTCACGGCCACACCGCGCCGGCCTGCGCGGCCCTACCGCACCGACCCGGCTGCCCACCGCCTTGCGTATCACCGGCGGTGTCAGCCTGCCGGATCCCGACGCCGCCCGCGCCCTGATCCTCACCGTCCTCGCCGCCCACCACACCCCCGCCGGCGACGACCCCCACCACCTGATCCTGTCCCGCGACGCGGCCGACGCGCTGCACCTCCCCGCGCAGCTCCTCGCCCGCCTCCGCCACGTCACCCTCACCCCCAGCGCCCTCGACGCGGTCACCAGCGCCGAACAGCACCTCCTCACCCGTCAGCGGCTCGCCACCGAGCACGACACCGCGACCATCGGCCCGCTCCGTGCCGCCGCTCCCGACGAACACCTGCCTCCCGTGCTGCTCGTCGTCACCGCCGACCCGGCGCTGCACCCGCGCCTGCACGCGCTCGCCGGCCGCGGCGCGGCCCTCGACCTCCACACCGCCGCCCTCGGTGACTGGCCCGGTCAGCCCCGCTGGCCTGACCCCGACAGCACCGATCCCGACTCGTCCTGGTCGCTGCGCGCCGACGCCGCCGCCGACCTGCTCCGCCTCCTCGACCAGGCCACCCCCACCGATACCCCGACGCCAGCGGACAGCACACCCTCCCCGGCCCGAGCAGAAGCGGACCCGGTCGGCCTCGCGGACTCCACCGACACCGCGGACACTCCGGCCGCCGCGGACCCGGGCATCGAGACGGCGGCCGTCAGGCAGGACCTGGCCCCCGCGGATGCCGCGTCCCCAAGCCTCTCCCCGTCCCACGACGAGACCGTGACACCCACGCCCGAGACCCGCGACGCGAACGGCGACCGACCCCCGCCGGCTCCGGCCGAGGCACCCGCCGACACCGGCGGGGTGCTGCTGGTCCTGCTGGACCGGCCGCACCTGCTCCGCGACGGCGACACCGTCTACCAGGGCCGGCTCGGCCTGGAGATCGCCGGATTCCTTGCCCTGCACCGCCGCCCCGCCACCACGGCCACCCTCATGGCCGCGCTGCTGCCCGACATCGACCCCGACAAGGCCAAAGACCAGATCTACCAGGCCATCCGCCGTCTCCGCGAAGCGCTGCGTCGGGCAGGCGCCGACGGGGTGCTGCTCTCCGACCGCAACGGCTACCGGCTCACCGACACCCTCGCGGTCGACGCGTGGGACATCGACCGCGCCCTCTCCGCCGCCGACACGGCCAGCGACGACACCGGCCGCGCCGCCGCGCTGCACACAGCCACCAGCCTCTACACCGGCCGTCTCCTCGACGGCAGCGAATGGGCCACCGCCCACGCCACCGAGCTAGAACATCGCATGATCGACGCCACCGCCGACCTCGCGGACCTACTCGCCGACGACGACCCCACCGCCGCCACCCGCGTCCTCGAGCACGCCACCACCACCCTGTTCCCGTACACCGAGACGCTGTACACCCACCTCATGCGCCTGCACGCCGCCGCCGGCCACCCCGGCGATATCCACCGCGCCTACCGGCGTCTACTCACCCGCCTCGCCGACCTCGGCACCACCCCCAGCCCCGAAACCGACCGACTCCTCGCCCGCCTCACCCGCCCCCGCCACGACCCGCCACCAGTGTGAGAAGCCACAGACGTGGGCAGCGCCGCGCCGGCATCCGATCAGCGGGCCCCGACTCGGCCGGACCGCACAGAAGATCACATCGCGGCGCGCCGGCCTGATCCGCGGCGCCAGTGTGATCTGACAGGCTCCTCGCATCAGCTGGCCGCCGTGTCGAAGGGACATACCGCGATGAGCGATGNCGCTCCTGGTCTCGGCCAGGCGTTGCGTCTGATCGTCACAGGCGGTGGGACCGGTGGTCATGTGTTCCCGGCGCTGACGACGGTCCGGACTCTGCAGGCCCGCCTGGGCGACTGCGGGGTCGAGGTGCTGTGGGTCGGCGCGGAACGCAGCCTGGAGAAGCGGGTCGCCGACGACGAAGGTATCGGGTTCCGGCCAGTCGCCACAGGCAAGATTCGCCGTTCGGGCAACCCGTTGAAGATGGCGTCACCCGCGAACGTGCGGGACATGGGCCGGGTGCCGCTCGGCGTGGCCCAGGCCCGCTCGCTGGTCGCCTCGTGGGAGCCGGACGTGGTGCTCGCGACCGGCGGGTACGTCGCGGTGCCGGTCGGGCTCGCGGCGCGGATGTGCCGCCGTCCGCTGGTGGTGCATGAGCAGACGGTCCGGCTGGGCCTGGCGAACCGGACACTGGCACGGGTGGCCGCACGCGTGGCGGTGTCCAGCGCCCCGTCGTTGGAACTGCTGCCGGACGCGATCCGCGCCACGGNCGTGGTGACCGGCAACCCTGTGCGCGCCGAAATCCTGACCGGGCAGGCATCCCGGGCGGTGGCGTCGCTGGGCTGGGCGGGCCACGATCCGGCGTTGCCGACGGTGTACGTGACCGGCGGCGCGCAGGGATCGATGCAGATCAACACCGCCGTCGCCGGGGCGCTCCCCTGGCTGGTGGAGCACGCGAACGTGATCCACCAGTGCGGCCCCGGCAACGTCGATTCCCTGCGCGGACGCGCGGCGGGCCTTGCGGCGCCGGGGCGGTACTTCCTGACGGGGTTCCTGCGCGAGGAGGTCGCCGACGTTCTCGCCCTCGCGGATGTGGTGGTGTCGCGCAGCGGGGCAGGGACGATCGCCGAACTGACCGCTCTCGGAAAGGCTGCCGTGCTGATCCCGCTGGCGTCCTCGGCGGGCAACGAGCAGGCCCACAATGCCCGCTACCTGCAGGACGCGGGCGCGGCGGTGGCGTTGGAAGGTGAGGTGCCGCCAGAGCGGCTGCGAGAGGCGGTGGAGCCGCTGCTGGCCGACCCGGCGGCCCGCAGCCTGATGGCGCGGCGGGCGCGGGCGTTCGGCCGACCGGACGCGGCCGAACGCCTCACGGACGTGATCCTGGACGCCGCCGGCCGCCGTTAGGGCAGGCGGCGGGCTGTGCCCACCGCAAGCGCCTGACGCAGGAGGCCCGTCACCCGCCGGACATCGCCGTGGGCGAGGGCGGGGGGGTGGCACGGCAGGCCTGTCTTCGGTCAGGTCAACTGGCCCCACATGGCCGAAGTGGGACCAACAGACCTGGNGAAACTCAGGCAGGCTGAGGATCTGTGCCGCGGCCTGCGCGGAGACCAGGAACGGGATGTGCCAGGCGTATCCGATCAGGCACTCGCGCGAGGTGGAGGTGCGAGCATCCCCTTCCCCGGGTTCGTCTTGCTATCCGCTCAGGAGTCCGTCTGCCTTGCCTGCTTTGGCGCCGTCGATGAAGGCCCGGATCTCGTCGGCGTCGAAAACGAGTGCCGGGCCTGCCGGGTCGGTGGACTGGCGCAGGGCGACGCGGCCGTCGGCCAGTCTTTTTGCTTCAACACAGCTGCCGCCGTTGGGGCCGCTCCACGGCTTTTGCCAGCCGGTGGGCCCGAGGTCGGTGGCGGGCATGCCGTTGCGGATGGTGGTCATGGGTCAGGTCTCCTCGCGGATGGCGCTGATGATGTCGGGAGTGAGGTGCGCGGGTGGGGCGTCGGCGCAGATCCGGTCGATGGTCTCAAGGTAGGCGGCGACGTCGCCGGGTTTGTCGAGGTAGAACGCGCTGGTCATGTTCTCGCCGTAGACGAGGTCGGGGAGTTCGGGCACGGGGAAGCGCAGGAGGGTGAACGGCCCGTACATCGCCGCGTGCGCGTCACCGGCGAGCGGGAGGATCTGCAGGGTGACGTTGGGCAGCGCGCAGGCGTCGAGGAGCCGGTCGAGTTGGGCGCGCATCACGGTGGTGCCGCCGACGTGGCGGCGCAGCGCGGCTTCCTCGATGACCGCCCAGAGGCGGGGTGGTTCGGGGCGGGTCAGGAGTGCCTGGCGTCCCGTGCGCAGCGCGACGCGTCGCTCGACCTCCTCGTCGCTGCCGCGGGGGAAACCGGCCCTGGTCAGGGCGCGGGCGTAGTCGGGAGTCTGGAGCAGGCCGGGCACGGACTGGGGTTCGTACGGGCGGATGAGGCTGGCGGACTCCTCCAGCCCGACGTAGGACCGGAACCAGGTGNGCAGGACGTCGCCGTAGGTGTGCCACCAGNCGCGCCTGCCGGCGTCACGGGCGAGCTCGAGGAAGACGTCGATGTCGTCGCCATGGACGCCGTANCGGGCGAGCAGGCCCTTGACGCTGTTGAGTTTGAGAGACTCGCCGCGTTCCATCCGGCGGATCGTCCAGTGCGAGGCGTAGATCGCCTCGGCTGCCTGCTCATAGGNCAGGCCCGCCTTCTCGCGAAGGTCCTGGAGCTGGCGGCCGAGGATCATCCGTAGGGCCGTGACGCCGCCGGCCGCCTCGCTGTCCATCACGCGTACCTCCGCATCGCCGGGAGATCCCCGCGCACAGTCTGCCAGCCGATCAGNCTCTCAAGCACTCTGCCAGAGATTTCTGCTCTTTGCATTCTGCGTATTGCGTCTGCTTGGTGCATGGCGCATAGTGGCAATCGCTGGCGTAAGTGATCGAGTGCGGAGGGCGGGCGATACTGATGATCACGGCGGGGAGTGCGGGCCGGTGACCTGCGTCGCGTTCGACACGTTTCCCGCCGGGGCCGCGTCGGTACCGGCGGCACGGCATATGGCGGCGGCGACGTTGCGGCGGTGGGCGGTCGACGAGGCGGCCCGCGACAGCGCCGGCCTGATCGTCTCCGAGCTGATCACGAACGCGCAGCGCGCCGCCGACGGGCACGTCGCGCTACGCCTCACCTTGGGCGCCGGGCTCGTGATCGAGGTGTGGGACGGCAGTGATCTTCCGCCTGTACCCGCCGACGGCCCGGCGTCCGACGCCGCCGATGCCGATGCCGAGGGGGGACGTGGGCTGGCCATCGTCGCCGCGCTGAGCACCCGCACGGCGTGGTACCGGACGCGTGGCGGAGGCAAGGTGGTGTGGGCCCAGCTGCCCGCGCACATCCCGGCGCTGCGCCCCGTCGGGCACGCGGACACGCTGGCGCGACGCGGGCCCCTGCCTCGTCAGATCCCCGTGCTGCCCCTCGGGGCGGCCGACGATCTCGCCCTGCTCCAGCGGGTGGTCGACGGGCTGCGTGCGCTGGATGACTGGCACCGTCCCCCGGACGTCGCGCGAGGTCGAGGTGACCCGGCGGGCGTGGGCCCGGTCCGACCGGGAGGTGCCGGCCGGTGAACGCCGTACCCGAGCACCTGCGGCCCGTCGTCCTGCTCGCTCGCATGCGCACGGAACTGCCACCGGAGCGGGTCCTCGCCGCGTTGCTGTTCTTCGATCCGCCGATCGACCCCGACGGCGCTGCCTGGCACGCCCTATGCCAGGCCGTCGACGCCTACGACACCACCGCCCCGGCAGACCTCAGCGCCGCCCGGTGGCGTATCAACGTCGCGGCTGCCGCCGTGCTCCGTCCGACCGGTCCCACCGCACCGCCGACCCCGCCGACTCATCCGGCCGCTATCCCGAGCCCACGGAGACACCGACATGAGCGCACCTCACCGGCGCGGATCATCCGCGCCGCAGGCCCCGGCGGGGACCAGATCCGGCAGGCAGGCATGACCGCCCAGGACAACCGGGCCGAGCCGGCACGTTTCCTCGAGCGCCTGCGGGCCGCGCTCGCGGTCCGCGTCGGCGCGGACATGCCCCACGCCGACCAGGGCCTGGTCGACGAGATCGTCGGACGGGTTCTGGGTCTGCTCGCGGACTCCGCCGACCGCAACCGCACCCACCCCCTCGCCGACCCCACGGTCTGGCTGGTCGCGCACGCGCTGCGAGACCCGACACTCCACCCGTCCCTAGCCGACCTCCCCGAGCTCCACCTGCCCGGGCTCACCCTGCCGGTCGAGAGCTTCGAGCGCGACGCGGGCTTCTGGCGTCTGCTGGCGAGCTCGCGCGATGCCGAGGGGAACCGGACCTGACCGCGCCGCGTCCATGCCGTGTGCGGGTGCGATCCCTGCTGGTGGCATGCGCGCGTGTGTCGCCCTGTCCTNGGCGACGATCCGCTCTGTCCAGCGCTGCGCAGACGAGGATCCACAGCACCGCCGCGGCGGCGCAGGCGATCGTCGAGTAGCAGACCACCATCGTGACGGCGAGGAACGCGATTCCCAGCATGGGCCTGCTCGTCCTTGTCCGTCGGCGGGTCAGCATGCGCCGCAGGCGTGCGCGGGTCGAGGTGCGTGGATGCATCGTGGGTGCCTCCCGGGGGTGGAGGCCGGCCGGGCCGTGGCGGCCCGGCCGACGGGGATGTCAGTGCGCGGCGCGGAAGCGCCGTAGCGCCTGGGCGAGGCTCGTGGCGTGGTGGGCCGGCAGTCGTAGGCGCAGGGCGATGTCGCCGTCGGCGATGGTGATCGTGCCGGTGAGGTGGCTGGGTGGCCCGTCCACACGGATGGTGCGGTCCTCGACCGTGCCGCCCAGCAGCCGTGTGACCGAGGTGATGGCCCTCGTCGCCTCCGTGTGTTCACGTCTGGCTGCCTCGAGGCTGGTGGCGGCGATCGCGCGGGCGGCCCGGTAGTCGGGAAGGAGCCGGCGGTTGATCTCGCCGGCGATACGCGCCGGGGTTTTACCTGCGCTGATGGTGATGCGGTGGTGGAGCGGGCCTCGGCCCGTGCGGGGCCAGTGTGGGCCGAGGCCACCGACGGCGGCGCCGTCGACAGTGAGCCGGTCGCCGCGTGGGTCGTGGCGGATCCGGAGGAAATCCAGGTCGGGGGTGTGCAGGGAGAAGGTGTCCGTGGACTGGATGCTCGCGGTCCAGGATGGGCCCAGTTCGCGGGCGATCGTGCGTATCAGATCGTGCAGCATGGTGTCGCCTTCGAAGTCCGCAGCGGTGATGGGCGTGGCGCGGCGGGGGCTCCGTTCCGGGCGGATGGGAACCCCCGCCGCAGAGGGCGGTGAGGGGCCGCTGGCGTCGCGGCCCCCGGGGCTGGCGGGTCTGGGGGCGGCTAGCCGTTGACGACGACGCCGACCCAGTGACGGAACGCGGCTTCCACGGCGCGGTACCGGTCGCGGTAGGCGTGCAGGTCCTCGGTCCTGCCGGACGGGCAAAGCACCGCGAAGGAGATCGCGTGGTCCACGACCATCCGCCACCGCAGGATGGCCTCCGTGGTGATCTCCCCGCGCCAGCCACGGTGGCACGGGCACGCCGACGCGAGGATCTGGTAGTGGACGGCGAGGGCGTGGGCCTGCAGGAGGTAGATGTCGGCCGGTGCGGTCAGGATCGTCCTCGGCCAGGGGGGAAGGGCGTCGCACCAGCCGACGTGGTCGAGGACGCTGGTCAGCCAGGTCTGGCTGCGGGCGACCGCGTCGAGGAGCGCGGTATTGATGGCGGCTGCGGTGCGGGGCGCGGGCATGGCCGTCAGCTCTTCCCGGTCGTCTGGTAGCGGGCCGGCCGTTCGCCGGGGTTGACCTGCCGGACGCGTCCGGCGTTGATCAGGCCGGGCATGGCGGCGGCGACCGCGCCGCTGGAGCGCTCCAGCTCGCGGGCGATCTCCCCGGAGGACAGCTGCGCCGTCGGGTTGTCTCGCAGCAGGTCGCCGATGAGCCCGCCGAGCTGGCCGGGCCGCAGCCGTACCGATCCGCTCGCGTTGAGCTGCGCTGTGCCGGTGGCCGCGCGCGGGGCCCGGGCGCGGCGACGCGGGGCCGGCGGTGTGACGCCCGTCCGGGCCGGGCAGGCCGCGAGCGGGCAGGCCAACGCCGCGCACACCGGCGCGGACACGGCGGCGGGCTCGGGCACGGTGGCGGGGTCGGGGGACGCCACGTCCCCGGGACCGCCGTCCGCGCTGCCGGTCGCCGCGTCCAGGTGCGCCGTCGTCGGGGCGACGGCGGCGTCCGCGCCGGTCGGTGTGTCGTCGGGACCGCCGTCGAGCGGCTCCTCCGCTCCGGTCTGCGGCTCCGAGGTCGGCTCGGAGACGGTCGGGAGGTCGGCGGCCGGGTGGTCCGTCTCGTCGTCGGCCGGGCTGTCCGCGCCGCCGATCGCCGGATCCGCCTCGGGGGTGGTCGGGGCGGTGGTGTCCGGGTCCGGGGTGGAGGTCTCGGGAGCGGGTGCCGGGGAGGCGCCCTCGGGCTCGCCGCGTGCCGGGCGGTCCGTGGTCCCGGTGGCCGGCAGGGCCCAGCGGGCGGCGTGCCGTCCGGCCCGGCCGGGGGTGGGCTCGGGGGGAAGCTGGCGGATGCGCCCCGCGTCGGCGAGGGAGGCCAACAGGTTCCGCACGGTGCGCACCTCGATGCCGGTGCGGGTGGCGATGTCGGGGGCGGACAGCGGGCCGTCCACGAGCGCGGTCAACACCCGTGTCGTATCCGCCGTCGCGGTGTCCGCATTGTTCGATGGCATTCGACGCTCCCTGGGTAGCATTTCCGGTTGCGTTTCCAGGGGTAACTCCTGATCGGCACGGACAGCCAGCGATATTCCCAGTGACATACATCACTGCGCATGTTTTCATGACTGTTTACGGGTTTCGGTTGCTGACCGGTAAACGATCAAGTTACGGTCCCTGTGCCCGCCATCCACCGGCGCATCGGGGAAACCGTCGGCGACCGGCCGCACGGACAACCCCACCCACCTTTTCTTGTTCTTTTCTTCTGGAGTCCGTATGAGCGCATCGCTGACCGGCGTGCTGCTGCGCGCCGAGGTCACCCGCCCCCCGGAAGCCGTGACGTTCCACGCGGACAATCTTGCGTTCTACCACGGGGTTGTCGGTGGGAACATCGAGCCCGTCCATCTTCTCGAGCCTGCCGGGTCGGTGTACGTGAACGAAGGCGGCCTAGATCTGAGGCTGCCGATGAACCCGCGGGCGACGCTACTCGCGGCAGCAGCCAATCCCCTATGGCGG
>NZ_LJJX01000036.1:0-74960 GCF_001421075.1 Frankia sp. CpI1-P | reverse complement strand
CGAGCAGTGCGCGGAGCTCTTCCTTGGCGATCCACGCCGACAGGATCGTCAGGCCGGGTTCGTCGAGGTCGAGCAGGGTGTTCCACAGTTTCGTGAGCGCTTTCGGGGTGAGGTCCTCCCGGTTACGGCGCAGCAGGTTACGGATCTTCCATTCGGGGTCGCTGTCGCGGCCGCGTCGGCCTCGGGTCGTGGTGGTGACGCGGCGGCGGACCTCCGCGACGGTGTCGTTCGCGAGCTTGACGATGTGGAAGTGGTCGACGACNAGCTCGGCGTGGGGCAGGTAGCGGCGGACCGCGGAGACGAACACGGTGCACATGTCGATCGCCACATAGCGGACCCGGTCACGCCAGGCCGGCGGTTGGCTGGCCAGCCAGTAGGCGACGTCGTCGCCGGTGCGGCCCTCGACCTGGCCGAGCATCCCCTGCCCGCCACCGACGTCGGTGAACCCGACGTGCCACCGGTCGGCCAGCACCCGGGCCCTCGCCGGTTCGGCACCCGCCGGTGTGGACGGCGGTGGCGTGACCGGGCCCGGCGGGGCGGGTTCGGACGTCGGGCCCGGCGTCGGCGGCGTGGCGTCGGGAGGGCGCCATCGCGGCCGGCCGCGGCGAACCTCGTCGATCCCGAGCACCTCCACCGGCGCCACCGCGCCGCTGGTCAACGACCCGGCCCGCGCGCGCACCGCGTCCATCACCGTCGGCCAGGACAGCCCCAGCTGTCGGCCAGCGGCCACCACCGTGGCGCACGTCCCGTCGACCACCCGGTCGGCGGCCTCCCGCCGTACCCGGGACGTCAGGCGGGCCCGGNCCGCCACCACCGGCAGCGACTCGGTGAACGACCCCCGCCCGCACAACGGCTCCCGGCAGTACCAGCGGCGCTTGACCCACACCAGTTGCAGCCCGCCAGACCCGCACGGCAGATCCCGCGGCCGGGTGCGCACCACGCCCTTCACCCGCCCCGAGAACACCCCGCAGCCCGGACACGCCCGCGCCGCCTCGTCTGCGGTCACCAGCCACGCCACCCGCGACCCGTCGGCCAACCGCTCGACCCGCTCCACCGCCATCCCGTCGAGGTCCAGCAACAACGTCGCGTCACTCGTATGATCGTCCAAGCCCGTAACCCCACGGTGTCCTGATTGCGTCAGAACAACCAAGATCACCAGGGGTTGCGGGTCTTTTCACGCCACGACACGCCAGCGTCCTACACCCAGGCCACACCAGACCAGCATCACGCACAGCCACCAAGCCGGACGCGAGCCCCACACCTCACCCCGGTCAACTTCGAAGACCCGGAAACCGGGGCAGTTCATTCACAGGTTCACCGGATAGCCCGGGCGGCGGGTTGGAGATGTGCGTTCCCGGCAGACCTGGGCCATACCACTGGCGCGTGCGATGTCAGACTTCGAGGGTTCATTCCTCTCTCTTGGCTCTTACCCCCTGAAAGAGTAGGTAGAGTCCGAACGTGCAGTGGAAGAAACCTGAAAGGATCTCGTGCCGCACCGCAAGTACGATGCAGCCGTAAACTGCAATTGATATACCTAGCGATATGAATAGATATGGTCGCGATCGTCTCATCACATTCTGTAGCATTGATTGACGTAGCTGTAATTGCAATACCTTCCTCGAATGTCGCGCCTGACTAGATAGTAATGATAGTAAGATGCGAGTCCGAATATGGCGAAGCCAATGTTTAGGGGGCTCGGGGTGAAAATTGCTACTCCCAGAGTGACGCCGAGCGCGATGGTTTCGGCCCTTCGCCAACCAGACCACTTGCTCCAGAACCACCTGCCGTCGAGGTCGAAGGTGTTGTAGGGGTCCTGGTTGGTGTAGTCGTAGGGGTTGGCACTGCCGCCGAGGACGGGGTCGGTGGAGAGGAATCGGGCGGTGTAGGGGTTGTAGAGGCGGACGCCCATGAGGGTGAGGCCGGCGAGGGTGTCGTGGGAGCGTTGTTTTGCGCCGAGCCAGCCGTAGCGGGGATAGGCGGTGCTAGTGGCATAGGGGATACCGAACTCGCCTGATTCGGCGTAGGTGGCGATGGAGGTGGCGGTGGTGGAGTCGTCGGCGGCGGCGACGATGTCGCCGTGGAGGTTGGTGAGTTGGAGGGTGACGGTGCCGGTGTCGGTTTGGAGCGCGACGAGGTCGCCGCCGATTCCGGTGATGTTCCGGGTCCAGGTGCCGCCGGTGACGCCGATCCAGGTGGGGCTGTCGCCGGTGGCGCTGGGGTAGTGGTTGGTGCTGGTGGTGGAGCCGTCGGTCCAGGATCGGAGCCGGNGGGCGGGGTCGAGGGNGTAGGTGCGTGAGGTGGAGCCTGCGGACTGGGAGGCGACCAGGTCGTTGGCATTGAAGCCGACGGTCTGCGCGACGCCGCCGGCATCGGCCGCCGGAACCACGGTGGTGCGGCCGAACTTGTCGTAGACGTAACCGGTGTCGGTGATCCGGTCAGCCTGGTCATAGGTGTGACTGTAAACGGCCGGTGTGGTGCTGGTGGAGCAGTTGCCGGTGTCAGGCTGGCCGCCGGCGTCGGGGTAGCTGGTGAGGGCGGTGCGGTTGGAGTCGAGGTCGTAGGTGTAGGTGCGGGTGGTGCAGATTCGGGGGCCCCCGTAGCTGACGGAGTCCACCACCGAATTCAGCCGGCCCGCGGGGTCGTAGCCCAGGGTCTTTGTCGCGGGCGCGGTGGCGTCGAGCCGGACCTGGCCGTAGATCGAGTTTGCCTGGGAGAAGGTCAGCCAGGGAGTTCCGGACTTCCCATAGACGAGGCTGGTGGGTTCGGCGTTGTTGTCGTAGCGAGTCGTCGAGACGAGGCCGCTGGGATAGGTCTGCGACGTCAGGGTGCCGTCGCCGTTGTAGGTCGCGGTGAAGGTGGAGGGGGCACTACCGGCGCCGACGCCGAGCGAGGTCACGAGGCCGCGGTGTTCGGTCGCGGTGTCGTAGAGATAGGTGGAGGTGCCCTTGCCGTCGTTGACCGAGCTGACCTGGCCGTCGACGTCGTAGCCGGTGGTGGTGGTGTTGCCGTCGGCGTCGGTCTGGCTGGTGACCTGTCCCCACGTGTCATAGCCGGTGGTCAGAGTGATCGACGATGCGGTCGTGGTGGTGGGTAGTCCGGTGGTGGTGCTGTAGCCGTAGGTGGCGGTGGGCACGGCGGTGCCACCGTCGGCGGCGGGGCTGACGGCGAGCGCCTCGGAGGTCTTCCGGCCGGCCGCGTCGTAGGTGTAGGTCGTGGTGCGGGTGGTGGTCGATCCGGAGGTGACGGTCTCGACCTTGGTCAGGGGCTGGTTGAGGTTGTTGTAGGTGTAGGTCGTCACCGGCAGCGGGTTGCCGGAGCTGGGCTGCGCGGCGGGGCCGGTGGAGCAGGGCAGGCCCGTCCAGGAGGCGTTCACGCAGCCGCCGGAGCCGGTGGCGGTGAAGTACGAGGTGACGGTGGTGAAGGCGTCCGTGCCGCCAGCGTTCGCCTTCGGCTGGCGGACCTCGACCGGGTTTCCGGCCGCGTTGTAGTACGTGGTGCGGACGATGTCGGTGGCACCGCCGCCGCCCATCCAGGTGGTCACCGTCGTGGGCTTGCGCAGGGCCCAGCCGGAGGTGGTGGCGGGATCGCCGCTCTTCGCCTCGTAGCCGTTGATGGTCTTACGCGGTTCGACGTCCGCCCCGCCGGCCTGGCGGATGGTGGTGGTGATGGTGGTGGGCAGCCGGTAGGGGTCGGGCGAGGACGGGGCGTTCTCGTCGTAGTCGGTGTGGACGTGCTGGCGGGCGGAGTACGGCGCCCCGCTGTTGTCGACGATCCGGTGCGTCGGCCCGAACGTGTCGGTGACCGACACCCCGTCCGCGGAGTACACGGTGTCGGTGTCCAGCACCTGCGCCCGGGCCGCGGAGTCGGTGAGGGCGGCGACGGTCGGGTCGGTGTCGGCGGTCGGGGTGAGGGCCTGGTTGCGGTTCTCCGCGGTCAGCTCACGGATGACGCTGCCGTTGGGGTCGTGCTCGGTCGTGGTGATCTGCCAGGCGCCGTTGCCGTAGGAGGCGGCGTTCACCTGGCGGCCGTCGGCGTTGAGATAGCTGAGATCGGCGTAGGGCCAGTCGGCGGCGACGGGCGGGTTGGACGGCACCCGGCTGGCCGGGAAGACCGCGGTCGCCCAGGCGGGCAGGTCCCGCTGGCCCCAGCCGGCGACGACGCCGGAGGCCAGGTCGATCGGCGCGCCCGAGCCGGTCAGCGCGACGCCGTAGACGATCGTGCGGGTCGCGGTGCCGGCACCGGCGGGCCGCGGCCGGGCGACGCTGATCACCCGGTTGTAGGTGTCGTAGCCGAACGTCCAGGCGTCCTGCCCGGGCGGGGTGAGGGTGCTCAGGCGGCCACCGGCGTTGTACTGGTACGTCGTGCCGATGTGCGAGCCGTCGGTGTTGTCGACGCGCGGGTCGTACTCCAGGCGCAGGTGGCCGGTCGAGTCGTACTTGTACTGCGCGACGACGACCGCGGTGGCCCCNTTGACCGCCATCGAGATCGACGCGAGCTGACCGTTGTAGTCGCCCCACGTCGCCGGGTCGGTGCCGGAGGCGGTCGCGGTGGTGGAGGTGGCGTAGGTGAACGTCAGCGCCCGGCAGCCCGCGACCAGGGTGGTGCAGGTGACGCCGGCCGGGACCGGGGCGAGGATGCGGGTCACCCGCCCGGCGCTGTCGGTGGTGTAGGTGGAGGTGGTGGCGGAACCGGGCTGCTCCACCCGGTCGACGACCCAGATGGTGGCCGAGCCGACGGTCTTCGACACGAACACGGTCTTCGTGCCGTCGACGCCGGTGTGGGTGAACTGGGTGGCGGAGTCCTTGACGAGTTTCGACCCGTCCACGGCGGTGTCGGCGACCCCGGCGTAGCTGTACGGGTAGCTGCCGGAGCCGGTCCGGGTGTAGACGGACGCCGCGCCCTCACTGGAGGTCAAGGTGACCGTGTTCGTGGTCGCGGTGGCGTCCGTCAGCGTGCTGGCCGCGGTGCCGGACGCCGGCCCCTGCAGGTTCGACGTCCAGCCGGGGCCGAAGATCCCGGACGGGTCGCTGGTCGCCGGGGGCGGCGTCAGCGTCGTCAGGGACCGGCCGACCGTGAGGCTGCCGGTGTAGCTCGCCAGCGTGACGTCCGTCGCCGACACGGAGTAGTCGCCGGTGAGCAGGGCCAGCGAACCCGGGCCCACCTCGGAGGTGGCGTTCGTGGCGCCGAAGGCGTTACGGGCGTACTGCACCGTGCGGGNGGCCGTGCAGGAGACGGTGCCGCCGGAGTCGCGGAAGCAGGCGCGGAGCTGGATGGGCCCGTCGGCGCCGCCCTGCAGGGTGAAGCCGACGTTCCAGTTCTGCCGGTCGAACAGGCCCGAGCCGTTGCGCGGTGCCGGCCACGTGGGGTTCGTCGAGGTGCCCTCAATCGTCGTGTCCCCGACGGGAACGTCGCTCCAGGTCGCGCCCGTGCTCGTGCCCAGGTGGTACTGGTAGGTCACCGACACCTGCGTGCTCGGGGCCTGCCCCTCCAGGACGACGAACCGCTGGACCCGGGCGTTCTCCGCCGGACTTGCCAGGGCCCCCGTCCCGAGGCCGAAGCCGTAGGACACGACCGACGACAGGTTGCCCGCCTTGTCCTTCGTCCGGACGTAGAACGTGTGCAGTCCGGCGGTCGGGGTCAGGGTCGCGCTGGCCGTGCCGGTGGTCTCGGTCGCCGGCGAGGGCTGGTCGAGGCCGTAGAGGAACGACTGCGTGTCCCCACCCGGCGAGGTCCAGGTGAACGTGCCCGACGTCGCGGTGCCCCAGCCGCCGGACGGCCAGGCCGCGGAGGCGAGCGAGGTCGGTGCGGCCGGGGCGGTGGTGTCCACGGTGAACGGGATCCACGACGACCACGCCTGGGAGTAGTCGGTGCCGTCGTAGGCGCGGACCCGCCACTCGTAGGAGGTGCCGTTGGTCAGCACACCCGCCGGTACGGTCCAGGAACCCGTGGCGTTCGGCGAGATGTTGGAGACCGACCCGTCGGTGATCTTCGTGGTGCCGGCGGAGTTCCACACCTCGAAGTCGAGCCGCAGCGGGGCGCCGTCGGCGTCGGTGGCCGCGCCGGACAGGACCGGGCGCGTCGAGTTCGTCAGGACGGTCGCCGGGCTGCCGCCGCACTGTGCGGAGCAGGGGCTGGTGGAGCGGTTGGCGACGGTGCCCGGGTAGGAGTTGTAGGTGGTGGACACCTGCGGCTTGAGGCCGGTGTCCCCGGAGTAGAAGTACTTGTACTGGTCCCAGCTGGTCTCGTCCGGCGCGCGCAGCGTCAGGGTCTCCGGCGACGGCTGGCCGTTGGTGGCCCAGGCCTGCGCCAGGCCGGTGATGTCGAGGGAGACGCCGCCGGACCCGCAGCTGTTCACCGTGCCGGCGTTGAAGCTGGTGTTCGACCAGTTCGTGCCGTCGGCGGCCGGCTGGGTGTTCCACGTCGTCCCGGCGGACAGGGCCGCCGAGCCNTGCACGACCATGGGCTGCGCGGTGCAGGTCTGGGAACCGGCCTGCCAGAGCTGGAGGTAGGCCGAGGTGACGTGCCGGCTCTCGATCGCGGTCGTGTCGAACCGCAGGAACGACCGGTTGACCGCGCCGCCGAGGTAGTTGCCGACCCGCAGGTACTCGTAGCTGTCGTAGTTCGTGGTCGGGTTCGTGTCGTTGACGTCGGTGTCGAGGTTGTCGGCCAGCACCGCCGCCGGGTCGATGGTGACCGGGTACTGGCGGGCGCGGTCCGTCAACCACGCCTTGTCCGGCTTCAGCTCCAGCGTCGGCGTGGCGGTGCTCGCCCCGGTGAGCGCCGCGTCGACCGCGCGGGTCCGGTCGGGCAGCTTCGTCGCCGGGTCCAGGTGGGCGTCCCACATCACCGGGGTCGGCGAGCGGGCGGTAACCTTCCCGCCGGCCGACAGGCGGGTCTCGCCGCCCGCGGTTCGGGTCGCGGTCAGGCCCGTCAGGCGCATCGGCAACGTCAGCGCGGCCTGCGCCGCGGCCGGGGTGTGGGCGACGATCTGCACGTCGTAGCCGGTCGGGGTCACCTTGACCCGCAGGTCGGTGTCCTTCGCGACCGCTGGGTAGGTGGCGACGTTCTCGGTGAGGGTCGGGGCGGGCAGGGCGTTCGGCCAGGCGAACGCGACCTGTCGCGTCCCGTCGACCAGCGTCGCGACCGGGTCACCGGCCTTGCCGCCCGCGGAGAGGACGATCGCCGCCTTCGCGGCCTTCGGGGTGACCTTCCCGCCCGCGAGGACGAGGGTGGGATCGACGTTCACCCAGCCGTCCCCGCGGCGAACCCGGTGGATCCCGGCGAACGAGTCGACGGTGATCGTGCCGTTCGGGTTCACGAACGTCGACGTCGTCTCGGTCCGCCGGTCCGTCACCTCGATCCGCCGCTTCTCCGCGTGCGCGGCGACCTGCGCGGACACGAAGTCCGGCCGTTCGGCCGGCCCGGTCGGCGCGGGTATCGCCTTGTCGGCGGAGCCGGTGGGGGCGGCCCAGGCCGCATCTCGCCCCGCCGGAAGAAATGTGGCGATCGTCCCCACCAGAACGGCGGCGAGAAGAACGCAGATAGCTCGAGCAGTGTGCCTTCGACGATGTACGGGGGATGCCCGCATCATGTCAACTCCGATTCTCCGGCGCAGGCAAGGAAAGGCGCGTCACCCTCCCTGTCCCGAGGGAAACGGGGGGCGCGCCGGATCACCGAAAATGACAGAACCTCGATGGCAGCACTAGAGAATCAAGATCGATTGTGTGTTCGTTGCTTGAGTGGGAGGGGTCCTTGCTCGCCCTGTCTGAGGGGTGGCGAGCACTCGGTGTTGCACCGAACCCGTCCGGGAGCCGTCAGCCGCAGGGTTTGGTGACTTTGGGTTACCGGAGCTCGGATCTGCCGGTGGCGTCAATACCGCAGAAGAGCGCCGATGTTATCTGGGTCACGCAGCAGTGTGTTACCTGTAGGAAACACGTGTTCGGTGGTGCGGCAGAGCCGTCCGAATGGTCCGAGACGGCTGTCGCCGGAGTGGTATCCGCCGGTGGGCAGAAAGAACGGGCGTCGATCCGCCGGCCGGAATTCCCGGAAAGGCTCACGTAGGGGTCACCGAGCCGCCGGTCGCCTTCGGCACGGATCGGTTGACGGCCGGGCGCGTCGGAGGTCTCGACGGCTCCGGCCCGCGCAGAATGTCGAGCGCGCGGCGCAGCTCGGCATTCTCTCGGATCAGGCGGCGGATCTCGGCCTGTTGTCGGCGGGCGGTCGTCCGTTGCCCGTCGCTGAGCGACTCGGCCTGGCGTACCCAGGTCCGAAGCGTCTCGGCGCTGATGGCGAGGGAACTCGCGACGGCCTGGATCGCGGACCACTCGGACGAGTGATCGGGCTGAACGCGCCGAACGCGGGCGATGGCGTCGGCCCGGAAATGGGGCGGGTAGCGGGTGGGGCGTGGCATGACAGGCTCGCTTTTGCGGATCGGCCCTCGGAGCCTGGTGGGCGGGCTCAGGGGGGTGGGGTGGACGGGGTGACGGGGCCCGGGTCGGTCGGCTCGTTCCTCGGCAGGAGCGAGACGACGAGCAGTGAGCTGCTGGGCGCGACGGTGGGGACGTCCGCGGGATGATCCGCATCACCGTCGGTCGCCGCCCCGGGCGTCGGGGCAGGAGTGGCCCGGGGCGGGGCGGGGAGCGCCGGACCAGGCCTCGGCGCCGGGGCGACGGCGCTGGGACCGGCACCGGACGGCCGGCTGGGGGAAGCGGATCCGGTCAGGGTGGGGATGGTGCGGGCGGGCGGGCTCGACGAGGCGGGAACGGACGGGGACAGCGACGCCCGCGGGGTTGGTGGCGGTGTCGTCGCGGGGGTCGGTGTCGTCGCGGGGGTCGGTGTCGGGGCGGTCGGCGCCGGGGCGACGGCGGGTGGCGAGGCCGTCGAGGGGCGGGGGACTGTCGTGGGGCGGGGCGTGGTGGCCGGCGCGGGGGTGGGGGTGGCGCCGTCGGCGGTGTATCCGGCCGTCCAGGCGAGGACGGCGTGCACGTAGCTGGTGGACGGGTTGTAGCTGTAGATGGCCGTGCGGAGGTCGGCGGGGTCGGCCAGGTCCCGGTGGGAGCGGCAGAGATAGCCGGCGGCGGCGAGCGTGGCGTCGTCGATGTTGTGGGGGTCGNCGTNCTGGTCGCCGGAGTTGTCGCGGCCGGCCGTGCGCCAGGTGGTGGGGATGAACTGCATGGGGCCGACGGCGCGGTCGTAGGTGGTGTCGTGGTCGAGGGCACCGTGGTCGGTGTCGCGTACGAGGGCGTGGCCGTGGCGGCCGTCCAGCTGTGGGCCGAGGATGAGCGAGGTGATGGTGCCGTCGGGGGTGATGGGGCGGCCGACCGCGTGGCCGGACTCGATCTTGCCGATGCCGGCGAGAAGCTGCCAGGGCAGGTGACAGCCGGGGCGCTCGGTGGCCATGCGGGTTGCGGCGCTGCGGTACGCCGCCAGGACGCGAGCGGGGATGGCTCGATCGCGGGCGGTCAGGACGACGGTCGGGGTGGTGGATCGGCCCGCCGCGGCGTCAGCGAGGGTGTGATCGTCGGGGAGGTCCGGGGGTGGTGTCGCGGTGGTGGTCGGTGTCGCGGTGGGGTTGGTGGAGCTGGCGGGAATGAGCGGCGGGAGGACGAGGGGCAACGGGTAGGTGCGGGTGGCGGTCGGCGGATGAACGGCCGGGGCGGGGTCGACGTTCTGCGCGGGGATGGCGGGTCCCGGGCTGAGGCAGAGGGCGACGAGCAGGCCGATCATGGGCAGGGCGGTGAGCCCGCCGGCCGCCTTCGGCCACAGCGGCGCCGGCCGTCGAGAGGTGCGCCGGAGCGCGGTGTCCGTCGAGACGGCCCGGTGCCTGCCGGGTGACTCGGCGGTCCGATGCCGGCCGGTGTGTCCAGGAAGCCGACGATGTCGACTCACGGCGAATCACCCCCCATGATGTGAGCCACCTTCCCCGGCCTTTTCCGCGCGGATGGCGAGCGTTCTCAGGAGTCCTGGGAATGCGTCAACCGGGACGCTGGAAGAAGGCCTTGGTGAGGAGAAAAAGACGTNCTCGAACTCGGCACGCCGCACCGATTCGGTGATGTTGGTGGACCCGGTTGCGCTCGGGTCCGGGCTGGACTGTGCCAGAACGGAGGCCCGGTTGTCATCCGGTTCGCAGAAAGAAGTCCTCGCTGCCCATCGCGATCGGGCGCCGTTTGGGTGAGCCGTGGCCGGAAGAAGGGGACCCGGAGGGGCGCCGTCAGGGCTCGTTCAGTGTGCGGACGTCCTGGCCGCCACCCGGAGCTGGCCAGCGTCTACTGCCAGCAAATCGGTCAAGTCGCCTAAAANGGCNCCTTGCATGCCTCTTCGTGGAGACTCTCCGCTTCTACGTGATGACGCTTCGTGTCAATCCGTGGGTCTGTGTGCCGCGTCCATAAGAATGTTTCACACAGGTAACGCCCCACTGTGTGTCGCGCTTCACATTTCTTGCGCAGAGTAACCCATCTTGAGGCGATCTAGCTCAAATGTCATGTTTTATGGGGAACTATCCCATCCGTCGAGGCGGTAGTCCTAGGNGGTGCGTCTCGACTGCGGCACGTTCCGTTACGGTGCGTTATGGCAACGGGTTGCCAATGGGGCGTGATGGTTGCCTTCCGCGCCGGCGCCAGCCATTTTGGGTGACCCGGCATGGTCCCCGTTCCCCTCGGGGGCCGCGCCTATGCCACTCAGGGTTCTTCGTTTTCCCACCGGATCGGAGTTGGTGCGATGGATGTGGTCCCTGTCGCGGTGTCGTTGCGCTGTCTGTTTCCGTTGCGCATCGCCGGTGAGTGGTTCCGCGGACGGTGACCGCGGCTTTCCTGGCTCACCGGCATGAATTCGATCGGCGGTAGGCAACCGGTGCGGCATCAATCCGACCCGGCCTCGGGTACCCGAACGCATATCGCGTCGCTTCACCATGGGAAGGAGACTGCCTCGATGGGAGGGAGGTCGGTGGTGGGGCGCCGGGCGGGAGCTGCCGGGCGCCGGTGCCGGGCAGCCCAGGGCGGCCCGCGCCGGCAGGCCGCCGTCCTCACTCCCGCCGCGGACGGGCGGCGCCCTGCCGTCCGCGCCGCGGCGGCGGGTGGGGGAGTCGGACGCGGAAGCGCGCCCCCGCCCGACCCGGGCGGTCAGAGCTCCGTGACGAAGGTGCTCACAACTGCCGGGGTGTCACTGGTGCCGAAGGCGCCGTTCGCGACGGCAATCTGGGGTTCGCGGAAATTCCGGCAGGTCCACATCCGCGCGTCGGCGCCGACACCTTTCCACGCCGTGATGACGGTGTTACCGACGTAGGCCGCCGACGGTCCGGTGCTCGTTCCGCCGGGGGCGGGGCGCTGGGCCGACCAGCGGCCGTTCTGGAACTCCGCATGCCAGATTCCCGCGTCGTTTCCCGAGCCCTTCCAGACCAGGAAAAGGGCCTGCGGTGAGGCGGCGAGCGCCGGGCCGTGCGTGGACCCGCCGGGAAACGGGCGGGGTTGCGCCCAGGTGTGCCCGTCGTATGTCGTCCAGTAAAGCCCCTGATCGCCGCCGGAACCCTTCCACGCCATGTACAGCAGCCCGCCGTACGACGCGAGCGCCGGGCCGTGGGTGGACGAGGCCTGCCCGCCGGCGACCCGCTGCGGCCCGAGGTTCTCGGAGAACCAGATCGTCTGGTCGGGACCGACCCCGCGCCACGCCATGACCGTGCGATCGTCGTGGAAGGCCAGCGCGGGCCGGTCCTCGGTGCGGGGAGCGTCCACCGGGGTCTGCTGGTCGGACCAGCCGTCGCCATACCAGCCCGCCGTCCAGATCCGGCTGTCGTCGTCGGCGCCCCGCCATGCGGCCCGGGCCGTCAGCCTGCCGTCGGAGGCGGCCCCGATCCCGCCCCTGTTGGTGGCGAAATACCGCACCTGCTGCTGGTCGCGCCAACTGCCGTCCGAATGGGCCCGGGACCAGAAAAGCNGCTGGTCGGCGTTCTTGCCTTTCCAGATCAGCATCGGATCGCTCACCAGGCCGCCCCCGTCCGCGCAATCCCCGACCGGTTGTCGTCCTGCCGCCGGGCAAGGAACGACGCTCGCCGCTGTGGTCGAGCCGTCGACGGTGNCGATCATAACCGGATGAACGTCGGAATGAACAGTCCCGCCTATTCGACCGGCGGTGTCGCCCAGACGACGGCAAGCGTGCACCGGAAAGCGGAATGGGGATTCCATGACGGCCCGCACGGCCGCACGGCCCCTACGGCCGCACGGCCATGGCGGTGGGTTCGGGCTACGGCGACGGGACCGGCTCCGGCGCGGGCGGGCCGACGTAGCGAGCCGACGGGCGGATGATCTTGCTGTCGGTTGCCTGTTCGAGGATGTTCGCCGTCCAGCCGAGCGTGCGGGCGACGGCGAACGTCGGGGTGAACATGTCCCGCGGCAGCCCGCAGAGCTCCATCACGACCCCGGCGTAGAACTCGACGTTCGTGTGCAGCTCCCGGCCCGGCTTCAGCTCGGCCAGCAGCTCCACCACCCGCCGCTCGACCTGGACGGCGAACGCGACGAGCTCGCCGCCGAAGTCCTCGGCGACGCCGCGCAGCAACCGTGACCGCGGGTCCTCGGTCCGGTAGACGGCGTGGCCGAAGCCCATGATCCGATCGCCGGCGAGGACGTGCTCGCGGATCCACGGGTCGATCCGCTCGGGGCTGCCGATCTCGTCGAGGGTGTCCAGCGCCCGGCTCGGCGCGCCGCCGTGCAGCGGCCCGGACAGCGCGCCGATCGCCCCGACGACGCAGGCCACCAGGTCCGCCCCGGTCGACGCGATCACCCGGGCGGTGAACGTCGAGGCGTTGAAGCCATGGTCGACGGTGCAGATCAGGTAGCGCTCGATCGCGCGCACCTGTGCCGCGGTCGGCTCCGCGCCGGTGACCATGTACAGGTAGTTGGCCGCGAACGGCAGATCGTCGCGGGGTGCCACCGGTGCGAGCCCATGGGCCAGCCGGTGCAGCGCGGCGACGAGCGTCGGGGTGACCGCGCCGACGAACAGGGCGTCGTCGACGCGGGCCGCCTCGTCGGTGTCGTACAGCGGGGCGGTGCCGCGCGCGGCGCCGGCCAGCGACAACGCGGTGCGCAGCCCGTCGAGCGCACCCCCGGACACGCCGGCCCGGGCCAGCCCCGGCAGCAGCTCGTCGAGACCCGCCGGGAGCCGCCGCAACGGCGCCACCCGGGCGGCGAAAGCTGCTCGCGTCGCGGTGTCCGGCAGCTCGCCGAACACCATGAGATGCCAGACGTCCTCCAGCGAGCGGCGTTCGGCCAGCTCCACGGCCGAATACTGCCGATAGTGGAAGAAGCCCTCGCGCCCGCGCACGTCGCCGAGCGCCGTCTGCGTGACGACCACCCCCTTCAGTCCCCGTGGGACGCCCATGCCCGCCGGCGGGGTGGGCGAGGCATCCGTCGCCTGCGCCGCCTGCGCCGAGCCGATGCGGGCCGTACTGCCAGTTGTGATCACCATGGTTCGCCTCCTCGCCATCCATAGTTGATCCTTTATGGATGGCATGTCAACGTTGATTACAATCAACGTGAATCAGTACACTCGGCGGAGCGGAAGGGGGCGCGGATGGGTCATGGTGAGCGGCTGACGTCGCGCGAGGTCGCCGAGCGGCTCGGGGTGAAGCTTGAGACGGTCTACGCCTACGCCAGCCGGGGCCTGCTGCACAGCCAGCGGGCCGCCGGCGGCCGAGGCAGCACCTTCGACCCCGCCGAGGTCGAGCGGCTACGCACGGCGGGGCACGCGCGAGCCCGCGCCGCGGCTGCCAACGGGACCGTCGCAGTCGACGGCGTCGACGGCGTCGCCGGAGCCGACGTCCCTGAGCGGGAGGTTCCTGCCGCCGGTACCCCGAGCGGTTCCACCGGGCCCGCCGTCGCTGCCCCCGCGGTCGGTGTGGCAGGGGCCGGTGCCCTGCGCGGCGGGGACCTGCCGGCCGTGCGCACCCGGCTCACCCTCGTCGCGGACGGACGCCTCTACTACCGCGGCGTCGACGCCGTCGAGTTCGTCGCCCGTCACCGTTTCGAGGACGTGGCCGGCTGGCTCTGGCGCGGCCGGACGGATCCGGCGCCGGTGTTCACCGTCCCGCCGGATCTCGCCGCCACCCTGGAGCGAGTGGGTGGGATCCTGCCCGCCCGGTCGAGGCTCACCGACCGGATGCGGGTCGCCGTCTCGGTCGCCGCGGCGAGCGACCCGCTGCGCTTCGACCTGCGGGAGGACAGCGTCCTGCTCACCGCCCGCACTCTCGTTGCGGCGCTCGTCGAGGCTCTTCCGGCGCCGCCTGAGGCATCCCAGACAGCCGGAGCCCGCGCGACGGCCAGGGCTGCGGAGTCGGTCGGGGCTGCGGAGTCGGTCGGGGCTGCGGCGATGACGGAGTCTGCGGCGATGACGGGGGCTGCGGAGTCGGCCGGGGAGCGGGCGGGCATCGCCGCGCGGCTGTGGGGCCGGCTGGCCGGTGGGCCTGGCGACACGGCCGCGATCGCGTGTCTCGACCGGGCCCTCGGGCTGCTGGCCGATCACGACCTCGCCGTGTCCACGTTCGCCGCCCGGGTCGCGGCCTCGGCGCGGGCCGACCCGTATGCCGTCGTCTCCGCCGGGCTCGCCGCCTTGGACGGCCCCCTGCACGGCGGCGCCAGCCGGCTGGCGTACCGGCTGCTCGCCGAGGTGGTCGACCGGGGGGACGCGGTGGTCGTCGTCTCCGAGCACCTGCGCGCCGACCAGCGGATCCCCGGATTCGGGCACGGGTTGTACCCCGACGGCGACCCGCGTGCCCGCGCGTTGCTGGCGGCGCTCGCGGCGCTGCCCGCCGCCGAGACCTTCCTGGCAGCCGCCGGCGAGATCGCCCGGGTGGCCGGGCGGGAGCGCGCACTGCGACCCAACGTGGACCTGGCGCTCGCGGTGCTGACCATGGCCGCGGGCATGGCCGCCGAGGCCGGCGAGGTGATCTTCGCGGTGGCCCGCACGGTCGGCTGGCTCGCCCATGCCCTGGAGGAGTACCAGGAGACACCGCTGCGCCTGCGCCCTCGTGGCGTCTACGCCGGCCCGCCGGTCACCGGCCCCGAGGCATGATCCGTTGGCACCCCGGCACCCCGGCACCCCGGCACCCCGNCACTTGGTGTGTCACGAGCTACGCCATCCCACATATCTCCGTGTAGCTGTTTGTACACGGAATCGAGCCGAGGGGTAGGTACAGTTTTCGGCAAAAAAACCGTACCGAAGCCTCGGCATAATCTGACCGCATTCTGGCCGGAAACCGGCCGGGCTCCTCGACGACGCCCAGTGACCCATCGGGCCGCCGCACGGTCGGCACCGGCGGCGACCGGCCCCCGGTGATCGGTTTGTCCTGGTTCGGCGGTAGCCTGTGCCAGCCCCACCGCTCAGCCTTCTTGCCTGCTCAGCGCGCCCCACCCGCGTCGGTGGGGCACCCTCGGAGGTCTCCGATGCCACGCCCACGGCGTCTCACCGTCCTCGCCCTGGCCGCCGCGGCGCTGCTCGCGCTGGCCTCCTGTGCCGGTTCGTCGGGCGGCTCCTCGTCGGACGGCCTGCACCTGGTCAAATCCGGCCAGTTGACAGTGGCCACCGACTCGCCCGCCTACGCGCCGTGGTTCTCCGACGGCAAGCCGGCGAACGGCAAGGGCTTCGAGAGCGCGGTCGCCTTTGCGGTGGCCGCCAAGCTCGGTTTCGCCCCGGACAAGGTCCACTGGGTCACCGAGCCGTTCAACAGCTCGTTCGCGCCGGGGCCGAAGAAGTTCGACTTCGACATCAACGAGATCTCGATCACGCCCCAGCGCCAGCAGGCCGTCGACTTCAGCACGGGCTACTACGACGTGAGCCAGGCCGTCGTCGCGCTCAAGTCCTCCCGGATCGCGGACGTGAAAACCCTCGCCGGGCTGAAGGGCGCCAAGTTCGGCGCCCCCGTCGGCACCACCAGCCTCGACGCCATCACCAGGCAGGTGGCGCCCGTGCAGCAGCCCGCGGTCTTCAACGACCTCAACGACGCGAAGACCGCGATGGAGAACGGCCCGATCGACGGCATCGTCGTGGACCTGCCGACCGCCTTCCAACTGACGTCCGCAGAGATCCCCGATTCGCTGATCGTCGGGCAGTTCCCCACCGTCGGGGCGCCGGAGCAGTTCGGGCTGCTGTTCGAGAAAGGCAACCCGCTGGTGCGCAACGTCAACGACGCCCTCGCCCAGCTCACCAGCAGCGGGGAACTGCGCCAGCTCACCGAGCAGTGGCTCGGTTCCCAGGCGGGAGCACCCGTCCTGCGGTGACGGTGGCCTGGGAGCCCAGCGAGCGCGAGCGGGACCGGCGGCGGCTGCGGCGGCGCGCCCGGCTGCGGGCGGGGGTGATCGCCGCCGCCAGCACCGCCGCGGTCGCCGTCGCCGCGGGCGTCGGGATCACCCACACGTCGGGCTGGCCGCGGGTCCGCCAGCGGTTCTTCTCCTGGTCGGAGATCACCGCGGCCTGGCCGGCCGCGCGCACCGGGATGGTCGTCAACCTCGAGCTGTTCGTCGTCTGCGGGGCCGCGGCGGGTGCCCTCGGGCTGCTGGTGGCGCTGGCGCGGACCCTGGCCGGCCCGGTGTTCCTGCCGCTGCGGCTGCTGGCCGCCGCCTACACCGACCTGTTCCGCGGCCTGCCCGTCATCCTGGTGCTGTACCTGGTCGGGTTCGGCGTGCCCGCCCTGCGGCTGCGCGGCCTGCCCACCGATCCGCTCGTCCTCGGCGGCGCGGCGCTCGTGCTCACCTACTCGGCGTACGTGGCCGAGGTGTTCCGGGCGGGCATCGAGTCGGTGCATCCAAGCCAGGTCGCCGCCGCCCGTTCGCTGGGCCTCACCCACGCCCAGACGATGCGCCGCGTCGTGCTGCCGCAGGCCGTCCGGCGGGTGACGCCGCCGCTGCTGAACGACGCGATCAGTCTGCAGAAGGACTCCAGTCTCGTCTCCGTGCTCGGGGTCGTCGACGCGGTCCGGGCGGCGCAGATCGCCACGTCCGCGAACTTCAACTACTCGCCGTACGTGCTGGCCGGGCTGATGTTCCTCGCGATCACCATGCCGCTGACCCGGGTCACCGACCATCTCGCCGCTCGCTCCGCCCGCCGCCGCGGCGCCGGCGCCACGGCCGGGGGTGTGCGGTGACGGCCGGCGACGCGGCGCCGGTGCTGAGCGTGCGCGGCCTGGTGAAGCTCTACGGGGACGCTGTCGTGCTGCGCGACGTCACCTTCGACGTCAGGCCCGGTCAGGCCGTCGTGCTCGTCGGCGGCAGNGGGTCGGGCAAGTCCACCCTGCTGCGCTGCCTGAACCTGCTGGAGACCGTGGACGACGGTGAGATCCTCCTGGCCGGCGAGGAGATCACCGATCCGCGCGTGGACGCGGATCGGGTTCGCCGCCGGATCGGCGTCGTGTTCCAGGCGTACAACCTGTTCCCGCACCTGACGGTGCTGCAGAACGTCACCCTCGCGCCGGTCCTGGTCCACCGGGTGCCCCGCGCGGCCGCCCGCGACCGCGCCCGCGAGCTGCTCACCCGCATCGGGCTCGCCGACAAGGTCGACGTCTACCCGGACCGGCTCTCCGGCGGCCAGCAGCAGCGGCTGGCGATCGTGCGGGCGTTGGCGACCGGGCCGTCGCTGCTGCTGCTCGACGAGATCACCTCGGCGCTCGATCCGGAACTGGTCGGGGAGGTGCTCGACCTCGTCGGCGAGCTCAAACGGGAGGGCATGCCGATGGTGCTGGCCACCCACGAGATGGCGTTCGCGCGGGACATCGCCGATGAGGTACTCGTCCTCGACGGTGGCGCGATCATCGAACGGGGCGCGCCGCGACGGGTTCTCGACGACCCCCGCGAGGAGCGCACCCGCCGGTTCCTGGCCCGCCTCCGGGAGCCGGGTCCGCGGGGACACGCTGCGGGCCCGCCGCCGCGGCCGTGAGGTCGAGACTGGCCAGCAACTGGAGGTTCTCCGCCGACGCCGAACCGGGCTCCGCGGTCATCACCACCATCCGCTGGCCGGCGTCGGGCAGCCGCATGACCTCCTCAAACAGCGTCAGTCGGCCGACCAGCGGGTGCCGGAACTCGCGGATGGTGTTCGTGCAGTCCCGGACCGGGTGACGCGCCCACAGCGTCGCGAACAGCTCGCTCTTCACGCACAGCTCGCCGATGAGGGCGTTGAGCTTGGTGTCGTCCGGGTGCGTGCCGGAGGACAGCCGCAGGTAGGCGACCACGTCGTCGACCTTGCGCCGCCAGTCGACGAACAGGTCGCGGGCGTGGGCCTCGAGGACGAACTCGCGGGCGAGGTTCGGCCGGCCGTGGCAACGCTGNGGAGCGTCGACGGGCAGATGCGAACACAGCAGGGCGTGCCCGAGCCGGTTCCAGGCGAGGACGTCGTTGCGCCGGCCGATCACCAGTGCGGGCATGCTGCTCAGCTCGTCGAGCAGCAGGCGGATGCTCGGCCGCACGTGCTCGGGCCGGCTCGCGCGCCGGCCGGCCGCCGGCCGGGTCAGTCCGTGCAGGTAGGCGGTCTCCTCGTCGGTGAGGCGCAGCACCCGGGCGAGGGCGTCGAGTACCGCGTCGGAGGCATTGCGGCTCTGCCCTTGCTCCAACCGCGTGTAGTAGGTGACGCTGACCCCGGCGAGCTGCGCGATCTCCTCGNGGCGCAGGCCCGGCACCCGCCGCCGCTCGCCGTAGCGGGACAACCCGACGTCCTCGGGGGTGAGCTGGGCGCGGCGCGAACGCAGAAAGTCTCCCAGTTCGGTCATCCGTCCAGTGTTGCCCGCGCCGTCGCGGCGAACCACACCTCGCCGGTGCTAGCCACGCGGTGGGTGGCACACCCGCGGTGTGGGCGGCTCGGAGATGTTCGCCGAGCGTGGCCGGCATGAGTGTTTCGATCGATGCCGCCGCCGTGACCCGGGTCGACCCGGTGGGCGACGACGCGATGACCGCCCGCCAGCGGATCATCCTCGTCCTGCTGCTCGGCAGCCAGTTCATGCTCGCGGTCGACTTCTCCATCCTCAACGTCGCCCTGCCCTCGATCGGCGCCGGCGTCGGACTCACCGACGCGCACCTGCAGTGGGTGGCGACGGCGTTCGCGCTGCCGGCGGCCGGGTTCACCCTGCTGTTCGGCCGGGTGGCCGACCTGGCCGGGCGGCGGCGGATGTTGATCGCGGGACTCGCGCTGTTGGTCGTGTCGTCCCTGGTCGGCGGTCTTGCCACCAGTTCGGCCGTGCTGCTGGGCGCCCGCGTCGGCCAGGGGCTCGCCGCCGCCATGACCACTCCGGCCGCCCTCGCGCTGCTGCTGACGAGCTTCCCGCCGGGACGGCTGCGGCAGCGCGCGCTCGGCATGAACGGTGCGTTGATCTCGGCGGGATTCACCACCGGTGCGCTCGCCGGCGGACTGCTGACCGGCCTGCTGAGCTGGCGCTGGGCCTTCCTCGTCAACGTGCCGGTGGCCGCGGCGATCCTGCTCGCCGCGCCGCGGCTGCTGCCGTCCGGGGGCGCGGCCGGCCCGGTCCGCCTCGACGTGCCCGGCGCGCTCACCGTCACCGGCGGGTTGCTTGCGTTGGTCTACGGCATCGCCACCGGCGGCAACGACGGGTGGGCCGACCCGGTCGTGTGGGGCTGCATCGCCCTCGGTGTGGTCCTGCTCGCCCTGTTCTGGCGGATCGAGACGACCAGCGCCCACCCGCTGGCCTCGGTGGCGATCCTGCGCCGGCGCACCGTCGGCTGGGGCAACGCCGGTGGTTTCGCCGTGTTCGCGCTGGAGTCCTCGGTGGTGTTCCTGCTCACCCTCTACCTCCAGCAGGTCCTCGGCTTCTCGGCGACGACGGCCGGACTGGTCTTCGGCGTGCCCGGCGCGGCGGCGTTCGTCTCCGGACTGGTCGCGCCCCGGCTGATGAGCCGCCGCGGCAGCGCCGTGAGCCTGGTCGCGGGCCTCGCCGTGCAGGGACTGTCCAACGTCGCCCTCGCCTTCGTCGGGCCGGACCGCGCCTGGGTCTACCTGGTCCTCGCGGCCTCGGCGGTCGGCTTCTTCGGGCACGTCCACGGCATCGTCGCCTACCTGACGACGGCCACCGGAGACCTGCCCGACCACGAGCAGGGGCTGGCCACCGCCCTGACGACCATGACGCAGCAGGTCGCGCTCACCGTCGGCATCCCGGTCATCAGCACGGTCGCGACGGCGCGTTCGTCGGCCGTCGCCGACCACCTGTCCGCGGTCCGGTCCACCCTGGCCGGCATCCGGCTGGCCCTGCTGGTCGACGCCGCCATCACGCTCGTGGTGGCCGCGGCGATCGCCGCGGCGCTGCTGCCTGGCCGGCGATCGGCATCGGTCCCGCCGCGGGCTCGCGACGGCGCCGCCCCGGGCTCGCGGTCCCACCCTCCCGAGCTGGGCTGACGGGACCAACGGGACAGTGCCCTGACAGGATTCGGCCATGACCTGGCCGGCCCATGGGGGTTCTGCAAAAAAGACGCCATCCGAATGTTGCGAAACGTCCGCCCAGCCGTAACCATGAGCCCCGTGATGTCCTATGAAGACGTGGTGGCGATCTCTGATCCGGTGGAGCGGGCAGCGCTCGCCGACAAACTGATGTGGGCGGACCATCCTCGGNGGCTTGAGCTACGCACAGTGCGTGGCATCGCGCTTCGGGCGGCGTTGGATTCCGGCGTGCCGGCCGACGACATCGCCCGGCGGCTGGTCGTCACCGTGGCAGACCTGACCTGGATGGCCGCGCCGGCGTCGCCGGCCGCGGCCTGATCCACCGGGACGGTCGGACAACGGCGTCCGTCCGCCCTCCTACGGGCCGCTGTTCCGTGTCGATCGGCCCGACGAAGGTTTCTTTTTGATTTCCGGCTGGTTTCTCGCGGGATAGTCGCGTGGTGACAGTGAGTACGGTGGAAATACGTTCCCGTATCCGACCCCGGCTGACCGCGAGGGTATTCCTCTCCCCGCCGACCCCGCCGACCCCGCCGCCAGGTGGCCGAGGGGCCCCGCGCCCACGCAGCCCCACTCGCCCCCGCGGGACCGGGCCTCCGTGCCGCGGGTCGGGGAAGCCGCAGCGGCGGCCGCGACTGCGCGGCGTCCTCGCGGGGTAAAGGCCCCTCGACGCACGCCGAGCGCCACCGCCGCGTGCCCGGCGCGCCAACGCCGTCGGGGAGCCTCCATGCACGAACTGGCCATCACGCAGAGCGTCGTCGACGCGATCGTGGAGCGGACCGGGCCGACGCGGGTGACCACGGTGCGGCTGGTCATCGGGCGGCTGTCGGGTGTCGTGCCGGAGTCCGTCCGGTTCTGCTTCGACGTGGTAACCGCCGGCACACCGCTGGCCGGTGCGGCCCTGACGATCGACGAACCCGCGGGCCGGGCCCGCTGCCGGCGGTGCGGCGCCGAGTTCGTGGCCGACGACGTCCTCGTGCTCTGCGGCTGCGGCTGCGCCGATGTGGCGGTGGACGGCGGTGACGACCTGCGGATCGCCTCGGTGGGCCTGATGCCCGCGGCGGAGGCGAGCTGACCTGCGCGGAGGCGGGCTGACCTGCATGGGGGAGAGATGCCTGCGCGGGGAGGGGCCTGCGTGGGGGAGGGGGACTGACCGATGTGCGAGACCTGCGGCTGCGACGACCCGGCGGCTGCGCCCCGGCTGACCTCGTTCCCGGCGGACGCCGGGGCGGCGGGCCGCTCGGGACGTGAGCTGCTGCTGGAACAGCGGGTGCTGGCGAAGAACGACGAGCAGGCCGGGCAGACCCGGCAGCGGCTGGCCGCGCGCAACGTGCTCGCGGTCAACCTCATGAGCTCGCCCGGTTCCGGCAAGACGACCCTGCTGGAACGGACCGTGCGCGATCTCGCCGGGCAGTGGCCGCTCGCGGTGGTCGAGGGTGATCAGGAAAGCGTGCGGGACGCCGAGCGGATCCGGGCCGAGGGTGTCCCGGTCGTGCAGGTGAACACCGGGCGTGGCTGCCATCTCGACGCGGACATGGTCGACCGCGCGCTGCGCGCCCTCGACCCGCCCGCGGAGGCGGTGGTGTTCGTCGAGAACGTCGGCAACCTGGTCTGCCCGGCGCTGTTCGACCTGGGGGAAGGCGTGCGGGTGGTGCTCACCTCGGTTACCGAGGGTGAGGATAAGCCGCTCAAATATCCGCACATGTTTGCCAAGGCCGATCTCGTGCTGCTCACCAAATGTGACCTGGTGCCGTATCTCGCTGTGGATGTCGATCACTGCATGGGGTTGATTCGTCGGATCAACCCCGCGGTTGACGTCCTNACCCTGTCCGGACTTCACCTGCCGGCCGGTGCTCCCGGCGCCGAGCCGGAGCCCGGCCTGGCCGCCTGGTACGCCTGGCTGCGTGCGCGGCGCCCGCGGCCCGATGCTCGGCCGCGGGCCGGTGCGGCGGGCCGGGTTTGACGCGACCGGTCCCGGGCAGCTCGTCTGCGAACGACTAAGAGTGCCTTGAAGGACACATCGAGTTATTAGATCGAGTTAGTAGTTGGTGGAGGTGCGCAGGTCGGCCGCGTCGCGACCGCACCGGGAGGGACACTGTCATGGGCAGCCTGGAGCCAGCCTGTTGCGGGCCACGGCCGCGATGACGGCGGCCGGCGTGACGACCGGATCGGATCCGCGGTGGCCCGGCGTACCCGCGGGGTTCGACGCGGCGCGGGCGGTCGCCGACGCGGTGCTCTACGAGGGCTACCTGCTCTACCCCTACCGACGCTCCTGCGGGAAGAACCGAGTGCGCTGGCAGTTCGGGGTACTGGCACCGCCGGGATGGATCTCCGAACAGCCCTCGTCGGGGTCGCCAGGCGTGTCGGGCTCGGCCGACGGGTCGTTCCAGCAGGCCGAATGCCTGGTGGAGGCGACGGGACCCGCGACGGTCTTCCTGCGGCTGCGGTTCCTCCAGGTGATTCGGCGTCGCGTCGAGCGCCGAGCGGCGGACGGACGGTTCTCGCCGGTCGACGAGCTCGACGTGGACGGCACCCGCGAGCTGACCTTCGACGAGGCGCGTCCGCGCGAGTTCGATCTCGCCGTGCCGCTGTCCGACCTGACCGGCCAATCCAGCCGGGTGTCGATCCCACTGCTCGCCCCGGGCGGCGTCGACATCGAACCGCTGGGTCCGCGGCCGGAGGCGGCGCGGGTGGTCCGCCACCGGTGGCCGGTGACGGCGGCCGTCCACCTGTCCGCGACGCGGGCCGAGGCGCCGTTCCGGCTCTACCGGCTGCGGGTGGTGGTCGAGAACACGGTGGCCGACCTGGGCGCTGGCCGGCCGCGGGCCGAGGCGCTGCGCCGCTCGCTCGTCGCCGCGCACAGCCTGCTCGGCGTGCGCGGCGGGCGCTTCCTGTCGCTGCTGGACCCGCCCGTCTGGGCGGCGAGCGCGGCCCGCGGGTGCGAGAACCTGCGGGTGTTCCCCGTCCTGGCCGGCGGGGCCCGGGACGTCATGCTGTGTTCGCCGATCATCCTCTACGACGATCCCCGGACGGCCCCGGAAAGCCCCGGGGATCTGTTCGACGCCACCGAGATCGACGAGATCCTCTCGTTGCGCACCCGCGCGCTGACCGACGAGGAGAAGCGGGAGGCGCGGGCGACGGACCCACGGGCCGCCGAGATCATCGACCGGGTCGACGGCATCCCGCGCGCCATGCTCGACCGTCTGCACGGCGCCGTGCGGTCGCTGCAACCGGTAGAGCCGCCGACCGCGGTCCCGCCCGGCGGCCCGGATTCGGCATCCGGCCTGGATTCGGCATCCGGCCCGGATTCGGCATTCGGCCCGGATTCGGCATGGTGGGAGCCGGAGGCCGACCGGTCGGTCCACCCCGACCGGGACAGCGTGCAGGTCGGCGGCGTCACCGTCGCCCGCGGCAGCCGGGTGCGGCTGCGTCCGCGTGCGCGGGGCTCCGACGCCCACGACATGTTCCTCGCCGGCCGCGTCGCCCGGGTTGAGGCGATCTTCCTGGACGTCGATGGCGACCGGCACGCCGCGGTGACACTCGACGGCGACGAGACCGGCGACCTGCATCGGGCGGCCGGCCGTTACTTCTACTTCGCTCCCGACGAGCTCGACCCGCTCGACGACCCGACGGACGCGGATCGGACGGGTGCGCCGTGAGCGCCGCCCGCCCCCGCCCGCGCGCGGGACGGACGCTGGTCGCCGGTGTCGGAAACATCTTCCTCGGCGATGACGGATTCGGCGTCGAGGTCGTCCGCCGGCTCGACCCGGCGAGCCTGCCCGGTGGGGTCGACGTCGCCGACTACGGCATCCGGGGCCTGCACCTCGCCTTCGCGCTGCTCGACGGCCGGTACGACACGGTGATCCTCGTCGACGCGCTGCCGTCCGACGAACCCCCGGGGACCCTCACGGTCCTGCGGCCCGACGTCGGTGACGCGCCGCAGGTGGACGCGCGGCAGGTGGACGCGCGGCAGGCGGACACACCGCTGGTCGGCACGCCGCTGGTCGGCGCGCCGGCGGTGGTGGACGCGCACGGCATGTCCCCCGACGTCGTGCTGCGGCTGGTGCGCGATCTCGGCGGCGAGATCGGCCAGGTCGTCGTCGTCGGCTGTCGACCCGCCGTGGTGGCGGAACGGATGGAGCTGTCCAGCGCGGTGCGCGCTGCCGTCGACGACGCGGTCGACCTCATCGGCGACATCGTCCGGGACCCCCGACTCGTGGGGGTCGGACACGGAACGTGACGGAAAGGAGGGGCCGAGATGACAGCCACGGACGAGCGGCCGGCCACGCAGGCGCGGCCGGGTGGCGTCGACGAGGTGCACATCCTCTGGATCTCCGAGGGGATGAGCTGCGATGGCGACACGGTCTCGGTGACCGCGGCCTCGCAGCCGGCTATCGAGGACGTGGTCACCGGCGTCATACCGGGCCTGCCGACGGTCCATCTGCACAACAAGGTGCTCTCGCCGACGTTGGGCGGCGAGGAGTTCCTGGCCCCCTTCCGCGCCGCGGCCCGCGGCGAGCTGGAACCGTTCGTCCTCGTCATCGAGGGGTCCATCCCCAACGAGAACATCAACGGCGAAGGCTACTGGACCTCGTTCGGCAACGACCCGGACACCGGCCAGCCGCTGACCATCAACTGGTGGATCGACCGGCTCGCGCCGCGGGCCTGGGCGGTCATCGCCATCGGCACCTGCGCCGCCTACGGCGGCATCCATGCCATGGCGGGCAACCCGACCGGCTCGATGGGGCTGCTCGACTACCTGGGGCGCGACTTCACCTCGGCCGGCAACCTGCCGATCGTCAACGTCCCGGGCTGCCCGGTGCAGCCGGACGACTTCATGGAGACCCTGACCTGGCTGCTGTACCACGCGGCCGGCACCGCCCCGCCGCCGCCGCTGGACGACCAGCACCGACCGCAGTGGATCTTCGGGCGGACGGTGCACGAGGGCTGCGACCGTGCGGGCTACTACGAGCAGGGCGACTTCGCGAAGGACTACAACTCGCCGAAGTGCCAGGTGAAGATCNGCTGCTGGGGTCCGGTGGTGAACTGCAACGTCCCCAAGCGGGGCTGGATGGGCGGCGTGGGCGGTTGCCCGAACGTCGGGGGCATCTGCATCGCCTGCACGATGCCCGGGTTCCCCGACAAGTTCATGCCGTTCATGGACATGCCGCCGGNGGCGAGCCTGTCCTCGCTCGCGGTGAAGCCGTATGGGTCGATCATCCGGCGCCTGCGGGGCATCACCAACGCCACGGTGAACCGGGAGCCGCGGTGGCGGCACAACCGGGAACTGCTGACCACCGGTTACGACCCGAGTTACCGGCCGAAGGGACGGGTGTGATGACGGCCACCGAGCAGATGAGGGCCGCGGAGAAGCCCGGCCAGATCGTCGAGATGGCGTGGGATCCCATCACGCGCATCATCGGCAACCTCGGAATCTACACGAAAATCGATTTCGCCAACCGGCGGGTGACCGAATGCCACAGCACATCCTCGCTGTTCCGTGGATATTCGGTGTTCATGAAGGGGAAGGATCCGCGTGACGCCGGCTTCATCACCAGCCGGATCTGCGGCATCTGCGGGGACAACCACACCACCTGTTCGGTCTACGCCCAGAACATGGCGTACGGCATCGCCAACCCGCCGATGGCGGAATGGATCATCAATCTGGGGGAGGCCGCCGAGTACCTGTTCGACCACACGATCTTCCAGGACAACCTGGTGTTCGTGGACTTCTGCGAGGCGATGGTCAAGGAGACCAACCCCGGCGTGCTGGCGCGGGCCGAGGCCACCGCGTCGCCGCGCGCCGAGGTGCACGGCCTGCGCACGATCGCCGACATCATGCGGGCGCTCAACCCGTTCGAGGGCCAGGTCTACAACGAGGCGCTGCGGGTCAGCCGCGTCACTCGGGAGATGTTCTGCCTGATGGAGGGCAGGCACGTCCATCCCTCGACGCTGTATCCGGGTGGGGTCGGCACGATGCCGGAACCCTCGGTCTTCACCGACTACCTCACCCGGCTGATGGAGATCCTCGACTTCGTCAAGAAGGCCGTGGCGCTCAACGACGACCTGTTCGACTTCTGGTACGACGCGCTGCCGGGCTACGAGGAGGTCGGCCGCCGACGTGTCCTGCTGGGCTGCTGGGGGGCCTTCCAGGACCCGAACGTCGTCGACTACCGGTACGAGAACATGACGGACTGGGGCCGCGCGATGTTCGTGACCCCCGGCATCGTCGTCGACGGAAAACTACTCACCACCGACCTCGTGAAAATCAACCTGGGTATCCGCATCCTGCTTGGCAGCTCCTTCTACAAGGACTGGGTCAACGAGGAACCCTTCGTCGAGCGGGATCCGCTGGGCAATCCCGTCGACATGCGCCACCCGTGGAACCAGACGACCTTCCCGGAGCCGCAGAAGCGTGACTTCGGCGAGAAGTATTCCTGGGTGATGAGCCCGCGCTGGCTCGACGAGGGCACCGGCGACCATCTCGCGCTCGACACCGGCGGTGGCCCGTTCGCCCGCCTCTACGTCACGGCCCTCGCGGGCCTGGTCGACACGCCGTACGTGACCGCGAGCGACGGCGCGGTGAAGATCTCGCTGCCCCGCAGCCGCACGCTGCCCGCCATGGACCTGCGGTGGTCCCCGCCCGCCTGGTCGAACGCGATCGAACGGGACCGGGCCCGGGTGTACTTCGTCGCCTACGCGGCGGGGATGGCGCTGCACTTCCTGGAGCGGGCGATGACGCGGGTGCGCTCCGGCGACACCCGGACCTTCACCGACTTCGAGGTGCCGGACGAGACGATCGGCTGCGGCTTCCACGAGGCGGTGCGCGGGGTCCTCTCGCACCACCTGGTCGTCCGGGACGGCAAGATCGCGAACTACCNCCCCTACCCGCCGACGCCCTGGAACGGCAGCCCCCGGGACTCGTTCGGCACGCCGGGCCCGTACGAGGACGCGGTCCAGAACATGCCGATCTTCGAGGAGAACGGCCCGGACTCCTTCAAGGGCGTCGACGTGATGCGCGCGGTGCGCAGCTTCGATCCCTGCCTGCCCTGCGGGGTGCACATGTACCTGGGTCACGGCCGCACGCTGCGCACCGTGCACTCGCCGATGTTCGGGGCAAGCCATGGCTGATCCAGCCAGCGAGGACGGCCGGCGCAGCGAGGGCGGNCATCGCCTCGACGACCGGGCGGTGCGCGAACGGCTGGCCCACCTTGACGAGGCGCTCGCCGAGGTGGAGCGGATCCCGGGGCCGAGCGGGGAACTGGCCCTGGATGCGGTGGCCACGCTCGCGTCGGTGTACGGCGAGGCGCTCGCCCGGGTCGCCGGCTACGCCGCCGGCGCCGCCGACGTGACCGCCGCGCTGACCGCCGACGAACTGATCGGCCACCTGCTCGTCCTGCACGACGTGCACCCCGAGCCGGTGGGCCGGCGGGTGACCCGGGCGATCGAGCGGCTGCGACCGGCGGTCCGCGACCGGGGCGGCGAGATCGAACTGGTGGGCATCGAGCGGGGCGTCGCGGAGATCAGCCTGACCCTCGGCGGCTGCGGCTCGGCGGCGGGCGAGGTCCTGGCGGCGGTCCGCGAGGCCGTGCTCGCGATCGCGCCCGAACTGTCCGACGTCCGGCGCCAGGCCGCTGCCTCGGGCGGCGCTCACCAGACCGCCTTCGTCCCCCTCGACGCGGTGCTCACCCCGCCGCTCGCCGGGAGCGCGCGGCCGTGACGACCGACCTTCGTCCCGTGCCCGGCGCCGACCTGCGTCCCGCGCCCGGCCCCGGCGGAGCCCTGGACCGGGTGGTGCGGGCCGGCCTCGTCCGGACCGGGCCGGACGGCGAACGGTGCGACCTGTGCGCCGCCCCCGTGCCGAGCGACCACCGGCACCTGCTCGACGAGTCGAACGACGCGCTGCTGTGCCTGTGCCGGGCCTGCGCGCTGCTGTTCGACCGGGACGCCGCCGCGCGCGGCCATTACCGCCTCGTCCCGCAGCGCCGGCTGCGCGTGGCCGACCTGGACCGGGACGGGTCCGATCCCCGCGCGCTGGGTATTCCCGTCGGGTTGGCGTTCGTCATCCCCGGCGACGGCGGCGAGGTGCGGGCCCGGTACCCGAGCCCGATCGGCGCCACCCGCTGGGAGCTGGAACCGGCCGCCTGGCGCCGGCTCGTCGCCAGGGCGCCAATGCTGGCCGGGCTGGCCCCCCGGGTCGAGGCCCTGCTGGCGAACACCGCGCGGGGCCGCCGGGAGTTCTGGATCGTCCCGATCGACGACTGCTACCGGCTCGTCGCGATCGTCCGGCACACGTGGACGGGGTTGTCGGGCGGCGGCCGGGTCTGGCCTGCGGTCGACGACTTCTTCGCCGCCCTGCCCGACCGTTCCCGCCGCGGCTCCCCGCTGGGCCGCGCCGGCAGCCCGGGCGCCGCGGGCGACTGACCAGGGAGGGAAGGCACCATGGCACCGATCCGAGTCGGCGAGCCGGACGTCCGTCCGGACGCCACCGCGCACGTCAAAGGGGTCCGCGAAGGCAACGCCGTCGGTTCCTACGAGATGGAGCCGGGTCACCACAGCGACGGCACCGCCGACGCCCGCCGCTCGACCGGCATCCGGCCGCGTGACCGCGATCCGATCTCGCCGAGCATGCCNAACCTGCCACCGGGCTAGCCGGCGCGCGGCGCGGGCGTCGCGCACCGCAGCGTCGTCCCAGTCGATTCGAGGGGGAGACCGATGAGCAACCGCAAGAAGGTCCTGGCCGCCACCGGCGCCGGCATCGCCGGCATGATGTGGCGGGAGTACCCGTCCCTCGTCCGGTACCTGCGCATCAGGCGGATGTGACGGTGGGCAGCCCGACCCGCCCCGCCCCCGCCCCCGCGCCGGCCACGCCGGCCGGGCGCGGTGCCGGGCAGTCCGGGTCCGACGGTCGGCGGCGACGGCGGATCACCGTGCGCGGCCTCGTGCAGGGCGTCGGCTTCCGGCCCTTCGTCCACGCGGCCGCGACCGACCTGGCGCTGGCCGGCTGGGTGTGCAACGACAGCGATGGGGTGATCGTCGAGGTCGAGGGCTCGCCCGGCGCGGTGGCGGAGTTCGGCCGGCGGCTGACCGCCGACGCCCCGCCGCTGGCCGTGATCGAACGGGTCACGGCGACGGACCTGGCGCCCCGCGGCGACGCGGCGTTCACGATCGCCCGCTCCCGCGCGGGAGACGCCCCGCACACGATGGTGTCCCCGGACGTGGCGACCTGCCCGGACTGCCTGCGTGAACTCGCCGATCCGGCCGACCGCCGCCACCGCCACCCGTTCATCACGTGCACCAACTGCGGGCCGCGCTTCACGATCATCACCGGGCTGCCGTACGACCGGCCGGCGACGACGATGGCCGGGTTCCCCCTGTGCCCCGCCTGCGCGCGGGAGTACCGCGACCCGCGGGACCGCCGCTTCCACGCGCAGCCGATCGCCTGCCCGGACTGCGGGCCCCGGCTGGAGTTCGTTCCACCCGGGACGGGGCCGGCGGTCCTCGGCGAGGATGCCCTGGCGGCGGCGGCCCGGCTGCTGACCGTCGGGGGTGTCGTCGCGGTGAAGGGCATCGGCGGCTACCACCTGGCCTGCCTCGCCACGGACCAGGCGGCCGTGGCGACGCTGCGGCGCCGCAAGCGGCGCGGAGACAAGCCGTTCGCCGTCATGGTCGCCGACCTCACCGCCGCTCGGCGCCTCGCCCACCTCGACCGCGCGGAGGCGGCGGTGCTGGCCGGGCCCGCCCGCCCGATCGTCCTGGTCGCCCGGCGCGACGACGGCCGACCCGCACTCGCCGCCGCGGTCGCGCCGAACAGCCCCGACCTCGGCCTGCTCCTGCCCTACACCCCGGTGCACCACCTGCTGCTCGCCGCGGTGGCGGCGGCCGGCGGTTCGCCGGCGCCGCTGGTGATGACGTCGGGCAACCTCGGCGGCGAACCCATCGCCGCCGACGATGCCGACGCCCGTCGCCGGCTCGCACCGCTCGCCGACGCGTGGCTGCGCCACGACCGCCCGATTCACGTGCCCTGCGACGACTCGGTCGTCCGCGTCGTCGACGGTGACCCACTGCCGCTGCGCCGCTCCCGGGGCTTCGCCCCCCTGCCGGTGCCGCTGCCGTTCGCGGTGGCGCCGACCCTGGCGGTGGGCGCCGACCTGAAGAACACCTGCGCGCTGGGCACCGATCGTTCCGCCTGGCTCAGCGGTCACATCGGGGACATGGACGACGCCGACACGGTGCGGGCGTTCACCGCCGCCGAACACCATCTCGAGCGGCTCACCGGCATCCGCCCCACCGCGCTGGCCACCGACGCCCATCCGGGCTACCGCTCCCGGCAGTGGGCGCGGCGGCACGCGGCCGGGCGACCCGTGCGCTCGGTGCAGCATCATCACGCCCACGTGGCGGCGGTGATGGCCGAGCACGGCCTGACCGGCGACCGTCCCGTGGTGGGCTTCGCCTTCGACGGCACCGGCTACGGCACCGACGGGGCGGTGTGGGGCGGCGAGACGCTGATCGCCGACTACCGCGGCTTCGAGCGGTTCGCCCACCTCGCCTACGTCCCGCTGCCCGGTGGGGACGCCGCCGTGCGCCGCCCCTACCGGATGGCGCTGGCGCACCTGTGGGCCGCCGGTGTTGGCTGGGACGGCGGTGTTGGCTGGGACGGTGATGTTGGCTGGGACGCGGACCTGCCACCCGTGGCGGCCTGCCCGGCGGGGGAGCGGCGCGCCCTGGCCCATCAGCTCGCCACCGGGCTGGCCTGCGTGCCCACCGCCAGCATGGGACGGCTGTTCGACGCGGTGAGCTCCCTGCTCGGCGTCCGCCACCGCGCGGACTTCGAGGCCCAGGCGGCGATCGAGCTGGAGGCGCGCGCCCGCCGCTGCCCGGGCGGTCCCGACGCCTGGCGCAACCGGTACGCCTTCGGGATCGACCGGCCGGTGCCGGGCGGTCCGCTGGTCGCCGACGCAGCGCCCGTCATCCGCGGGCTCGTCCGCGACCTGCGGCGCGGGCTCGCCGTCGAGGCGATGAGCGCCGGCCTGCACGCAGCGGTGGTGGCCCTGGTCGTCGACCTGGCCCGGCAGGCCCGGTCCGAGCGGGGGCTCGACGTCGTGGCGCTGACCGGCGGGGTGTTCCAGAACGTGCTGCTCGCGACGGCGGCCGCGCGGGCGTTGCGAGCCGAGGGCTACACGGTCCTGCGGCACCGCCGGGTGCCGCCGAACGACGGCGGCATCGCGCTGGGCCAGCTCGTGGTCGCCGCGGCCGGCGCGCGGGAGCGGGGGAGCGGGGGAGCGGATGACCATGAAACGAGGGGGTGAGCGCCGTGTGTCTCGCGGTTCCGGGACGGGTCGTCGCCATCGGGGAACGGGACGGCACCCGCATGGCCGAGGTGGATTTCGGGGGGGTGCGCAAGGACGTGTGCCTGCAGTACCTGCCGGACACCACGGCCGGCGAGTACGTGATCGTCCACGTCGGGTTCGCCATCCAGCGGCTCGACGAACAGTCCGCGCTGGAAACGCTGGCCACCATCGCCCGGATGGGGCTGCTCGCCGAGGAACTCGACGGTGGGCCGGCCACGTCCGCCCGCGACGCCCAGCCTGAGGGGGTGAACCGGTGAAATACCTCGAGGAGTTCAGCGACCCCGAGCTGGCCGGTCGGCTGCTGGACCAGATCCATGCGGTGACGACCAGGCCATGGGCGATCATGGAGGTCTGCGGCGGCCAGACCCACTCGCTCATCCGGCACGGGATCNACCAGTTGCTGCCCGCGGGCGTCGAGATGATTCACGGCCCCGGCTGCCCCGTCTGCGTCACCCCACTGGAGATCATCGATCGCGCGCTCGAGATCGCCTCCCGGCCGGGGGTCATCTTCTGCTCGTTCGGTGACATGCTGCGGGTTCCCGGCAGTGACCGGGANCTGTTCCGGGTGAAGAGCACCGGCGCCGACGTGCGGGTGGTGTACTCGCCCCTGGACGCGTTGACGATCGCCCGGCAGAACCCGGACCGGCAGGTGGTGTTCTTCGGGATCGGGTTCGAGACCACGGCTCCGGCCAACGCGATGACCGTCTACCAGGCGAAGCGGTGCGGGGTGCGCAACTTCTCGCTGCTCGTCTCGCACGTCCTGGTCCCGCCGGCGATTGCGGCGATCATGGAATCGCCGAGCTGCCGGGTTCAGGGGTTCCTCGCCGCCGGCCACGTGTGCAGCGTGATGGGCACCGGGCAGTACCCGGATCTCGCCCGCCGGTACCGGGTGCCGATCGTGGTCACCGGCTTCGAGCCGCTCGACCTCCTCGAGGGCATCCGCCGGACCGTGATGCAACTGGAGGAAGGCCGCCACGAGCTGGACAACGCCTACCCGCGGGCCGTGCCGGCGGCGGGCAACCCGGCCGCCATCGCGATGCTGCGGGACGTCTTCACGGTGACCGACCGTGCCTGGCGCGGCATCGGGGTGATACCGGACAGCGGCTGGCGGCTGTCGGCGGCCTACCGGGAGTTCGACGCCGAGACTCGCTTCGCCGTCGGCGACATCCACACCGCGGAGTCCTCGGTGTGCCGTTCGGGGGAGGTGCTNCAGGGCCTGATCAAGCCGCATGAGTGTGCCGCCTTCGGGACTCGCTGCACGCCACGGACGCCGCTGGGCGCCACGATGGTGTCCGCCGAGGGCGCCTGCGCGGCCTACTACCTCTACCGGCGGCTCGGCCAGCCGGCCGCGACGGCCCCGGCGGACAACCAGCCAGCGCGGGAGGTGGCCCGTGTCTGACCTTGCCGACGCCGTGGACGCCGTGGACGCCGTGGATGCGGAGGATGCCGTGGATGCCGTGGACCTCGCCGCCTGGACCTGTCCCGCGCCGCTGGCGGATTCCCCCACGATCGTCATGGGGCACGGCGGCGGCGGCGCGATGTCCGCCGAACTCGTCGAGCACCTGTTCCTGCCGGCCTTCCGGGGCCCGGCCGCCGCGACCGAGCTGGCCGACGCCGCCGTCGTCGCGCTCGGCGGCGCGCGGGTGGCCTTCACCACCGACTCCTTCGTCGTCCGCCCGCTGTTCTTCCCCGGCGGCTGCATCGGCGATCTCGCGGTCAACGGCACCGTGAACGACCTGGCCATGGTGGGCGCGACCCCGTGCTACCTGGCGACCGCCTTCATCCTGGAGGAGGGCACCGAGCTGGCCGAACTCGCCAGGGTCGCCGAGGCCCTGGGCGCGGCGGCCCGGGTGGCCGGGGTCCGGCTCGTCACCGGGGACACGAAGGTCGTCGACGCCGGTCACGGCGACGGGGTCTACATCAACACGACCGGCCTCGGGCTGGTTCCCGACGGCGTCGACATCAGGCCGGGNCGGGCCCGCCCGGGTGACGTCGTCCTCGTCAGCGGCGAGATCGGAGCGCACGGGGTCGCCGTCCTGAGCTGCCGCGAGGGGCTGGAGTTCGGCACGCAGGTCCGCAGCGACACCGCGCCGCTGAGCGGCCTCGTCGCCGCCATGCTCGCCACCGGTGCGGACATCCACACGCTGCGCGACCCCACCCGCGGCGGCCTCGCGGCGACCCTCAACGAGATCGCCCGCGGCGCGCAGGTCGGCATCGCCGTCACCGAACGGGCCGTCCCGGTGGCGGCGCCGGTCGCGGATGCCTGCAGCGTCCTCGGGCTCGACCCGTTCGCCATCGCCAACGAGGGGAAACTCGTGGCCATCGTTCCGGCGGCGGACGCCGATCGGGTACTGGAGGTGATGCGGGCGCATCCGCACGGCCGGGACGCCGCCGCGATCGGCACCGTCACCGAGGACAACGCGCCGATGGTGGTCGCCAGGACCGGGCTCGGCGGAAGCCGCGTGATTGATCTGCCGATGGGCTCGGAGCTTCCGCGTATCTGCTGAGACGCCACCGCGGCCGCGCCGGTTGCGCATCGCGAGGTACGCCGACCGGGAAAGGGCCCGGACGGTCGAGATGGGGAAACGTGGCCCGGTGGTTGTTTCTCGAGGAAGTGGTTGTGGCGGCGAAGAATGCGTCGCCGGATCGGCGATGAAGCCCGTGCGGCGCCACCTGGGCTGGCGGCCGATTTTCGCCGCCTGGTGTCGGGCTCGGTGGGTCGGGGTCCGCCTGGTGCGGCGGCGGGTATGATTGGCGGCCTGGTCCCGGTTCTGCCGTGTGGCGGTTGGGTGGACGGGGGCGTCATTGTCGAGATGATGGTCTTTCTGGTGCTGTTGAGGTGAGTCGTGAGTACAGGTAAGGTCCTTCGGTTCGATCACGTGCGGGGTTACGGTTTCATTGCCCCCAGTGACGGTGGCGACGATATTTTTCTGCACGCAAACGACCTGCTCGTCGAGAAGAATCTCGTCGTTCCCGGAACCTTCATGGAGTTCGAGGTGGAGGAGGGGGAGCGTGGCCTGAAAGCCAGTTCGGCGCGTATCGTCGGTTCCGCTTCCCCGGCTCCCTCCGCCGCACCGCGGGTGGCCGTGCACGCCGATGATTCCGACGGGCTCTGTGACGTCCTTCCGGTGGGTGAACTCACGCAGGAGGTGACCGAGACGCTGCTGCGGGTCGAACCCACCCTTACCGGGACGCAGATCATCCGGATCAGGAGTGAGCTCATCCGGATCGCCGAGAAGTACGGCTGGGTGGAGAACTGACCGGTGCGTGCGCCGGCGTCACAGCTCGGCGGTGCCTGACAGGCAGGTGACCGTTGCGCCGGCCACCCAGACCGTGCCGTCGGCGTCCGTCGAGAGGTGGATCCGGCCGGCCCGGTGCAGCACGGTGCCCTGGCTGGCCGTGTAGGGCGCGCTCGCCCGTCCGGTGCCCAGCAGCCACTGCGCGAGCGAGGCGTTCAGGCTGCCGGTCACCGGATCCTCGATCACCGCGTCGCCCATCGGCACGAACGCCCGCACCTCGAACGCCGTCGCCGAGCCGGGCGGCCACGGCCCGACCACCCCGAGGGGCAGGTCGACGCCGCGCGGTCGCAGCGCCAGGACCGACTCGGCATCGGCGAGCAGGACCGCGACCCAGCCCGGGCCGTTGTCCACCCATTCGGCCGCGACGACATCGTCGGGGGTGATACCGAGCATCGTGCTGATCCGCGCGACAAGCGGGGCCTCGACCGGCCCGGAGCGACGCAGCGGCGGCGCTGCGAAGGCGAGTCCGTCCGCCGTCCGCCGCAGGGGCACGAGGCCCACCCCGCACTCCTGGACGATCTCCGTCGGTCGAGCCGACGCCGGCCGCTCGGCCAGCCACGCGTGGCAGGTGCCGAGCGTGGGATGCCCGGCGAACGGCAGCTCGGACGACGGGGTGAAGATGCGGACCCGGTAGTCGGCCGCCGGTGAGGTCGGCGGCAGGACAAAGGTGGTCTCCGAAAGGTTCGTCCAGCGGGCGAACCGGCGCATCGCGTCGTCGTCGAGCCCCGTCCCGTCCAGCACCACCGCAACGGGATTGCCCTGATAAGGGGTGGCGGTGAACACGTCCACCTGACGAAACGGGCGGCTCATCCGCCTTCCCCCGGTCGTTCCCGGTCGGCATCGGCGTCGGCGTCGGGCTGCCCGGCGCCGGGGCCCGGGTCGAGGCCCTTGTGCCCGGTTCCCGGGTGCCCGATCGCTGTGTGCCCGGGTGCCGCGTGCCCGGGTGCCGCGTGCCCGGTTGCCGCGTGCCCGGGTGTCACGTGCCCGGGTGTCGTCGTCGGCCGCTGCGGCTTGCTGCGTACCTCCACGCCACCCATCACCGCGATCGCCCGGATGCGCACGACGGGCGTCCCCGGCCGCCGCGGCGTGTCGGCGACCTTGACCGAGCGGCCGCCCATGACCGACACGCCGGTCACCTCGACCTCCACCCCCTCGGGGACGATGATCTCGATGCCGCCCATCACCGCGACCGCCGTGATCAGCAGTGTGTCGGTGGGAAACGCGATCTCCCGCAGGTCCAGCTCGCAGCCGCCCATCACGGCGACGGCACGGGTGTGCCGGCTCGGCCGCCACCGCCCGGTGCGCTCGTTGCCGCTCATCACGGCGACCGTCCAGTCCACGCCGGCCGGCTCGCGCCGGGGCGGATCGAGCGCCCCGTCGAGTCCGACCGGGCTTACCGCGGCGGCGACGGCCGCGGTCGGGTCCGCGGGCGGCGACGGCTGGGCCACCGCGGCGAACAGGTTCGGCTGGCTTGGCAGGTCGATCGTCAGGGGGGTGAAGTCCGCGCGGGTCCGGGCGGCGTAGGCGGCACCGACCCGCTCGTCGTACTCGGTGAAGGTCAGCCGGCCCTCGGCGAGCGCCTGGCGCAGGAGCTGCGCGACCTCCTCCCGTTCCGCGTCGGAGACCCGGAGGTCCGGCGTCGGCGGGGGATCGGGGATCTCGGCGGTCATGCCCAGCAGCGTAGCCAGCGGGCAGACGAACCGGCAGTCCCCGGATGATCCCGCTGACCGTGGCCAACCCCTCGCCCCGCTCCGTCGGTGGCGATGTTCCCGTCACGAGCATTCGGCTTACGTGCTACTTTTCTTCCGCACCTGCGGAATAATGTGCCTCATCGGCTCCGCAGATTCGAATGTGGGTGCGGCCGGAGGGTGGGCGGGTCATCGAACGCGGACAGGGCGACGGCGTCGCGAATGACCTCCGGTCGCAGCGCCGGCGATCCGTCCACGGCGAGCGGGCCGTGCTCGGCCTGCTGCTGACCTGCGTCCTGCTGGCGTCCTCGGCCTACGGGGTGTTGCTGCTGCTCGGACCGTTCGTGAAGACGGTCGGCGGCAGCGAGGCGACCTACGGCGCGTTGACCGCCGCGGCGGCCGTGCCGACCGCCGTCGCGCTCGCCCTGCTCCTGCGGTTCCCGCGCACCGTGCCGCCGCATCTGCTGCTGGCCGGGTCGTNCCTGGTGTACGCGGGCGCCGCGGTGCTGATGACCGGGGTGCATTCCCGCAACGCCGCGCTCGTGGTCGCGGCAATCGTGCTGGGCACCGCCTGGGCGGTCACCTACACGGCGGCGCCGATGATCGCCTCCGATCTTGCCACGGACCGCAACCGGGCCACGCTCATCGGCTACGCGACCGGGACCATCCAGGCCGGCTTCGGCATCGGCCCCGTCCTCGGCAACGCCCTGCGGGACGCGGGGCTGAGCTACCAGCAGGTGTTCGCCGTCGGGGCCGCCCTCGCGGCCGCCGCAGCCGTGCTGGTCGTCCCGCTCACCGTCGAGCTGCGGCGCCTGCCCGGCGGCGGGTCGGCCGGCCCGCCGCGGGATCCCGCCGACGAGGAGCCCCTGCCCGAGTCTGAGCCAGGTGGCCCAGGTGGCCCAGGTGGCCCNGGTGGGCCTGGCCGCGCGGCGGAGACCGGCTGGCGCGGCGCGCTGCGATCACCCAGCGTGGTGCCGCTGGCGATGGTGCTGCTGAGCGCGTGTGTGTTCACCACCATGAACAGCTTCCAGACCACCTTCGCGGACAGCCGGCATCTCGACTTCGACGTCTTCTACGTGACCTACACGGTGGCGGTCATCGCGGTGCGCCTGGGGCTTGCCNGCATCCTGCCCGACAGCGCCTCCGACCGGGTGGTCGCCGTGACGACCGTCGGCATGNCCGCGGCGGCGGTGGCGTTCGTGTTCGTCGGATCGAACCCGGTGCTGTACTGCCTGGCGTCGCTGCTGCTCGGATGCACCTATGGCCTGGGCCTGCCGGCCTTCCAGGCCCGCGCGGTCAACCTCGCCGGACCCGCGGAACGCATCCGGATGCTGCCGATGGCGGGCCTGCTGTTCGAGGTCGCGATCCTCGTCTTTCCGCTCGTCGCCGGCGCGGTCGTTCACTCCTCCGGCTACCGGGGGCTGTTCGTGCTGCTTATCGTGATCACAGGCGTGGTGATGGCGCTCGGCCAGGTTCGCGGCCGGCCCCGGCCCGAATCCCGGCCGGCAGGCGGCGACGTACCCGAGGCCCGCGCACCCGAGCACGGCGCCGAGGCGGCGGCGATGCCGGCCACGAGTCCATCGGAACACTGAACCAACCACGGCGCAGGGGGACGGATGTACTTCTCCGCGAACTACGGCGAGGCGCGGCAGCGCTTTCTCGCGGCGGCCCGCGATCGTGGCGCGCACCTCGAGTCGTTCCCGCTCGGGGAGTTGCGGGGCGCCCGGGGCGAGCCCCTGAGCACGGACGTGGCGCGCATCGGCGCCAGCCGTGGGCGGTCCGTGCTCGTCCTGGTCAGTGGCACCCACGGCGCGGAGGGATTCGCCGGGTCGGCCTGCCAGCTTCGGGCCCTGCACGAGGCCGCGTGGACGGGGCTGTCGGTCGTCCTGGTGCACGCGCTCAATCCCTTCGGCTTCTCCCACCGCCGCCGGGTGAACGAGGACAACATCGACGTCAACCGCAACTTCGTCGACCACGCGGCGCTGCCGCCGGACAGCGGCTATGGCGCGCTGCACCCCACGCTGCTGCCCGCCGACTGGGAGGGGCCCGCCCACGCCGAGGCCGACGCCGCGTTGCTGGCGCACGCCGGCCGGCTGGGGGTGCGGGAGGTGCAGCAGATCGTCACGTCCGGCCAGTACACCCACCCGGATGGCCTGTTCTACGGCGGATCGGCGCCGTGCTGGTCCCACCGGACCTGGCACACGATCATCGGCGAGTACCTGACGGGATACGAGCGGGTCGCCTACATCGACCTGCACACCGGACTCGGCGACCGCGGCGCCGCCGAGCCGATCTTCCGCGGCGGCGTGGACCCGGGCGCCCCGCGGCGGGCCCGGGCCTGGTATGGCGACGCGTTGACGAACTCCGAGGAGGGGACGTCGAGCTCGACGCCGATCGGCGGCAACTCCGCCCGTGCCCTGCTCCAGGACCTCGCCGACGCGGAGATCACGGCCATCACCTGCGAGTTCGGTACCCAGGACGGCCTGACCGTGCTGCGCGCCCTGCAGGCGGACAACTGGCTCTGGNAGCAGGGTGGCTCGGTGCAGCAGGCTGGCTCGGTGCAGCAGGCTGGCCCAGCGGATCAGGATGATCCGGAGCGGAGCGGTCCGGATCCCGAGCAGGTTGCCAGGATCGGGCTGCTCATGCGTGAGGCGTTCGACCCGCCGGACCCGCAGTGGCGCACCGACGTGCTCGACCAGGGGACGGCCGTGATCGCCCAGGCGGCAGCCGGGGTCCTCGCCGAGTCGATCGGGGGCTGACGGGTCGGCGCGCGCTGCCCCGGCAGCCCGCGCCGCACCGCCGCACCGCCGCGGCCGTCCTGCCCGCAAACCTGGGTTCCGGACAGATTGCGGCCAGATCGTGCCGAGGCTTCGGTACGGTTTTTCGGCCTGAAACCGTACCTACCCCTCGGCTCGATTCCGTTCATCTCTGATCACGGGGAGCTACGGGGGTGTGGTGGCTGGTGGGCTCGCCCAAGTCGGAGGAGACGCCCGCCACTCGATCGCCGACAGCGGTTTCGGCCGGGAATGCTGGAGCCCGATGACGGTCGGAGACCGGGCGGACCGGAATGAGTCTCCAGCATCTGCTGGCCGCTACGCGGCATCGATCTTGATGTTCCGCGGAACCGCGCCGCCCGCCATGGGGCGATCGCGACCCGCCAGGGCGACTCCCACCGATACAACTCTCGAGCGGCGCTCTACGCCACGACCAGGTCGTGCTCGGCGCGGGCCACGGCGGGCGCGTCGGCGGCGGGAACGAGGCGGTGGTGCAGCCGCCCGTCCGGGAACAGCGTGGTGACCAGGCAGAGGTCCGCCCGGTGGCGCAGACCCCGGGGACGCAGATCACGCGCCGTGTCGGCGAGCACGAGATGGGCGACGGGGCCGCCGGCCGCTTCGACGACGGCGCCCCCTGCCGCGACGACGCCGGTTGCCGCGGTGGCGCCGGTCTCGGAGACGGTGATGGTCTCCGGGACGGTGACGGTCTCGGGGACGGTGACGGTCTCGGGGACGGTGACGGTCTCGGGGACGGTGACGGTCTCGGGGACGGTGACGGTTTCGGGGACGGTGACGGTTTCGGGGACGGTGACGGCGTCCGAGCCGAGCTCGGCCAGCTCCGCCTGCGTCGCCCGCACCAGGTCCGGCTCGCCGGCCCAGACCGTGCCCGTGCCGTGCACCAGGACCGCGGCGGAGCTTGTACGGCCGGCGGCGACGACCGAGTACACCTGACCGTCCGGTAGCAGGGAACGGCAGCGGATCTCCACGCCGTGCCGCTGGGCCCAGGCGACGGCCGAGTGGTGCAGCACCTTCGCGCCGTGCCGCGACATTGTGATCATCGTGTCATAGTCGACCGTGGCCAGGGTGCGCGCGTCCGGCACGAGGCGTGGGTCGGCGGTGCAGATCCCCGGCGAGTCGGAGAAGATCTCGCAGGCCGGGGCCCCGACGGCGATCGCGGCGGCGATCGCCGACAGGTCCGAGCTGTTGCGGCCCAGCATGATCGGCCGCCCGTGGCCGTCCACGGCCTGCCCACCGGGGATGACGAGCACCGTCCCAGCGGGCTCGACGAGGCTCGCCAGCACGCTGCCGTCGATGCTGCGAAGGTCCGCGCAGTGCGGCTCGCCGGCGCCGACGAAGCCGGTGTCGGCCGCGGTCAGCGCCACCGCCGCGAGCCCGGCGTCGCGCAGCGCCGCCGTCATGAGCGCGACGTTGACCGTCTCGCCGGTCATGAGCGCCGCAGCGAGCAGGTCACGGTCGGGATCGGGGCTGACCGCCCGCAGGGCCGTCCCGAGCCGGTCGGTCTCGCCGGCCACGGCGCTGACGACGACGATGGCCCGGGTCGGCGCGCCGCCGGGCGAGGCGGACCCGTCGGCGCGCAGCCGGTCGGCGACGTGGCGGGCGATGGTGTGGTGGGCGCGGGGCGCCGCGAAGGCCGCCCCGCCGAACTTCAGAACGACGACGTCCCCGAGCCCCGTCAAAGCCCCGGTCACCGTCACATCTCCTGGCCCCATCAGAGCCAGGACTTCCCGGCGGCCAGGCTCACGATCTCCAGTGCGTTGAGCGCCGCGCCGACGGTGAGGTTGTCGGCGACGACCCACAGCCACAGGGCGCAGGGGTCGTCCTCGTCGGCCCGTACCCGCCCGACGTGCACGAGCCGGCGTTCGGTCGGCGACGCGCAGACCGGTTGCGGCATCGGGTAACCGTCCGCGGGGTCGTTGCCGTACACCCGCAGGCCAGGGGTGGCCCGCAGCGCGGCAAGGGCGTCGTCGGGGCTGACGGGGGCGGTGAAGCTGACGTGCACCGCCTCCGAGTGGCCGTTGACGACGGCGACCCGAACCGCAGTCGCCGCGACCCGCAGCTCCGGCATACCCATGATCTTGCGGGGTTCCCGGCGCAGCTTGCGTTCCTCGTGGGAGTGTCCGTCGGCGTCGCGCAGGCCGATTTCGGGAATCAGGTTGAACGCCAGCGGCTGGCCGAACTTCCCGGGCCNGGCGGCGGCGGGGTCGGCGCCGTCGAGCAGCGCCCGGGTGGTGTCGGCGAGCTCCTCGAGTCCCCGCAGGCCGCCGCCGGAGGCGGACTGGTAGCTGGACACGATCACCCGGTCGATCTCGCCGAGCGCGCGCAGGGGGTGCAGCGCCCGCACGAGCTGGATCGTGGAGCAGTTCGGGTTGGCCACGATGCCCCGGGCCGGGCGCGAGTCCAGCGTCTGCGGGTTGACCTGGGGGACGACGAGCGGGACGTCGTCCTCCATCCGGAACGCGGAGCTGTTGTCCACGACGAGCGCGCCCGCCGCAGCGAAGACCGGCGCCAGCCGGGTGCTGATCGGCGCGCCGGCGCTGAAGATCGCGATGTCGACGCCCGCCGGATCGACGTCCTCCAGCGCGACGACCGGCTCGATCTTCAGGTCCAGCCCCTGCTCGGCGCCGAGATCGCGGCCCGCCGAGCCGGCCGACGCGACGGGGAGGACCCGGCCCACGTCGGGCAGGATCCCCCCGTCGAGCAGGGCCAGGCACTCCCGGCCGACGACACCGGTCGCGCCGATGACGGCGATGTCCACTGCGCTTCCCCCCTCTACTGCGCTTGCCTCATCGGGTNCGCTTGCCTCGTTCAGTGCGTCACGGGTCCACCGGCGTCACGGGTCCACCGGCATCACGGGTCCACCGCGTCGCGGGTTCAGCCGGAGCCGACGGNGCTCTCGTCCGCGAACTGCGCGTCGAGGTCCACCCAGCCGCCGTCGACGAACAGGACCTCGCCGTTGACGTAGGTCGCGGCGTCCGAGGCCAGGAAGACCGCGGGGCCGGCGATCTCGGCGGGCCGCGCCCAGCGGCCGACGGCGACCTTCTGCGCGTACGCGTCCGCCCAGGCAGCGCTGGAGCGGATCGGCACCGTCAGCGCGGTCTCGACCGGGCCCGGAGCGATCGCGTTGACCCGCACGCCGGACTTCCCGAGCTCGGCGGCGAGTACGCGGACCATCTGCGCCAGGGCCGCCTTCGTGCCCGCGTAGATGACCTGGCCGGGTTCGACGGCCCGGCTGCTGATGGACGAGATGACGATGATGCTGCCGCCGCCCTGCTTCGCCATGATCCGTCCGGCGCCGCGCAGGACGTGGAAGCTGCCCCGCAGGTTGACGTCGGTGACCGCAGTGTAGTCGTCGTCGGTGTAGTCGATCAGGGGCTTGCGGATGTTGATGCCGGGGGTGCCGACGGCGATGTCGAGCCGGCCCCGGTCCGCGACCACGCGGGCGAACAGGTCGTCCACCTCGGCGGAGACACGCACGTCGACGGTGGACGCCTTCGCGGTGCCGCCGGCGGCGACGATGGCCGCCACCGTCTCCTCGACGCCGGTGGTGTCGACGTCAGCGCATTCGACGACGGCGCCCTGTTCGGCCAGGGCGATCGCGATGGCCTGGCCAATGCCCGACGCCGCGCCGACGACGGCCGCAACCTTGTCTGTCAGTTCCAGCATCTACAGCTCCCGAAGCCTCGGTCTCGTGATGGGTCCGCCGTGGTCGGCGGGTGAGAGGGGCGGCGCGGCCGGATCGGCCGGGGTGGCGGCGCCCGGCGCCGACCGTGTCGTGCGGCGGACGAAGTTGTCGACGATCGCGTCCACCGTCGCCGTCTCGCGGATGTGCACCACGCAGAGGATGCGGTCGCCGGGCACGGTGTGCCGCTCGAAGTGCTCGTTGACCGCCGCGTCGTCGCAGCGCGGACGGCCGCGGTAGAGCCCGCGCGGGACGCCGATCCCGGCGATGCGGCCGCTGGCGGGGTCGAACGGTGCCCCCGGGGCGAGCGTCGCCGCGATCTCGCCGGCCAGCCGGGTCACGTCGGGGTCCTGGTCGACAGGACCGACCTCCGGGTACATCACGGCGCCAGGCAGCCGGCCGTAGGCCCGCATCGCGCAGTAGGCGACCGGGTTGTAGGTACGCAGCGCGGACAGCAGCGGGAATCCGCCGGCGGCGACGACGTCCTCGAGCAACGCCAGCCAGCTCGTGCTGAACACCGGGCCGCGGCGCACCCGGGCGTCGACGAACTGCACGCCGATGTGCAGGAACCGCTCGCCGGCCGCGGTCGCGGTCCAGCTCGCGCCCAGGGCGGACACCGGCTGGCCGCTGGCCCGGTCGACGCCGACGATGAGATGGTCGGCCTCGCGGAACAGCTCGGGGCGCGCGGCGAACAGCTCCGCCATCCGCAGATCGGGCAGGGCCGCCGCGAGCCCCTCCTGTAACCAGCGGTCCTCCGACGGACTGAGCTCGCAGTCCCCGGAGAACCGGACGACGGCATGGCCGGCCGGGGCCCCGGCCGGGGCCAAACCGGCCGGGGCCCCGGGCGACGCGGCCGACGGCGGTACGGACATGATCCCCCCCGTCTCCTCCGTACGGTGCCGTCAGGCTCAGGCGAACCGGGCGGCGATGCTGCCCGCCGCCTCGAGTGCGCCGCTCGCGGGGGCCACCACCGCCTGGTACAGCTCGATGAAGTAGGCCACCCACAGGTTCGCCACCGTCTTGACGTGCGCGATGACCTTGGCCTCGTCGTCGGGCGAGCCCACCAGCGAGGTCAGCACCCCCCAGACGAAGTCGGCGTGCTCGTCGGCGATGTCGGTGCCGACGTGGCGCCGGGCGCCGGCGAGCTTCTCCCGGCCGAGNTGGTCCTCGAGGTTCTTCACCCACGACGGCTGGGTCTTCGTCGTCGTGTACTCGACGAAGTAGACGCTGCAGAGCAGGGCCAGGGGGGTGCCCTCGAACTCCATGCCGTACTGGAGATAACCGGTGAGCAGCTTCGTGGCCTGGAACGGTTCGGTGGCGTAGATCTCCGCCTTGGTCACGCCGACCTTGCCGAGGTCCCCGGCGAACCACTCGTCGTGGAGCATCTCGTCCTCGACGTAGTGCGCCCACGCCGCGCCGCGCACCGGATCGCGCTTGGTGAAGTAGCCGATGGCGAGCGCGTCGATGGTGCGCTTGCGGCGCAGCCGGAGGATGGTCTCGATGTTGTGCCGCTTGTAGTACGCCATGTTGATCTCTTCGCCNCGGGCCTGGTGGTCCGCGTACGGGATCTCGGCGTAGAACTTCTCGATCATCGTGTCGAGCATGGTGTCGACCTGCGTGCGCAGGTCCGTCAGGTCGGCAGTGCGGGCGGCGGCGGCCGCCCTCGGGTCCCCGTACCAGGTGCGCGGGTCGTCGGTCATGGTTGGGCTCCTTCCCGTTTGGCGGTGTGCGGCCGGATCGCCGGGGCATCGGCATGCCCGCGGCGGGCGGCGTCGTGGTGCGGGTGGCCGTCGGCCCGGTCAGCAGCCGCAGGTCGGGGTGCGCCGCCGGCGCATCCGCCGCGCGGCGGGGCCGGCGAGCCGGGTCCCGGCGGGGTCGGACAGGACCGTGTCGGCGCAGGTGAAGGTGAGCGCGTAGCGGGTCGTCGGGGTCAGCCCGAAGCCGAGGTGGACGATCCCGTCGGCCGCGCCGTACATCTCGTTCATCCCGCAGTTGCCCGGCTGCTGGTCGAACACCGGGTTGAGCCCGATGCCGAACTCCCACACGACCCGGTAGGCGTCGTCGGCGGCGAACAGCTCGCCCAGCGCGTCGACCGCGCGCTTGCCCGCGGCGTCCACCGCGTGGCAGTCGGTGACCATCCCGTCGGCGAGGTCGAGCACCACCGTGGCCGTGCGCAGGACGTCCAGGTCGTCGAAGAGCCGGGCCTGTTCGGCGAGCACCGCGGGGTCGTCACCGCGGTGCACGATGGGGGCGCCGCGCAGGGCGATCTGCCCGTCCAGCCCCAGCCGGCGGCTCGTGTCGAACCGGTAGAGGTCCGTGGGGACGGCGCTGGCCTCGCCGGCCGGCGCGATCTGCTGCTCGCCCGCCGCCAGCGCGCCGGCCTGCTGGTTCCACTCGTAGTCGCCGGAGATGACGAAGCGGGCCGAGGCGTGCCCGGCGAGGTCCGCCAGCTTGACGTGGTCGGCCTCGCCGAGCGCGGCGAACAGCCGGTCGGCGCGGGTCTCCAGATCGGCCGGGTCGGTCTGCTCGACCACCGACAGGAAGTAGGCGACCTGGGCGTCGGTGACGGGCGTCGAGCCGCAGGGCATCACCGCGATCCGCCGCTGCGGCCCGACCACCGCGGGCTCGGGGGAGACGAGGAAGCGGTCCGGGCACACGACGAACACGTCGGCGTCGGCGGGAATGCGCTGGTCGCCCAGGGCGTCCTGGAGGCTCTCGTCGGCCTCGAGGGTGCGGTGCACGACGCTGCCGTAGCGGCTGCTGGGCGCGAGGGTGAAGTCCGTGGCCCGGTCGGCCTGGGTCAGCAGGCAGAACGTCGAGTGTGGGCCGGTGAACTCCCGATGCAGGTCGGGACGCACGAGGAACTGTGCCATGGGGACCACCAGGGGGCGCGGCGCGAGAGGACTGGTTTGGCGGGACAACCGAAGAGATCGACCGGTGGTGGTGCGAACGTCGGCCGGCAGAGCAGCCTGGGGGCGCGGCCTGGTCGGGGTGGGTCGGCCCGGTCCAGCCGACCCACCCCTTCTCAACGGCATTAGCCGAGGAGGGTGCCCAGGTAGCGGTCGTTCTTCTTCACCTGGATCTTCTTCTGCGCGACCTTCTCCACAGTGATCACCTCCTTCCGTCAATCCGTTGGAATGCGGTGGACAGACGAGAACGTTCCTCGTCCGGACCGATCAGTTGGCCAGGCCGACCGGACTCTTGAGGGGCATCGCGGACGGGATCCGCGTGCCGAGTAGGACATCACCCTGGTCGTTCGTGACGAACGTTCCCGGCGAGATGATGTCGAGATGGTACTGCGTGAACGGCGTAAGCCCGATTCCCCAGTGCAGACAGCCCTGGGTGGACCCGTAGACCTCGTTCATCGCGTGATTACCGGGAAGCAGGTCGAGAGTGGTGTTCAGCGCGTGGCCGATCTCCCAGACTATGCGGTACCGGGAATCAACCTGGAAGAGCGCCTCGAACATCTCCACAATAGCACGGCCGGCGGGCTCGGGGGAAGTCATTTCGGTGATGAGACCGTTTTCGACCCGGGCCACGACCGCGTACTCGTGCAGCGGCCAGAGTTCGCTGTGGATGCGTTCCTGGTCGCGCCGGGAGAATGACGGCGTGCCGGAATGCAGGATCGGGTAGCCCTGGATCACGATCTCGCCGTCCAGGGGTAGCCGGAGATAGTCCTCGAACTCCCGGATCTCGATGGGGAGCACACTGATCTCGCCGGCGGGCACAATCTGCTGCTCGCCCCAGCCGACGAGACCGGCCTGCTGGTTCCACACCAGCTCGCGGTCGAACAGGCGCAGGGTCGCGACCGTGCCGTGGCGCGCGTCGCGGTACTCCAGCGTCTCGCCGCGCTCGGCGAGCTCGAAGAAGCGGTCGGAGAAGTCCTCCTGGGCCTGCGGATCGGTGGCCTCGATGCAGCGCAGGAAGTGCCGCAGCGTCGCCCGGTCGGTCGGGGTCGAGTTGCAGGCCATCCCGAGCAGCTTGCGGCGGGGTCCGAGGACGTCCACCGGCGGCGACTGGAAGAAGCAGTCGGGCGACATGACCAGCACGTGGGCCTGCTCCGGGACTTCCTCCCGCATGAGCCGGGCGAACTCGTCCTCGCCGCCGCGGAACTCCAGGATTCGGTAGTCCAGGTACGGAGCAGTACGGACGAGTCGGATGTCGTCCAGCAGGGAGGCGTTCGTGNCGAGGCAGAACACGGTGTCGGTCGGATCCCCGAACTGCCGAATCCTGGCGGGATCGACGACGAGCTCGGACTCGGGCATCTTAGTGCTCCTCCTGACGCGCACGGGCCTGGGCGTTGGATGCCGCGGGGCCGGTGGAATGTCGGGCGAGGCCGGGCCGGTTCGAGCGCCGGAGGATGGTCCCGAAATGGTCCCGGGAGGCCTCGTGAAGACGGTGCGCTGGTCCGCTGAGTTCCGTGCCAGCGATATTTCACGGTGACGGTGAATGTCGTGGGCGGCGGCGCCCGACGCAACCCGTTGACCGGACGGATTGCCGCGCCTGCCGCTATGGTCCGTGGACCGGAACGGACCGACAGAGTGAAACTATAACGTGCTGGTAGGTGCGCGGGAAGATGTTTCCGGGAAATTCCCTGGCGGGTGGCCGGATTACTCCGGTCACAGGATTGTCCTTGGGTGGATTGCGGAGCACCGGCGGCGGGGGCAGGGCCGCGTGATCCGGGCCCGGGGAGGACGGGCACGGCGTGCGGGTTGGGCGGGTCGGGCGGGTCGGGATGCGGGTTCAGCGGCGGAGAAGAGGGGCCGACCGGGGCGCGGGGATCGGGACGCAGGTCCGCACCTCGCGGCGGTCGTGGCCGGGTGGCAGGGTCACGCCGGTGACGTGGACGGGCACGCCGTAGAGGTCGCTGAGGCGCTCGCCGGTCACGACGTCGTCGGGATGCCCGTCCGCGATGACCACGCCACCGCGCATGAGCACCGCCCGGTTGGAGTAGGTCAGTGCGTGCGACGGCTGGTGAGTGGTCATGATCACGGCATGCCCCTCCCGGGCCAGCTCGGCGACGACGTGCAGGGTGCGCACCTCGTTGCCGTAGTCCAGCGCGGCGGTCGGCTCGTCGAGGATGAGGATTGCCGCCTGCTGGACGAGTGCGCGGGCGAGCAGCACGAGCTGGCGTTCGCCACCGGACAGCGCGGCGAACGAGCGGTCGGCCAGGTGCGCGATCCCCAGCCGGTCGAGCTGGGCCAGGGCNCCGCGGCGGTCGGCGGCACCCGGTGCCTCCAGCATGCCGAGGTGGGGCGTGCGCCCCATGACGGCGATGTCGAGCGCGGTGAACGGGAACGGCGAGGAGGTGCTCTGCGGGACGTAGGCCACCCGCCGGGCGAGCTCCCGCGGCGCCAGCGTGCCGATGTCCCGGCCGGTGATGCGCACCGTGCCGCGCTCGGGCCGGAGCAGGCCGAGAAGGCAGCGCAGCAGCGTGGTCTTGCCGGCACCGTTGGGTCCGAGCAGGCAGCAGACCTCGGTCGACCGCACGCTCAGCGAGACGTCGGTGATGCGGTGGCCGCCGCGTCCATAGCCGAAGGACAGCCCCGTGACCTCGACGTCCGCCGGGTCGCTCACAGCCATTGACGACCCGCCTTTGCGAGCAGGGCCACGAAGAACGGGGCGCCGATGAGCGCGGTGAGGATGCCCAGGGGAAGGTCGAGCGAGGAGGCGGTGCGGGCGACGTCGTCGACGGCGAGCAGGTAGCCGGCGCCGATGAGGGCGGTCACCGGCAGCAGCCGGTTGAACGACGGCCCGACGGTGAACCGCGCCAGGTGCGGGACGACGAGCCCGACCCAGCCGATGATGCCGGCGACGCTGACCGCGGTCGCCGTCATGAGCGTCGACGCGCCGATCGTCAGGGCCCAGATCCGCGTGCGGTTGACCCCCAGCGACCGGGCCTCGTCGTCGCCGGTCGCGAGGACCGTGAGCTGCCAGCGCACCGCGTACAGGAGGGTGAGGCACACCGCGACGATGATCGCGGGCACGATGAGGCCGTGCATGCTGGCCCGGGCCAGGCTGCCGAACAGCCAGAAGGTGATCTCCGGCAGGGTCGTCTCCGGGTTGGCGAAGTACTGCACGCTGGAGATGAGCGCGTTGNACATCGCGCCGATGATGATGCCCCCGAGTACCAGGATGATCAGCGATCCCTTCCCGACCACCCGGGCGATGATCAGCGACAGCACCGCGGCGAGCAACCCGCAGCCGAACGAGATGATCTGCAGCAGCGTCGTGTCCAGGCCGATGAGGATCGACACGGAGGCGCCGAAGCCGGCCCCCGCCGCCACCCCGAGGATCTCGGGGGAGACCAGCGGGTTGCGGAACATCGTCTGGTAGGCGGCGCCGGAGGAGGCCAGCGCCGCCCCGACGAGCAGCGCGGCGAGGATCCGGGGCATCCGGATGTCCATCACCACGGCCCGGTCCTGCCCGGCGACGGAACCCTCGATACCGAACAGCTCGTGGGCGAGGACGCGCACGACGGTGGCCGGGCTCAGCGCGTACCGGCCCAGCCCGAAGGAGATCACGACCAGGACGAGCAGGCCCACGGCGAGCAGGACGACCCGCAGGTGATCGCCGAGCGTCGCGCGGACCCGTGCGGTCGCCCGGGCACCAGGCCCGCTGCGGCCCCGAGTCGTCAGGCCGCCACCCGTGTCGCCGCCCTCGCCGACACCATCCTGTTCGGTCACCGTGAGCGGCCCTGTGCCGGCCGAGCCTGTGCCGGCCGGATCCGTGCTGGCCGGATCCGTGCCGGCTGGATCCGTGCCGGGCGGATCAGCGCCGGCTGGATCCGTGCTGGCCGGGACCGCGGGGCGGGTCATGAGGTCACCCTCCGGATCGCGGGCTGCGCCAGCAGGGGTGCCACCTTCGCGGCGAACATCCGCACGGTGCTCTGCTGCAGGGCCAGCGACGCGGTGCCGCTGAACGACGGGCGCAGGTTCACCCGCTGCACGCCGAGCTCGTCGCGCAGCTCGGCGAACCGGCGGGCGACCGTCGTGGGCCCGCCGATGACCGCCGTCTCGTCGTGGAAGCGGAACGGGTCGAGGTCGGACGTCCCGACGGACTGGTGGCCGTGCTCGTCGCTGCCGAGCGCGGCCAGCCGCCGGGTCAACCGGACGACGATCGGGGTGGCGCGTTCCCGGGCGGCGGCATCCGACTCGGCGACGAGGCAGAACCGTTCCACCCGGACGTCGCCGGCCTTCCCGCCATGCGAGGTGTAGACCTCCAGACAGGCGGCCAGGGAGGCGATGGTCTGCACGGCGGACAGCAGCAGCCCGTAGCCGCGGCTGGCCGCCCAGACGATGGCCTCGTCGGTGTGGGCGGCCACCTCGATCGGCGGGTGGGGATGCTGGGCGGGGGTCGGCTCCACCCGGAACTGCGCGCCGTCGGCCGTGCGCGTCCGGCCCCGCCAGTAACCGACGAGCGTGTCGAGGGCGTCGGGCAGGTCGACCTGGGGCGGGCTGGCGCCCTGGTCGGCCCTGGTGTCCTGGTAGGCCCTGGTGTACGGGGCGATCGGCCAGCCGACCCCGAGGGTGACCCGACCGCCGGAGAGCCGGTCGAGCGTCGCGAGGTCGGCGGCCAGCCGGATCGGGTCGTGCAGGGTGAGGTGCAGGGCGGTGAAGCCGATCCGGATCCGGCTGGTCGACGCGGCGACGGCGGCGGCCAACGGGATCGGCGAGGAACGGGCTCTCATCGTCCGGGAACCAACGGAACTGAGGTGGCCGTCGGTGAACCACAGGCTTTCGTAGCCGAGAGTCTCGGCGACGCGGGCCAGTTCCACCGTGGAGGTGGAACCGGCCCCGTCCAGATCGCCGCGCCCTCCGGGCAAGCCGAATCGCATGGAGATGGTCATCACTGCGCCGGCGGGCGCGGTCCCTTCGGTCCGAGTGTGGTGCGGTTACCGAGTGTGGTGCGGTTACCGAGTGTGGTGCGGTTACCGAGTGTGGTGCGGTTACTTGCTGCCGACCTGGAGGATCTGATCGAGATCCGCCTCGGTGGTGTGGTAGTTGAAGAACTTCTGGTAGAAGTTCCGGGTCTCGGACCGGATGTCGACGTCGGTGAACAGATCGGGGTGCAGCACCTTAGCCGTCCACTGGATCTGCAGGGCCTCCTCCGGACCGAACCGGTCCCACGGGTAGAGACCCTGCGGGTTGAGGTAGACCCGACCGGCCTTGACCGCCTTCAGGTCGGCCCATCCCGGCGACTTCGCCAGGTTGTCGACGACGGACTGGGCGGAGTTGGCCGCCAGGCCCTGGTCACCACCCGGTGTTTCGATGATCAGCACGTCCGGGTTCCACTGCAGGAGCTGCTCCATCGACACCGTGACGTGCGTGCCCTTGACCCCACTCGCGGAGTCGGTGCCGCCGGCGATGTTGATCCAGCCGTCGATGAGGGACTTCCCGCCGTCGACGACCACGGGTGGGTAGCTGGCGATGTGCACGACGCTCGGCTTCTCGGTCGCCGGCAGCTTCGCCAGCCGCGACTGGACCATCGCCAGCTTGGCGTTCACGTAGTCGCTGAATTCCTTGGCCTTGGCGGCGGCGGCGCCGCCGTACACCTTTCCGGCGAGCTGAATGGATGGAGCCAGTTCCGGGAAGGTGTTGAAAGCCATGTTGACCGCGGGTAGACCGGCCTGCGTGAACGGCGTCATGGTATCGCCGCCGCTGATCGTGGAGACGACGTCCGGCTTGAGCTTGAGAAGCTCCTCCATGTTCACCTTGCCGCCGTTCCGGAAGAGCTCCGGAAGGTCGTTGACGCCCGGGTAGACCTTCCGCAGGAACGGGATCGTCTTGACATTCTGGGGGATGGCCACCAGCTTGTCGCCGACGCCGAGCATGATGTCGGTGACGGTGTGGGCGGGGAACTGCTCGGCGATGCGGTCGATCTTCAGGGGAACCGTCGTCTTCTCCCCGGTCATGCTGGTCACCACCTGGGTGGTGGGTGCGGGCGGGCTCGCGTCCGAGGAGGAGCTGCCGCAGCCGGCGGCCAGCGCCGCCACCGCGGCCGCCACTCCCAGGGCCAGTGCCTGCCGGGACGCGGCGGGCCGGAACAAGGCGCGGGTCTCCGGCCCGGGCGTGCTCGGGTGACCGCTTCTCGGGCGACGCTCGATGGACGGGAGATGAGGCGAGCCGTGGGGGCCGCTGCGATGGGTCGNCAAACCCATCATGATGCGTCGCGAAAACACTGCCGAGCGTGATACCACGTTCTTCCCCCGCCGGGCGAATAGATGCAAGGAAACAAAAGGTAATTACCTGCACACGGACGGTGTGTGCGACGGTGTCAACCGCGAACGAGCGGGCGATGCTTCGGCGCACCTGGACTCCGCGGAAGCGGCTGAAATGCACCATAGCCCCCGCATGTGCGCCTGTCACGCGGACGCGAACCCTGATCTGCGGAACTAGCCGGACTGCTGCCGAGCGGAGGCGGGGTTCGGGTGGCTGCGGTGCTGGTCCGCGGCGGTCCTGGCGATCGGCGGCGGCGGGCCGGATCGCGCGAAATATTTCTCGGATTCGGATCGAGGGGGAGATAACGTGCGGTCATCAGCTCCATGGACCGAAGATCTCGCGTCTCGCGGCCGACTCGTGGCCGTCGTCCCCGGTGTGACGGCCGGGTGGCGCGTAACAAATTCGTTTTTTCCGAGTGCGCTGAACGTAACGTGCACGGCGGGATGGCCCGGGATATGTTCGATCCCGTTCTCGTCCGGCCAGGACAAGACGGTCACCGGTGACGGCGGGCCCGCTCGTCCGCGCGCACGGGCCGGCGGGGCCGTTCACCTCCGCGCCTGCGGCCCACGTCCGCGCCTGCGGCGCACCCGCGCACCCTGCGGCGCACCTGCGGCCAACCCGCACGGCCCAGCCGCCGGGTGTTGCCACCCCCGGGCGCGAGTCAGCCGGCGGTGGGCTGAATGCCCCAGGTGCCGCCGACGGTCTCGGCGGGATCGAGGACGCGCAGGCCGTCCCCACTGTTGAACGCGTTCGCCGGGCAGGTCAGCGGTTCGACCGCGATGCTGCGCCGCCGCTCCTGCGGGCTCAGCGTGTCCCCCGTGAAGACCTGCACGTACGGCCAGGTCTCGTCCATCCACACCGTCACCGAACCGCCGCCAGGTGCGCCCAGCCGCACGCGTGCCCGCCCGTCCGGATCGCGGGAGAGGCCCGTGTAACAGGTGTCCAGGGCGAGGGAGCCGATGGGGCGGGGCAGGCGGAAGTCGACGGGCGCGCCGGCGACCTCCCGCGCGCCGGTGGGAATCGAACGGTCGTCGGTCTCCAGCCACGTCGCCGCCGGGACGGTGAGTTCGACGTCGTCGGCCCGCACCGCGGCGCCGTCCGCCCCGACCGTCGTCAGGTAGGGATGGGCGCCCATCCCGACGGGCGCTGGCTGGCTGCCCAGGTTGGTGGCGGTCATCGTGACGGTCAGGCCGTCGTCGCCGAGGTGGTATTCCGCGGTGAAGCTCACGGTGAAGGGGTAGCCGCTCTGGGCGCGCAGGATGAACGAGGCGCGGACCGCGGCCGGGCCGAGGCGGTCGAGTTCCCAGGCCGACNAGCGGGTCAGCCCGTGGCTGGCGTTGCCGAGCGCCACCTCGTTCACCGGGAGCTGGTGGGTGGTGCCGCCGAACGTGTAGCGGCCGTTCGCGATCCGGTTGGGCCAGGGGAGCAGCAACTGCCCGCGCCCGCGGCTGGCCATCGCGTCGGCGCCGTAGCCGTCGAGGACCGGCGCGGCACCGATCCGGTACTCGCGCAGCCCACCGCCGACCTCGGTGATGGTCACGCTGCTCTCTCCGTGCACGAGCTCCATCTGCCGCCCGGACGGTGCCAACGCGCCCACCACGTCCACCGCGTCCTCCTCCTGCCGGGCACCGCCGACACCGGCCGGGTCGGCGGCAGGGTGGCCCTGCATCGAGCCGGGGGCGCCCTCCGCCTCAAGTATGGGTGCCGGCGGACGGTCCGCCGGCACAGCACCCGGGTTCCACTAGGGTCGACGGCGTGGAGACCTGGGATGCGATCCGTGCTCGTCGTAACGTCCGCAGCTACCAGGACCGNCCGGTGCCGGCCGAGGACCTAGAGCGGATCCTGGAGGCCGGGTGGCGTTCCCCGTCGGCGTCGAACCGGCAGCGGTGGGACTTCGTGCTCGTCACCGACCGGGCGGTGCTCGGCGAACTGGCGACGATCTGGCGCGGCGCCGGTCACATCGCGAGTTCGGCGGCGACGATCGTGCTGGTGCTTCCCGAGCCGGAGTCGGAGCGCTACCGGCTCATGGACGAGTACGACCTCGGCCAGGCGACCATGCTGATGCTGCTGACCGCGACGGACCTCGGCGTCGGTGGCGGGCACTCGGCCGTCGGTGACCAGGAGGCCGCCCGCCGGATTCTCGGCGTGCCCGCCACCCACCGCGTCGCCTACATGATCGGCCTGGGCTACCCCGACGACGGGCCGCTGCGGCCGGTGGAACGCCTCGACCGCCGCCCCTACGACGAGGTCGTCCACCGCGGACAGTGGTAGTCCACCGCGGTCGGTGGTAGCCGACAGGTTGCGGCCGGTGGCGAGTCGGCGGCGGTCAGCGGCGGCCGGCGGCGAGTCGGGCGGCGATCGTCGGGAACAGGGCCAGCGCGNTGTCCCGGGCGATCGTGCGGCGGGCCGCCGGGTTCAGCGCCGGGTCGGCGAGGAACGCGTCGCGGCCCGCGAACACGGTGTCGGCGGGTACGGCGTTGTAGTCCGAGCCGTACAGGATCCGGTCGACCCCGATGGCGGCCAGCAGGGAGGGCGTGCTGTACGGGGACATGGGCCCGGCGGTGTCGACGAAGAAGCGGCGCAGCGTCCGGTCGACGGTGGCGAGGTCGGTGCCGTAACCGAGGCTGCGGGTAAGGGCGAGCCGGGCCGCCTGGTACGGAAAGTAGCCACCACCGTGGGCGAGGATCCACCGTATCCGTGGATACCGTTCCAGCACCCCGTTGACGACGAGCTGCACGGCGGCACGGGTCGTGTCGGCCAGAAAGTCGGCGACGAACGCCGGAACGGCGATGCCGGTCGCGCCGGGCAGGTTGAACGGATGCACCAGGGCCACCGCGTCACGCGCGTTCAGTTCGGCCATCACCGGCTCCAGCCCGGGATCCCCGAGATAGGTGACGCCGTCGTGGGCCATGAGCAGGACGCCGTCGGCGTGCAGGTCGTCGTAGGCATGGCGGATCTCCGCGACGGCGATCTGCGGGGTGGCCCGGGGAACGTAGGCGAGCAGACCGAACCGGGTGGGATGGCCGCGGACCACGTCGGCGATCGTGTCGTTGGCGAGCCGGGCGAGCTGCGCGGCGAGCGCGGGCGTCGGCGTGAACTCGCTCGGGATCGCCGCGGACAGCACGGCCGTCGCGATGCCGCCGCGGTCCATCGTGTCGAGCGCGGCCGGCAGGGACCAGTTCGCGAACGGCGGTCCGCCCACCGGCGGTAGCTGGCCGTGTTCGACGAGCCAGGCGCGCACCTCGGCCGGCATCGCGTGATGGTGGACGTCGATCCGCCCGGTCGCCCCGGTTCGGGCGTGATCGGCCGTGCCGGCCTCGGTCGTGCCGGTCCCGGTCGTGCCGGTCCCGGTCGTCGTCGCCGCCGTGACCGGGGCCGCCGCCGCGGCGCCCGCTCCGGCGACGACCGCGGTGCCGGCCCCGGCGACGACAGCCGCGAGGCCGACGGCGGCCCGCCGGCTCGGCCCGCGACGCGGGCCGTCGTCCGCCTGGCTCCCGCCTCGTCCCCCGATTTCACTGGACATTTCCGCTCCGCTCTGTGTGGTTCTGCCCGCGTTGCGGGCATTACAGCGCACTCGCCACCGGCGGCCTGGTGGCGTTCACCGAAAGCCGTCGAAATATCGATTCCTCGACCGGTGGAGACCTGCGCGTCGATGTTTCCCGGACCCGAACCCTCCTGGTCGGCGCGCATGACGAGTCGGGGAGCGGGTTGTCGGGATTCGACAAGAATTACTTTAGGATCCGCCTGCGGATGGGCGCGGAAAATGTCGCCTACGGTACGCGTCACCAGCCTTCAGTGGCCATCTCCGTGATTACGAGGACGGGTTTGGCGGCATCTGGGCAACTCGCCCGCATTGAGGCGATTGCGGCGTCGGGACGCGTGGATGCCGGCGCGGCGGCCGCTGCCCTGCTCACCGGACCACAAGGCTCGGGAGAGGCGGAGGCGGCGCCGGCCGGCCGATCTGTCGGACGATCCCGTGCGCGCGGGCGACGGCCCGACCGGTCACTCGGCGGGGGGCCCGTCCGGGACCGTGGGATAGGGCTGCGGCACTCTGGTCGATTCACTACTCGGCGCGTGGCCACGACTCGACTCGCCGAGTAGTGACCGGAGCTCCAGAAGATCATCGATCAGTTTGGTTGTTGCCGCGTCGCGAGAAAGTCGTCGCAATTCATTCAGTATCGCGTCTGTTTCCTCGACGGTGGGAAACTCGCTGATCGAGGCGACCATCGTGACAATATCGGTCATAATACCCGCCACCTTTGTGATCCGCTGATGAGATCAGCCCCGGCACGTCGTTGGGCGGGACGCGACAAAATAAGGCCATACCCCGATGCGACGGGGTTCACTCCTCGTTCAGGCCGCCGGTGCCGGCCACCGACCGTGGATCTCAGCTGGCCGCCGGGGAATCCGGCCGCCCACCCGGCGGCGCCGCGGTCGCCGAACCGAAGGCGGCGCCGTCGAAGGTGTCGATGCGGGTGAAGGCGCCGACCGGTTGGCGGGTCAGCCGGGTCGTGCGCCGCGCCGGGTAGCCGAGGGCCAGCACGGCGGCGATGCCGTGGTCGGGCGGGATGTGCAGCAGGGCGGCCGCCGCGGGCTCGCGCCGGGCGGCGAAGGTGGTCAGCGTCCCGCCGAGGCCGGCGTCCCGGGCCGCCAGCAGGATGTTCTGCGCGAACGGGTAGATCGACGCGCCGCCGACGACGCTCTGCCGGTCGAGGTCGACGTCGGTCACCGCGAGCGCGGTGAGCCGCACGGCGAGGACGAGCAGGACGGGCACCTGGTCGAAGGCGTCGACGAAGGCACTCGGCGCCGGGGTGCGGGCCGCGGCGTCGAGGTCGATCGCCGGCCCGTGCCAGCGGCCGTCCGGGCCGGGCGCGAACGGCCGCACCCCGGCGCGTCGCTGCGCCACGTACTCCCGCCAGCCCTCGCGGACCAGGTCGCGCAGCCGCCGGCGCAACTCGGGGTCGCGCACGACGAGCACGACCCACGGCTGCTGGTTGCCGCCGCTCGGGGCGAACCGGGCGGCGTCGAGAACCTGTTCGAGCACCTCGTCCGGCACCGGCTCGCCGGTGAACTCCCGCACGGCACCGGCGGTGCGCATCACCTCAAGCAGCTCCACGCCCGGGAGCCTAGCCGGGCCGGTGGGTGGCCGAGGGGCTCGCAGTCGGCGGTCAGTCGGAGCGGCGGCGGCGCAGGGTGAAGCGTTCCAGCAGGGTGTAGGCGGGCGGGGGGGCGCCCGCCTGGACGCGAGGAGCGTGGTGGTAGCTCACGGTGATGGTGGTGGGGCCGCCGGGGCGGCTGCCGGGATCGAGGTCGAACACGGCGATGCCGTACGGGTGCCCGCTGGCGTCCGGTCGGGCCGACCACACGGCTTCCTCGACCGCGTCGGCGGGCGACTTGGTGTAGGCGCCGGTGGAGGCGTTCCGAGTGATCTCCGTCCGCCTCGTGATGACCTTGCCCTGCCGGGCGCCGGTCGGGGTGGCGCCGTAGCTGTCGGTGGGGCCGCTGGTCCCGCCGCCGCCGAGGANCAGGTAGACGGTGCCGGCGTCGGTGTCGAAGGTGTCGGCGGTCGGGTCGGTGACGACGGGCCGGGGTCGCAGCGTGTCGACGGTCGCGCCGCCGGCGACCTCGGTCCCGCGGTCGCGGTCGAAGCCGCGGACCGGGAACGTGCGCTCGTAGTCGTGGTCGTGCCCGGAGACGACGAGGTCGACCCGATAGCGGTCGAACAGCGGCAGCCACGCCTGGCGCAGGCCGAGGTCCGAACCGTTGCCGGTGGCGGAGCTCGACAGCGGGCACTGGTGCGTCTGGACGATGATCCAGTCGATGGTGCGGTCGGCCCGCGCGGCGGCGAGGGTGTGTTCCAGCCAGCGGGTCTGCAGGTTCCCGCCAGGGGTGAGCGTGCCGTTCGGGCCGGCGGCGAGCGGGCCGGTGTAGAGCCGGTTGTACTGGCTGTGACCGGCGGGGATCGTCGCCGCGCCGTTCGGCGGGACGACGTCGGTCGCCGCGAAGGCGCCGCCGTCCTGGTAGATGACGTCGTCGGCGTCGAGGGAGATGAACAGCGCCGAACCGACCCGGTAGCTGTAGAAGTTGCCGGCCAGGCCGCGGATCCCGTTCGACGGCAGGCTGAACCGGGTCAGATACGACTCGTAGCCGTGCGGGCCGTTGCCGAACTCGATCTCGTGGTTGCCCAGCGCCGGCATCCACGGCCGGTTCGCCGCGGAGCGGGCCACGTTGACGCCGAAGTCGCGCCATACCGCCGGCTGCTGGGCGAACGTGAGGTTGGCGTAGCACAGGTCGCCGTTGAGCAGGTGGAACAGCGGCGCGAAGCGTTCGACCGCGTCCACGGCGTGAAACGCGTTGGGGGAGGAGATGGTCCACGCCTTGTCGGTGGCCAGGTCGCCGTAGCTGGTGAAGCGGAACGGGAACCGGCCACGGCGGGCGGTGGTGAACGTCCCGCCGGGGCCGCCGGGGCCGCCCGTGGAGGACCCGGCCGCGACCGGACCGTCGGCGGTGTCGACCCGGTAGACGTAGGCGGTGCCCGGATCGAGGCCGCGCAGCTTCGCGTGGTACGTCACGACGCGCTGGCCGCCCAGGCCGTCGACGTAGGTCCGCTCCTCGGCGTCGACGAACCGGCCGAACCCGCCGGCTGCGGTGCCGAGCCGCACCCGTGGCCGGCGCACGGCGGTCGGTGACACCCAGGACACCGTCACGGCCGTCGCCGGGTCGTCGCCCCACCCCAGGTGCACCTGCTCGGGGGCGGTGTCCGGGCCGGTGCCCGCGAAGGCCGGCTGCCGCCACAGGGTGGGACCGGCGGCGACGGTCAGCCCGCCGCCGATCGCGGCCGTGCGCAGCAGGGTGCGGCGGGACGGACCGGCCGACCCGGTCGTGGGGTTCGCGTCCATGGGCCGTGATGCTGTCGCGTCCGGCGGACGGTGAGCGGTCGGGCACATGGCGACAACGGGACCATCAGGTGAACCCGGCCGAACGGTGCATCGGGTCGACGGCGGCTCGAAGCCNCCGCGGATTCCCTCGGTGCGCCGGCCGCGGCGTTGCTTCCCGTCAGGCATTCATGGGCAATCGGACACCTTTCGGTCATGAGGCGGTCACCGTCCCGTGGTCGGCCCCTGCGTTTCCCCGGCCATGATTGCGACGATGTTCCGGGGGAGGACGATGTTCCGGGGGAGACCGCATGGGCGGCGGGCCCCGGCGGCCGCCGTCGCGCTGGCGCTGATCGGGGCGATGATCGGGGCGCTGATCGCCGGCTGCGGCGGCGATGGCGACGAGGGGGCGCCCGCACCCGTCAGCCTGAGCTTCGTGTCCTACAACTACGGCACGCCGGACCTGGGCGGGCAGGGCACTCAGCAGCTCATCGACGGCTTCGAGGCGGATCACCCGGACATTCGCCTCGTCGCCTCGGGGGCCACCTCCGGAGATGTCCTGACCAGGGTGCAGGCGCGGACCGCGGCGGGGGACCCGCCGGACATCGCGCAGATCGGCTGGAGCAAACAGCCGGCGGCGCTGGCCAGCCTGCCGGTCGTGCCGGTCGCCGACCTGGCCCCGCCCGCCGAGGTGGCGGCGGCCACCGCCGGGATCCTGCCGCCGGCGCTGGCCGCCGGCAGCATCGACGGCAGGCTCACCGTGATGCCCTACACGCTGTCGACGCCGACGATGTTCTACAACGCGACGCTGTTCGAGCGGGCGCACCTGGATCCGGCGCGGCCGCCGGCCACGTGGGCGCAGGTGCGCAGGGCTGCGCTGGCCCTGGCGACGCTCGGCGACGGGGTTCAGGGCGTGTATGTCGACGCCNCCAACCCCGCGAAGTCGGACTTCCTCACCCAGTCGCTCATCAACAGCAACGGCGGGTCGCTGCTGTCCGCGACGGGCGGGCCGCAGCTCGCCAGCCCGCCGGCCGTTGGCGCGCTGGCGATGCTCGGCGACCTGACGAACTCGGGCGCGCAGCCGAGGATCGTCGAGACCGACGCCCTGAGCCTGTTCAAGGCCGGCAAGCTCGGCATGCTCGTGACGAGTACGGCGGTGCTCGCCAGCCTGCACCGGTCGGCGAAGGGATCGTTCACGCTGCGCACCGCCGGACTGCCGGCCTTCGGCGACCAGCCTGCCCGGCCGACCTACTCGGGCTCCGGGCTGTACGTGCTGACCAGGGACCGCCGCAAGCAGCAGGCCGCCTGGCAGTTCCTGAAGTACCTGACCAGTGATGCCGGCTTCACCGTCATCACCGCGAAGATCGGTTACCTGCCGCTGCGGCAGTCCACGGTCGACGGCCGGCAGTTCCTCGGCGAGTACCTGATGACCTCCCCGGAGATCCTGCCCGCCTTCCGCCAGTTCACCAGCGTCGCCCCGTACCAGCCGCTGCGCGGCCCGAACGCCGACCAGGCTCGGCAGATCCTCCAGGACGACCTCGTGAGCGCCGTGATGCTGGGCGGCGCCGACCCGGCCGCGACGGCGGCGTCGGTCAACGAGCGGCTGGTGAAGCTGCTCGGCGCCGCGTAGACCGCCTGCCTCGGGCCGGGTCGCTGGCGTAAAGTCGGCGCTGCGTCGCCCGCGAGCAGCAAGGAGTGCGCATGCCCGGACTGCTGCACCTGGACTCCTCCGCCGATCCCACCGGTTCGACGACGCGGGCGCTGACCCGGACCTTCGCCGACACCTGGCAAGGGCTCGGCCCGCAGCACACGGTGACCTACCGCGACCTGCACGCCGATCCGCCGCCGCATCTCAGCGACGCCGCACTGCACTGGGCGCCGCGGCTGCGCCGTCCGGGGGAGACACCCGATCCGGCCGCCGCGGCGACGCAGGAGCTCCTGCTCGCCGAGCTGCTCGCCGCCGACGTGCTGGTCATCGGCGCGCCGATGTACAACTGGTCGATCCCGTCCACGCTCAAGGCGTGGATCGACCAGGTGCACGTCCTCGGCGTCACCGCGCCGTTCGACACCCGGGAGCAGCCGCTGGCCGGCCGCCCGGCCGTCGTCGTCTCCGCCCGCGGCGCGCAGTACGGCCCCGGCAGCCCGACGGCGGGCTGGGACCACGCGGTCCCGCCCGTCGAGCTGGTCCTCGGCCGCTCCCTCGGGATGGCGGTGACGGTCGTGTCGACCGATGCGACGCTGGCCTTCCGCGTGCCGGCGATGGCCGAGCTGCGCACCACGGCGAAGGCGGAACTCGACGCCGCCCACCGTTCCGTCATCGAGCTCGCCACCCGCCTCGGCCACCCTTCGCCGGGCGTCCCATCGCCAGAAACCCTACGTTGATGTCATGCGTTGCCCCGGTCGGTGCAGGTTGCGGCGATGTTCTCCCGCCTTGGTCGTGCGCTCGTCGGCTTGGTGCTGTTCGTCGCGACGGGCTGTGCCGCATCGGGAGGGGATTCCGCCGGCCCCGCCGGCCCCGGCCCCGGCCCCGTAACCGGGTCCGCGGCGAGTGGCGGTGCTGACGGGGCCTGGCGGCCAAGCCCGGGCCAGGCGTGGCAGTGGCAGCTGACTGGCAGCCTGGACCTGTCCGTCGACGTGCCCGTCTACGACCTGGACTGGGAGACGACCCCTGCCTCGGCGATCGCGCGGCTCCATCAGGCTGGCCGGCGCGTCATCTGCTATGTCTCCGTCGGTTCCTGGGAGGATTTCCGCCCGGACGCGAGCGACTTCCCCCCGACGTTGATCGGCAAGCCGGTGGACGGCTGGCCCGGGGAGTCCTGGCTTGACGTTCGCCGGCCGGCGCGGCTGGCCGAGCCGCTCGGGCGCCGGTTGGACACCTGCCGGGACAAGGGCTTCGACGCCGTCGAACCCGACAACGTGGATGCCTACTCCACGGACAGCGGCTTCCCGCTCACCGAGGACGACCAGCTTCGGTTCAACCNCTGGACCGCCGAGCAGGTGCATGCCCGCGGCATGGGGGTCGCGCTGAAGAACGACCCGGACCAGGTCGAGGCGCTGGTCGGCGACGTCGACTTCGCGGTCGTCGAGTCCTGTCTGACCTACGAGGAGTGCGACGCCTACGGTCCGTTCCTCGACGCCGGCAAGGCCGTCCTGCACGTCGAGTACACCGACGCCGGGCCGACGGACGCCCGCTGCGCGGTCCCCGGTTTCTCCTCCATCCGCAAGAACCGCGACCTTGACGCCTGGCGCCGCGCCTGCTGACCCGAGTCGGCCGCTAAAGCTTCCGGCTAAAGCTTCCGGAAGTCCCAGCTGGTGATCTTCTCGGGGGCGAGGCGAAGCCAGCCGTGGCGGCCGTCGGGCTCGGTCGTGCCGCCGCCGGCGTACTTGGCGGCGAACAGGCGCTCCGGGACCTCCAGTTCGGGGTGCGGCACGTCGGCGCGTGGCGCCTCGCCGACCGGGGCGAAGCGGCCGCGCAGCTCCACCCCGCGCAGCTCGCCGTAGCCGATCCCGGCATCGACGAGCACGGCGGCGCGCGGGTCGCGGGTGAGGTCGGTCCACCGCTGGCTGCGCACGATCGACCACAGCCACAGCGCCTGGTCGTCCCACACGAACCACAGCGGCGTCAGGTGCGGGCCGTCGGGGCCGGCCGTCGCCACCCGGCAGACCCGCTCCTCGGTGAGGAAGACGTCGATCTCCGCCCGTTCCATGGCGATCTTCCGGCCGCGTCGCTGTTCCTGCATGCGCACATCCCCTCGGGCGGACCGCGCTGGCCGCGGCCGGATCGGAAACATCGTTCCTGCCAGCCCAGAAGGCTATTCTGTGTCTCCAGCCGGCGCTGGTCATCCGGGCGNCGACGGGCCGGAGAGCCTGACGGGCCGGAGAGCCTGACGGGTCGGGAAGCTTGGCGGGTCGGGAAGCTTGGCGGGGCCGGGAAGCACGGTGGGACGGGGCGTGGAGCGGGCGATGACGGACCGGGACGCGCAACGGGTGGACGTCCGCCGCGAGGGCCACGTGCTGGTCGTGTCGATGCGCCGCGAGAACCGGCGCAACGCGGTCGACCGCGCGATGGCCGACGCCCTCGACGCCGCGCTGAACCTGCTCGACGACGACGACGACCTCTGGGTCGGCGTGCTCACCGGCACCCCGACGGTGTTCTGCGCCGGCAGCGACCTGACCGCCGGCGGCGACTACGTCACCGAGCGGGGCGGGGAGTACGGCGTGGTCCGCCGGCGTCGCCGCACGCCGCTCATCGCCGCGGTCGAGGGCCCCGCGCTCGGCGGCGGCCTGGAGATCGTGCTGGCCTGCGACCTCGTCGTGGCGGGTGCCGGCGCCCGGTTCGGCCTGCCGGAGGTGACGATCGGGGTGGTCCCGACCTGTGGCGCGCTGTTTCGCGGCCCGCGGGCGCTGCCGCTGAACCTGGCCCGCGAGCTCATCCTCGTCGGCGATCCCTTCGACGCCCGGCGCGCCTACGAGGCGGGCCTGGTCAACGTGCTCGCCGAGTCCGGCGGGGCGCTGGACGCCGCCCTCGCGCTGGCCGAGCGGATCTGCCGCAACGCGCCGAGCGCCGTGCGGGCCTGCCTCGCGGCCGTCGACGACGCCGTCGCCCCGGCCGCCGACGCCGCCGGCTGGCAGGCCACTGCCACCGCCCTCGACGCGATCCGCGACTCCGCCGACGCCGCCGAGGGCGTCCGCGCCTTCCTGGAGAAGCGCCCACCCGCCTGGACCGGTCGATAAGCCACCTAAGCCGCTCCCCACGGGAAGCGATGCCTACGGACGTCTCAGTAGTGGTACCGGCACTGGGCGATGNGGATCTGATCGTCGCTGATCTTGTAGATCAGTCGGTGTTCGTCGTTGATGCGGCGGGACCAGTAGCCCTGGAAGCCATGCTTGAGGGGTTCGGGTTTGCCGATGCCGTCGTTGCCATTCCGGGCTATGTCCTGGATCAGGACGTTGATGCGCTTGAGGATCTTGCGGTTCTCCGTCCGCCACCAGAGATAGTCCTGCCACGCGTTCTCATCCCAGACGAGCTTCACTCGACGAGATCGCGTACGGTGCCGGCACCGCTTTCGAGGCGGTCGATGGCGGCCAGGAGCCGGCGGGCGTTCTCGGGACTGCGCAGAAGGTAGGCCGTCTCCTTGAGGGACTGGTAGTCATCCAGGGAGACGATGACGACCGGCTCATGTCCGGCCCGGGTGATGACGACCTCCTCCCGGTCATCTGCCACCGCGGTCAGAACTTCGGCATAGCGTGCACGTGACTCTGAGTAGCTCATCGTCTTCACTGTGCCTCCCGTTGTACAGAAACTTGTACGTAGACGCGAGTGTACGTCCCCCGGCCAGCCATGGCGGCGGAAGCTGGCGGCTTCGGGGTGCCCGCCGGGCCTGGCCGCTGATGGTGGTGTCCGGCGTCGATCGCGAGGATGGTGGAAACCATGGGCAGCGGCGGTGGGGACCTCGGGGATGACGATGCCCGGCTGCGGGTGGGGGCGCCCGCGTCGTCGGCGGCGGGGCTGCCGGGGGTGGGGCACGCCCTGGCGCAGGCGTGGGAGCGGATGGGGCCGGGCCGGTCGGTGCGGACGCTGCGGCTGGTCAACCAGGACCACGGGTTCGACTGTCCGGGCTGTGCGTGGCCGGAGCCGGCGCCGGGGGAGCGGTCCGTCGTCGAGTTCTGCGAGAACGGCGCGAAGGCGGTGGCGGAGGAGGCGACGCGCAGCCGGGTGACGCGGGAGTTCTTCGCCGCGCAGCCGGCGTCCGACCTCGCCGGCCGCTCCGGTCACTGGTTGGGCAGCCGGGGTCGGATCGTGGAGCCGGTGTACAAGGCGCCGGGCGCGGATCACTACGCCCCGGTGGGCTGGGACGAGGCGTTCGGGATCGTCGCCGCCGAACTGGCGGCACTCGACAGCCCGGACGAGGCCGCGTTCTACACCTCCGGTCGCACCAGCAACGAGGCGGCGTTCGTGTGGCAGTTGTTCGCGCGGATGTTCGGGACGAACAACCTGCCGGACTGTTCGAACATGTGCCACGAGTCGTCCGGGGCGGCGTTGACCTCGACGATCGGGGTGGGTAAGGGGTCGGTGACGTTGGCCGATCTGGAGTCCGCGGATCTGGTGCTGGTGGTGGGTCAGAATCCGGGGACGAATCATCCGCGGATGCTCAGTTCGTTGGAACGGGTGAAGCGCGCCGGCGGCAGCATCGTCGCGGTGAACCCGCTGCCGGAGGCGGGGCTGCTGCGCTTTCGCAATCCGCAGCAGGCGCGGGGGGTGCTCGGGCGCGGCACGGCGCTGGCCGACCAGTTCCTGCAGATCCGGCTGAACGGGGACATGGCGCTGTTCCAGGCACTGTCACGCCGGCTGCTGGCCGCGGAGGACGCGGCCCCCGGCACGGTGCTCGACCACGCCTTCCTCGCCGAGCACACCAGCGGATTCACCGAGTTCGCCCACCATGTTCGTGGGCACCTGTCCGACGCCGACGTCGCCGCGGCGACGGGGCTCGCCGCCGCCGAGATCGACGAGCTGGCCCGTCGAGTGCTGGCCGCCGACCGGGTCGTGGTCTGCTGGGCGATGGGACTGACCCAGCACGCCAACTCGGTGGCGACGATCCAGGAGGTCGTGAACTTCCTGCTGCTGCGGGGGAACATCGGCCGGCCGGGGGCGGGGGTGTGCCCGGTGCGTGGGNATTCCAACGTCCAGGGTGACCGCACGATGGGAATCTGGGAGAAGATGCCCGACGCGTTTCTCGACGCGTTGGGTGCCGAGTTCTCCTTCGCTCCGCCGCGTGCGCATGGGCATGACGTGGTGGAGACGATCCGGGCGATGCGTGACGGTCGGGTGCGGGTGTTCCTCGGCCTGGGTGGGAATTTCGTCGCGGCCGGTNCGGATTCGGCGGTGACCGAGGCGGCGATGCGGGCGTGTCGGCTGACGGTGCAGGTGTCGACGACGTTGAACCGCTCGCACGCGGTGACGGGCCGTGCGGCGCTGATCCTGCCGACGCTGGGGCGTACCGAGGTCGACGTGCAGGCCGGCGGGCCGCAGCAGGTCAGCGTCGAGGACTCGATGGGCATGGTGCACGCCTCCCGTGGCACGCTGCCCCCGGCCGGGGCGGAGCTGCGCTCGGAGGTCGCGATCGTCTGCGGCCTCGCCGAAGCCACCCTCGCCGGCCGGGCGGACGACTCGGACGACTCGGTGGACTGGGCGGGATTGGCCGGCGATTACCGACGGATCCGCGGTCACATCGCCCGGGTGGTGCCGGGGTTCGAGGATTTCGATGCCCGGCTCGCCGCGCCGGGTGGCTTCCAGCTTCCGCATCCGCCGCGCGACAGCCGCACCTTCCCGACGCCGGACGGGCGGGCGGCGTTCACCGAGAACGTCTGCGACGTGCTGCGCGTCCCGCCCGGGCATCTGCTGCTGCAGACGGTGCGTTCGCATGACCAGTACAACACGACGATCTACGGGATGGACGACCGTTACCGCGGGGTCCGCCGGGGCCGCCGCGTGGTGTTCGTCCACCCGGACGACCTCGCCGCGCTCGGCCTCGTCGACGGCGTGCACGTCGACCTCGTCGGCGTGTGGACGGACGGGGAACGGCGGGCGGAGAACTTCCGGGCGGTGGCGTACCCGACCGCGCGGGGCTGCGCCGCCGCCTACTTCCCCGAGACCAACGTCCTGGTCCCGCTGGACTCCACCGCCGCCCGCAGCAACACCCCGACCTCCAAATCGCTGATCATCCGGCTGGAGCCGGCGCGCGAGCCGGTGGGCGGGACGCGCTGATGGGGCGGGCGACGGCGCGACGCAGGGTGACCCGGGTCCGGGCCGGGGTCGCCACGACGGTCCGCCCGGACACGGTGGTCGGCGAGGAACCGCTGGAGATCCGGGTCGGCGGGCGGGCGCTGGCGGTGACGATGCGCACCCCCGGCGACGACATGGATCTGGCGCTGGGGTTCCTGCTCGGCGAGGGCATGATCGCCGGTGCCGCCGACGTGGCATCGATGCGCTACTGCGTCGGGAGGGACGGTGCGTCTGGGAGGGACGGTGCGTCGGGGAGGGACGGCGCGGTCGACGCCGATGGCCGCCCGACCTACAACGTGCTCGACGTGGCGCTGGCCCCCGGGGTCGCCCCGCCCGAGGTCGACGTGACCCGCAACTTCTACACCACCAGCTCGTGCGGCCTGTGCGGGAAGGCCAGCATCGACGCGGTCCGGCTGCGCAGCCGGTTCACCGTCGCCGACGACCCGCTGCGCCTCGACGCGGCGACCGTGACCGGCCTGCCCGACGCCCTGCGGGTGGGGCAGCGGCTGTTCGCCACCACCGGCGGGCTGCACGCGGCGGCGCTCGCCGACGCCGACGGCGTGCTGCGGGCCGTGCGGGAGGACGTCGGGCGGCACAACGCGGTCGACAAGGTGATCGGCGCGGCGGTGCGCGACGGCCTGGTGCCGCTGGCCGGCCACGCGCTGGTCGTCAGCGGCCGGGCGTCGTTCGAACTGGTGCAGAAGGCGCTGATGGCCGGTGTGCCGATGCTCGTCGCGGTGTCCGCGCCCTCGACGCTGGCGGTGGATCTCGCCGAGGAGGCGGGGATGACGCTCGCCGGCTTCGTCCGCGGGGACTCGATGAACCTCTACACCGGCGCCCACCGGGTCGCGCTGGCCTGACCACCGCGGGTCGCCGCGGGTCGCCGCGGGTCGCCACGCGATCCCATCTCGTCCCGGCAGGGTTTTTCGACCGTGGGCAGGGCATTGGTGCGCTGATAGCACCGGATGGAGGCCAGTCGTGGCAGTGACGCATGAGGTCGAGCGGAAGTTCGCGGTGGACGAGATGTTCGCGCTCCCCGCCTTCGACGGGGTGCGGGGGGTCGCCTCCGTCGCCGACCCGGACGAGCGGCACCTCGACGCCGTCTACTACGACACCGACGACCTGCGCCTGGCCCGCAACCACCTGACGCTGCGCCGCCGGGAGGGTGGCGCCGACGAGGGCTGGCATCTGAAGATCCCCACCGCCGACGGGGCCCGTGACGAGATCGGCCGCCCGCTCGGCGAACCGTCGCAGATCCCGCCGGAGCTGCTGGACCTCGTCGCCGTGCGGCTGCGGGGTGCCTCGCTTCGACCGGTGGCGTCGATCACGACCGTCCGGCGCACCCGGCGGCTGCGCGACGCCGCCGGCCACGACCTCATCGAGGTCGCCGACGACCGGGTCAACGCGCGGACGATGGGTGAGCGCACCATCGTGTCGCGGTGGCGGGAGGTCGAGCTCGAGGCGCTCGACCCGTCCGGGGTGAACGTGCTGCCCGCCGCCAGCAAGGCCCTGCACCGGGCCGGCGCGAGGCCCGCGCCGTCACCGTCGAAGCTGCAGCGCGCCCTCGCCGTCGAGCTCGGCGGTCCCGACGTGCAGCCCGGCCCGGCCCGGCTCGCCGCCTCCGACAGCGCGGCCCGGGTCGTCCACGCCTACCTGGCCGAGCACACCGCGGCGCTGCTCGACCGCGACCCCGCGGTGCGTGTCGACGCGCCTGAGGCCGTCCACGACATGCGGGTCGCGGCCCGGCGGCTGCGCAGCACCATCCAGACCTTCCGGCCGCTGTTCGACGCCGAGCGGGCCGCCGAGATCGAAGCCGGCCTGCGCGAGATCGGCGAGGTGCTCGGACGGCCCCGCGACGCCGAGGTCCAGCTTGCCCGCTTCGCCGGCGAGCTCGCCGGGCAGCCCGGCGAACTGGTGCTCGGCCCGGTGGCCGCCCGCGTCCAGGAGGCGCTGCTCGGTGAGCGGCTGCGCAGCCGCGAGGAGGCGCTGGCCTACCTGCGCGGCGAGCGGTACTTCGGGTTCATCGAGACGCTGCTCGGCTTCGTCGCCGACGTCGGGCAGACCGAGCGGGCCCGGCGCCCGGCCGGCACCGTGCTGCCGAAGCTCGTTGCCAAGGTGGATCGCACGCTCGTCCGGCGGGTCGAACGCGCCCGGCGGGCCCCCGCCGGAGCCGACCGCGACGTCGCCTACCACGGTGCCCGCAAGGCCGCGAAGCGGCTGCGTTATGCAAGCGAGCTGATGGTGCCCGTCCACGGCGGCGACGCGGCGACGCTCGCGAAGGCGGCGAAGCGGATCCAGAACGAGCTCGGCGAGCACCAGGACTGCGTCGTCGCGCAGGCCCGGCTGCGCGAGTTCGCCGTCGCCGCGAACCTCGCGGGCGAATCCTCCTTCACCTACGGACTGCTCGCCGGGGACGAGCGGGCCCGCGCGGCCGCGACCCGGGCCGCCTTCGAGGCCACCTGGGCGCGGGCCGCGCGCCCCCGCCTGCGTCGCTGGCTGCGCCGCTGATCGGCACGCGGGGAGCACATCGCGGGGCGGTGCGCACGGTCTGCCGCCTGCCGATCCGGACCCTCGGGTCGGTCCGCGGCGGTCCGCCGGGGTCCGACCGTGCCCGTCGGATCAGGTCCGGATGGCTCGCCGGACGTGACGTTCGACAGGTGGTGTGTGCCCCGCCACGGATGTCCACTGGGTTACGGGCTCGAGTCGATCGCGTGCGGTCCACCTCGACGGCCCTGGACGCAAGGTTGGGAGGGGTGCGATGACGCGAGCTCTGGTGGCGTTCGGAACCGGGTGTGGCGGGGCCGGCGACCTGGCCGCGATGATCGGCGCGGCGTTGACCGCCCGCGGTCTCGAGGCAGACGTGCTACCGGCGCGGCAGGTGCGGGAGGTGGCATCCTACGACGCGGTGATCGTCACCGGTGCGCTGTTTGCCGGACGGTGGTCCTGCGACGCCCGTCGGCTCGTGCGCCGGCGCCGCGCCGGGCTGTCCCGGCTACCGGTGTGGCTGGTCACCAGCGACCCGCGCGGCGGGGGAGAGCGGAGCGGCGCAGGAGAGCCGGTGGGGTCGCAGCCGGCCGCGCAGGTCGCCGAGCTCGCGACGCTGATCGGAGCCCGGGGCATGGTGACCTTCGACGGCCCCCGACGCGCCGGCGCCCACCCGGCCGCCGCTGCCGCCCACCCGGCCGCCGCTGCCGCCCAGCCGACGGCGGGGACCCGGCGCCGCCCGGAGCAGCTCGCGGCGTTCGCCGACGCCGTGGTCGCCGCGGCCCCCCCGCGTGTCCTGCGGGCCGTGCCGGCCTGGGGACCCGGTTCCGGCGCCGGGGCCGGGGCCGGAAGCGGCTGGCGCAGCCATCGGCCGGCCCGGATGTGGCTGGTCGGCGCGGCCCCCCGACCCCGCCCGTCGTCGGACGTGGTCGCCGGCTCCGCCGACGACGCCGACTACTGGGTCACCGGATAAACGACGTCACCGCGGTGCCGGCGCCGGCGCGGGCCGGTTTTCCACGCGGACGGAAAACCGGCCGGGCGCGGTTAGTCCTTGGCGAGGATGATCTCCTCGCCGAAGCGGCGCACCGTCTCCTCGGACGCGGCGGGATCGTCGCCGATCACGTTGAAGATGAGCCAGTCCACGCCGAGGCTCTCGTATTCGGCGATGTCGGCGCGGACCTGGTCGACGTTCCAGCCCTGACGGACGTCGAGCAGGGACAGGACCCCGCCGAGGGCGACGGTGACCTCGGCCGGGTCACGCCCGGCGGCGTTCGTGGCGTCGCGCAGCCGGTCGATGCGCTCGCCGACGGCGGCCGAATCGGGCACGTGGGCGGTTCGGATGGTGCCGGCCAGCGTCTCGGTGGTGAGGGTGAGCAGGGCGCCGCCGCCGAAGCGGGCCGCCCGATCCAGGCCCCATCTGCTGTTCGCGTGTACCCACAGCGGCGGGTGCGGTCGTTGGATCGACGGCGGTCGCAGCGCGGTGCCGGACGTCTCGAAGCCGATTCCCCGGTGGGCGATCTCCTCGACGGCGGTGTCCGCGGTGAGGATCTCCAGCGCCTCGTCGAACAGCTCGCGCCGTCGGTCGAAATCGGCACCGGAGGCGCGGAACTCGCCCCGCAGATAGCCGGTGCCGACGCCGACGACGAGTCGTCCCCCGCTCAGCCGGTCCAGCGTGCGGATCTGGTGCGCGGTGAATAACGGATTACGGTAGGGCAGCACGGTCACCAGGGTGATTAACGTGATGTCCTCGGTCAGCGCGGCACAGAAGGCCAGGGACGAGAAAGGCTCGGAACTGCCCTCGCCGCCGGCGTTCGCCCATTTTGTGGATGGCGCCGGGTGATCCGTGAAGGCAATGCCGGACCACCCGCTCTCCTCGGCCGCACGCACCCACGGGGTGATGTTCCGCTGGTCCAGCACCTCGGGCCGCCACTGCGGATCACCGATGNCGTGTTGCACGCCGAATTTCATGGGTCTGCCTTTCGATCGTCCTGGTCACGCTGTTTCCTGCATCGTTCGGCAGGTGTCCGGGTAATGCGCGGCCCCATTGTCGGGTGGCTGCGCGGCGGACCAGATCAGCTTATGCCGGTCCGCGTCCGGATGCCCCGGCAGTCGAGCGTCAGCCCAGGTGGGGCCGCCGGACGGGGAGGATCACGGCTGCCCGTGGCGTTCTCGTCCGGCCGCCGCGCNTTGACGCGTACCAGGTGTGACCGTTCCGGAAGCCGGGTTAGTGCTGCACGCCGATGGCCCGGCTCAGGAATTCGCAGATCGTGGCCATGACGGTTTCACTGTCGTTCTGTTCGATCCCGTCGCGACGTCGCAGAAGGACATTGTTGGCAATGTCCTGGATCATGACTGCATCGCTCGCCGGCCGGGTGTGTCGGAAGGTCCCCTGCGCCGCGCCGGCCTCGAGGGCCTGGATGAGTGGAGCCCTGTTCAGCTCCTGATGCCGCGCGAGCGTCTCGGCGTACCCGGCGACGCGGTGGAGCTCGAGCGTCTGCATGACGAGGGTCCGGCGATGCCGCCGCGGTTCGAAGGCGAGCTGGATGTAGAAGCGAATCCATTCGCCGATTGCCGTATACGGATCGGGCGCGCTGGCCAACCGCTCCGTGAGNTGGGCCGTCGCCCGTTCGCTTTCCTCTTCGAACATCGACAGCAGTAGCTGGTCCTTCGACTTGAAGTGCCGGTAGAACGACCGGGTCGAAAGCTGCGCCTCGGTGAGAATCTCGCTGACGGTGACGGAGCCCGAATCCGCGCGCGCCAGCACCCGGTAGGCCGCCCGGATCATCATCGAGCGCTCTTCCTCGGGCGCGTAGGCGAGCGGCCGGCCGATGCGGCGCCGGGGGGCGTCGGACTGCGACCCCTCGTCGGACGCTGTCAGGTCCTGCGCACGAGACATGGCAGCCCTGCCTCCTGCTGGGGGGCGTCGGCGTTCGTCGGACGGGGTTCGTCGGACGGGGTTCGGGACGCCCGATGCTATCGACCGCGTCGCCGGGGGGCGATCCGAACACCGGTGGGCCCCCTGGTTGTGACCCTCGACACCCCAGTGGCATCGCCGTCAGGTTCCCTGAACTGCGACGCAGGCCGTCCTGCTCGCCACCACCCGCCAGATCCTGACCACCCCCGAGGCCGAGGCCGCCGCCGTCTGACCGGCGAGCGGCGGTCGTCCCCGCACGCGCGGGGGTCTTCCGGACCCGTCCGTGCCGCGTCGGCGATGAACTCGTCGTCCCCGTACGGGCGGGGATCATCCTCGGGGGTCGGTGGCAAAGTTGCGAAGGATCTTGGCGAGTTCGGCTGGCTGGTCCAGAGGGATGAGGGTGCGGGTGTCGGCCACCTCGACCAGCCGTCCCCGGGGGAGGAGTTCGGCGAGACGGCGGCCGTGCTCGGGCGGCATCACCCGGTCCTCGGCGGCCCAGACCACCAGGGCGGGGCCGGTGAAGCTCGACAGGTAGGCGGGAGCGTCGAGCAGGAGCTCCCGCGCCGGGCGCAGCGAGCGCAGCACCCGCACGGTGTCGCGGCGGATGCCCCCACAACTCTCGCCGCGGCGCAGCAGCGGTTGCATCCACCGGGCGGTCGCGGCGTCCCCACGGGCCGTCAGCCAGCCGAAGGCGATCGGCGCGCGGCGCATCGGCCGCAGCCGCATCTGCTGCATGACCAGGCCGAACAGCGCCGGTGGCAGCGCACCGGCCAGGGCCAGCGTCCGCCCGGTCAGACCTGGCGGGATGTTGTCGAACGCCTCGCAGGAGACGAGCGCGATCCGGCCTACCCGCGCGGCGCCGTCCCGCACGACGAGCTGCACCAACGCGCCACCGGTGTCGTTGCCGACCAGGGTGACGTCGTGCAGGTCCAGTCGGGCGAGCAGCTCCGCGACGAGGCGGGCGAGTCCGGGTAGCGAGAGGTCGGCGTCGGGGTGCATGGGATGGCTGTGCGCCCCCAGGGGCAGGGTCGGGACCACGCACCGGTGGTCGGCGGCGAGCTCCGCGACCGGGCCGGTCCACAGCGAGGCGTCCATCAGCAGTCCGTGCAGCAGCACCAGGACGGGGCCGGGGCCGCCGGTGTCCTCGTAGTCGATCGTTCCGGTGGACAGCTCGATCTCTGCCATGCCGGCCGCCTTCCGCGTGTCCGGATCCTGCGCCCGGAGNCTGTGTCCGGAGCCACAGCTTCTACGTCTTGTAGAAGAAGACCACGCGCTTCGTCGTACGTCCAGTACGGACCGCATCCGCGTCGGGACCCGGTGGCGGGACGACGGTGGCGGGACGACGGTGGCCGGGTGGATCCGGTCGGGCCTGGCAAGCGGCTCGTACGCTGAGCGGATGGACCGTGACCCGCCCGGCGCGCGGGGCGCGCGTACCGTCGACCCCCGAGCCCCCCGCCAGAGTGTCCTGCGCGAGGCCGAGATCGTCGCGACCGCGCTGTCGATCATCGAGCGGGACGGCGTCGAGGGGCTGACGATGCGGCGCCTCTCCCAGTCCCTCGGGGTGTCGCTCGGCGCGACCTACAAGCACGTCGCGACCAAGGACGACCTGCTCCGCCTGGTCACCGCCGAGCTGTACACGCGGGTCCTCGACGCCGACACGCCCGACGCGGACTGGCGCCCCCGGCTGCGCTCGTTCCTGCTCCGGATGCACGAGGTGGTTGGAAGCTGCCGGGGCCTCGCGGCCCACCTCGCGGCGCACGCCGACGACCCCATCACCGCCCGCCTCTACCACCCGTTGCACGCGGCGCTCACCCAGACCGGCTTCACCCCCGACGGNGCCGACCGGGTGCTGCGCGTGCTGTTCTTCTACACCTCCGGCGCGCTGCTGACGCCCGCGTCCGAGCCGGCCCGCGAGCGCGCCGCCGCCGACTTCGCCGCCGGCCTCGACATGGTGCTCGACGGCGTCGCCCACGCTCTCGCCNCCGAGCACGACCCCACGCCCTGATCCACCAGCCAGCGTCGCTCCGGCGCCGGCACGGCAGCCAGACGCATCCCCTCGGTCGGCCTACTCGCCCCCTCCAAATCCGCGCTACTCGTACGGGACGCGGCAAGGCTGGCGAACGTCCCGCGTCCCTACCGATGCAAATTGCGCCGCTCTGTTGCTAAAGTCCCAGCTCAGCAAGTGTCGTCCCCGCACGCGCGGGGATCTTCCCCGGGTGAGCGCGGAGGCCGGTACGGCGCTGCTGTCGTCCCCGCACGCGCGGGGATCTTCCCCGGGGGGCGTCGGCTGATCTGATTCAGGTTTAGTCGTCCCCGCACGCGCGGGGATCTTCCCGCTTGACCGGATCCGACTTTCATTCACTGTTAGTCGTCCCCGCACGCGCGGGGATCTTCCGTGAATAAATGCGAACTGCATGAGGGAGGGGCGGTCGTCCCCGCACGCGCGGGGATCTTCCCCC